>NZ_DATFZD010000334.1:0-17385 GCF_035314665.1 Mycobacterium sp. | reverse complement strand
CCTAGAACTGTTGTGACAGGAGAGAGAGTGGCATGGCGTACCACAACCCGTTCATCGATAAGAACGGGCGGATCAGGTTCCCGGAAAACACCGACCTGGTTCGTCACGTCGAGAAGTGGGCGAAGGTGCGCGGAAACCAGCTGGCCTACCGGTTCCTGGACTTCTCCACCGAACGCGATGGTGTCGAGAGGGACATCTCATGGGCCGATTTCGGTGCCCGCAACCGTGCGGTGGGCGCGCGGCTGCAGCAGGTCACCCAGCCCGGTGACCGTGTCGCCATCCTGTGTCCGCAGAACCTGGACTACCTCTCCGCCTTCTTCGGCGTCTTGTACGCCGGCCGGATTGCGGTGCCACTGTTCGACCCGGCCGAGCCGGGTCACGTCGGCCGATTGCACGCGGTGCTCGACGATTGCGAGCCGTCGGCGATCCTGACCACCAGCGACTCCGCCGAAGGCGTTCGCAAGTTCATGCGCAGCCGGCCGGCCAACGAGCGGCCGCGTGTCATCGCCGTCGACGCGGTGCCCGCAGAGGTCGGTTCCACCTGGGAGCACGTGCCCGCCGGGCACGACACCGTTGCCTATCTGCAGTACACCTCCGGCTCCACCCGCACCCCGACGGGCGTCCAGATCACGCACCTGAACCTGCCCACCAACGTGGTCCAGGTGATCAATGCGCTGGAGGGCCAGGAAGGCGACCGTGGTGTGAGCTGGCTGCCGTTCTTCCATGATATGGGCCTGATCACCGCCTTATTGTCGACGGTGGTCGGGTACCACGTCACCTTCATGACGCCCGCCGCCTTCGTGCGCCGGCCCGGCCGGTGGATTCGCGAGCTCGCGCGCAAGGACGGCGAGACCGGCGGGACCATCTCCGCCGCCCCGAACTTCGCCTTCGAACACGCCGCGCTGCGTGGCGTGCCCAAGGACGATGAGCCGCCGCTGGACCTGAGTAATGTCAAGTGCATCCTCAATGGCAGCGAGCCGGTGTCGGCGGCATCGATACGCAAGTTCAACGAGGCATTTGCGCCGTTCGGCTTCCGGGAGACGGCGATCAAGCCATCCTACGGTCTGGCCGAGGCCACCCTGTTCGTCTCGACCACCCCGATGGCGGCGGCGCCCAAGATCATCCACGTCGAGCGGGAGGCATTGAACAACAGGCGGTTCGTCGAGGTGCCCGCCGACGCGCCGAACGGCGTCCCGCAGGCCTCCGCCGGCAAGATCGGTATCGACCAGTGGACGACCATCGTCGACGCCGAGTCCGCCAGCGAACTGCCTGACGGGCAGATCGGTGAAATCTGGCTGCACGGCAACAACATGGGTGCCGGTTACTGGAACCGCGAAGAAGAGAGCTCCGAAACCTTCAAAAACATCCTCAAGTCGCGCACCAACCCGTCGCACGCCGAGGGAGCCGCCGATGACGGGCTATGGGTGCGCACCGGCGACTACGGCACCTACCACGACGGTGAGCTGTACATCACCGGCCGGGTCAAGGATCTTGTCATCATCGATGGCCGCAACCACTATCCGCAGGATCTGGAGTACTCGGCGCAGGAAGCCAGCCGGGCCTTGCGCACCGGTTACGTGGCCGCCTTCTCGGTGCCTGCCAACAAGCTGCCCAAAGAGGTGTTCGACAACCCGCACGCCGGCCTGAAATACGACCCCGATGACACCTCCGAGCAGCTGGTGATCGTCGGGGAGCGCGCCCCGGGTGCGCACAAGCTCGACTACCAGCCCATCGCCGACGACATCCGGACGGCCATCGCCGTCCGCCACGGGGTCACCGTGCGCGACGTCCTGCTGGTGCAGGCCGGCTCGGTTCCCCGGACGTCCAGCGGCAAGATCGGCCGCCGCGCCTGCCGCACCGCCTACATCGACGGCAGCCTGCGCAGCGGCACCGCGGTCCCGAATGCCTTCCCCGACCAGGCTGACTGAGCCCCAACATGACTGACACAGAGATCGATTCCCAACCATCGGCCGACGCCGCTGCTGGGCCCGCCAGTAAACCCGCGCGCACCGACATGACCGTCGCCGAGGTGCGGCAGTGGCTGCGCAACTGGATCGGCACCGCCACCGGGCGGTCGCCCGACGTGATCGACGAGGTCACGCCGATGGTGGAACTGGGTCTGTCGTCGCGCGATGCGGTGGCGATGGCCGCCGACATCGAGGACCGCACCGGGGTCACGGTGTCGATCGCCGCCGCCTTCGAGCATCCGACCATCGAGACGTTCGCCACCTGGATCGTCGAGGGCGACCCGGAAGACGACGTGACTACCGACGACACCGACTGGACCCGCAGCGGGCCGATCGAGCGGGTCGATATCGCCGTGGTGGGGCTGGCTACCCGGTTGCCCGGTGACATGAACAGCCCCGAGGAGACCTGGCAGGCGCTGCTGGAGGGTCGCGACGCCATCACCGACCTGCCCGAGGGCCGCTGGTCGGAGTTCCTGGAGGAGCCGCGACTGGCCGCGCTCATCAACAAGGCCCGCACTCGCGGCGGCTACCTGACAGACATCAAGGGCTTCGACTCCGAGTTCTTCGCGCTGTCCAAGACCGAAGCCGACAACGTGGATCCGCAGCAGCGGATGGCGCTGGAGCTGACCTGGGAGGCGCTGGAGCACGCGCGCATCCCGGCGTCGAGCCTGCGCGGCGAATCCGTCGGGGTGTACGTCGGCACATCCGTCATGGACTACAGCTACCTGGCGATGTCCGATCCAACCGTCGCCCACCCCTACGCGATTACCGGCACGGCGAGTTCAATTGTCGCGAACCGGGTTTCGTATTTCTACGATTTCCACGGCCCCTCGGTCGCGGTCGACACCGCCTGCTCGAGCTCGCTGGTCGCCACCCATCAGGCCGTGCAGGCGCTGCGCAGCGGTGAGTGCGACACGGCCGTCGCCGGTGGCGTCAACGCATTGATCACCCCGGCGGTGACGCTCGGTTTCGACGAGATCGGCCAGGTGCTCGCGCCCGACGGCCGGATCAAGTCGTTCTCGTCGGACGCCGACGGCTACACCCGCTCCGAGGGCGGCGCGATGCTGGTGCTCAAGCGCGTCGACGACGCGCGCCGCGACGGCGACCAGATCTTGGCCGTGATCGCCGGCAGCGCGGTCAACCACGACGGCCGGTCCAACGGCCTGATCGCGCCCAACCCGGACGCGCAGGCCGACGTGCTGCGCCGGGCCTACAAGGACGCCGGAATCAACCCGCGCAGTGTCGACTACATCGAGGCGCACGGCACCGGCACGGTGCTCGGCGACCCGATCGAGGCCCAGGCGCTGGGCCGGGTCATCGGCCGCGGCCGCCCGGCCGACAAGCCGGTCCTGCTCGGCGCGGTCAAAACCAATGTCGGACACATGGAGTCGGCGGCCGGTGCGGCCAGCCTGGCCAAGATGGTGCTGTCCCTGCAGCACGACAAGCTGCCGCCGTCGATCAACTACGCCGGGCCCAACCCCTACATCGACTTCGACGCGGCGCATCTGCGCTTCCTGGACACCGCTGCCGACTGGCCCCGTTACGGCGGCTATGCGGTTGCGGGTGTATCGAGCTTCGGCTTCGGCGGCGCGAACGCACACGTGGTGCTGCGTGAAGTCTTGCCCCGCGACGTCTTGGAAAGGCAAGCACGCGAGCCCGAGCCGCAGCCAGAGGTCGAAGCCGAGCCCGCGGAACAGGCGCCCGCCGAGTACGTGGGTGGAATGCGCTTCGACGAGTACGGCGAGTTCATCGAAGACGACCGTGCCCCGGTAGAAGCCGAGCCTGATTTGCCCGGCATCACCGAGGAAGCGTTGCGGCTCAAAGAGATTGCGCTCGAAGAGCTTGCGGCGCAAGAAGCCCCGGTGCCGCTGGTGCCGCTGGCGGTGTCGGCGTTCCTGACGTCGCGCAAGAAGATCGCCGCGGCGGAGCTGGCCGATTGGATGGAAAGCCCGGAGGGCCAAGCGTCGTCGCTGGAGTCGATCGGCCGCTCGCTGTCGCGACGCAATCACGGCCGCTCCCGCGCGGTGGTGCTGGCCCACGACCACGACGAAGCCATCAAGGGCTTGCGCGCAATCGCCGACGGCAAGCAGAAGCCGAACGTGTTCAGCACCGACGGGCCGGTGACCAGCGGCCCGGTGTGGGCAATGGCCGGTTTCGGTGCGCAGCACCGCAAGATGGGCAAGGACCTGTACCTGCGCAACGAGGTCTTCGCCGAGTGGATCGAGAAGGTCGACGCGCTGATCCAGGACGAGCGGGGCTACTCGGTGCTCGAGTTGATCCTCGACGACTCGCAGGATTACGGCATCGAAACCAGCAACGTCGTCATCTTCGCGATCCAGATCGCGCTGGGCGAGCTGCTCAAGCATCACGGCGCCAAACCTGCTGCGGTGGTGGGCCAGTCGCTCGGTGAGCCCGCGTCGGCCTACTTCGCCGGCGGCCTGTCACTGCAAGACGCCACCCGGGTGATCTGCTCACGCTCGCACCTGATGGGTGAGGGCGAGGCGATGCTGTTCGGCGAGTACATCCGGTTCATGGCGATCGTCGAGTATTCCGCCGACGAGCTCAAGACGGTGTTCGCCGGCTTCCCCGGCCTGGAGGTGTGCGTCTACGCCGCACCCAGCCAGACCGTCATCGGCGGTCCACCCGAGCAGATCGACGCGATCGTCGCCCGCTGCGAAGCCGAGGGCCGCTTCGCCCGCAAGCTGCAGACCAAGGGCGCCGGCCACACTTCGCAGATGGATCCGCTGCTGGGCGAGTTTTCCGCGGAGCTGCAAGGCATTTCGCCGATGAGTCCTAACACCGGAATCTTTTCGACGATTCACGAGGGCACCTACATCAAGCCCGGCGGCGAGCCAATCCACGATGTGGCCTACTGGCTCAAGGGAATGCGGCATTCCGTGTATTTCACCCACGGCATCCGCAACGCCGTCGACAGCGGCTACACCACGTTCCTGGAGCTCGCGCCCAACCCGGTCGCGCTGATGCAGATCGGCCTGACCACCGCGGCCGCGGGATTGCCGGACGCGCAACTGATTGCGACGCTGGCCCGCAAACAAGACGATCTCGATTCGATGACCTCGGCGATGGCGCAGCTGTTCGTCTACGGCCATGACCTCGACATCCGCACGCTCTTTAGCCCAGCTGGCGGTCCGAAGGACTACGCGAACATCCCACCGACTCGATTCCGCCGCAAGGAGCACTGGCTCAACGCGCACTTCTCCAGTGACGGGTCGGTGCTGATGCCCGGCACCCACGTGGCGATGCCGGATGGCCGTCACGTCTGGGAGTACGCGCCGCGCGATGCGACCGACTTGGCGGCATTGGTGAGAGCCGCTGCGACACAAGTGCTTCCGGACGCTCAGCTCGTCGCCTCCGAGCAACGGGCCGTGCCGGCCGAAAACGCCCGACTGGTGACGACGCTGACCCGCCACCCCGGCGGGGCGGCGGTTCAAATCCACGCGCGCATCGACGAATCCTTCACGCTGGTCTATGACGCGCTGGTATCGCGGGCCGGCCAGGCCGCGGTGCTGCCGACGGCCGTGGGCGCCGGCGCGGCGATCGCGCAGACGGTCACCGTGGCGCCGGCCGACGTGGCCGCGCCGGTTGCCGAGCCGGCGGCCGACGAGTCCGACAAGGCCGGCACCGTGACCGACAGCCTCACCGCCCGCCAAATGGGCGGGTTGGCCCGGTGGTCACCGGATTCCGGTGAGACGGTGCGTGACCGGCTGGCCGCCATCGTGTCGATGGCGATGGGTTACGAGCCCGAGGACCTGCCCTGGGAGGTGCCGCTGATCGAGCTCGGCCTGGACTCGATGATGGCCGTGCGGATCAAGAACCGCGTCGAGTACGACTTCGACCTGCCGCCGATTCAGCTGCAGGCGGTCCGCGACGCCAACCTCTACAACGTCGAGCAGCTCATCCTGTATGCGATCGAGCACCGCGACGAGGTGCAGGATCTGCACGAGCACCAGAAGACCCAGACCGCCGACGAGGTCGCCAAGGAGCAGGCCGCGATGTTGGCCGGCGCAACGCCGGCTGCGGTGACCGAAGCGGCAACGGGAACGCAGGCCGAGCCGGAGCCTCAGCCAGAGCCTCAAGCGGGCGCGCCGATTCCGCCGCCTCCGACCGACCCGTCTGGCCCGACAGCGCAGCCGAGCCTGGCTGCAGCCGCGCAAGTGCTCAACCAGCAGGCCGTCGCCGATGCATTGGGTTCCGATGTGCCGCCGCGCGATGCCGCCGAGCGGGTCACGTTTGCGACGTGGGCGATCGTCACCGGCAAGTCGCCGGGCGGCATCTTCAACGAGCTGCCCAAGCTGGACGACGCCGCCGCCGCCAAGATGGCCGAGCGGCTTTCCGAGCGTGCCGAGGGCGAGATCACCTCCGCCGACGTGCAGGCCGCGACGACTGTCGAGGAGTTAGCGACGACTGTCCGCGAATACCTTGAAGCCGGCCAGATCGACGGTTTCGTGCGCACCATCCGCGCCAGACCTGAAGGCTCAACCAAGCCGCCGGTGTTCGTGTTCCACGCCGCGGGCGGATCGACGGTGGTCTACGAACCGCTGCTTAGCCGCCTGCCGCCGGACACCCCGATGTACGGTTTCGAGCGCGTCGAGGGAACCATCGAAGAGCGTGCCGCGCAATACGTTCCGAAGCTGCGCGAGTTGCAGGGCGATGGTCCGTTCATCCTTGCAGGTTGGTCGCTGGGCGGGGCGCTCGCGTACGCCTGCGCGATCGGGCTGAAGCAACAGGGCTGCGACGTCCCGTTCGTCGCCCTGATCGATGCGGTCATGCCGGGCGAGCCGATCTTGCAGACCAAGGAAGAAACCCGCAAGCGGTGGGACCGCTACGCGCGGTTCGCCGAGCGGACCTTCAACGTCCAGGTTCCCGAAATCCCTTACGAGTACCTCGAAACGCTCGACGACGAGGGCCAGGTCAAGTTCGTCCTCGAGGCGATCAGCCAGAGCGGCGTGCAGATCCCCGGCGGGATCATCGAGCACCAGCGCACGTCCTACCTGGACCAGCGGGCGATCGACACTGCCGAGTACAAGCCCTACGACGGGCACGTCACGCTGTATATGGCCGACCGCTACCACGACGACGCGATCACCTTCGAGCCCGCTTATGCCACCCGCAAACCGGATGGTGGCTGGGGCGAGTACGTTGCCGATCTGGAGGTTGTGCCGATCGGCGGCGAACACATCCAAGCGATCGATGAGCCGATCATCGCGAAGGTTGGCGCGCACATGACCCAAGCGGTCAACCGGATCGATGCAGAGCAGAAAGAAGCCTAGGTGACCACCAAGACCAGCGCCGAGCTGCTGGCTGAACTTCGCGAAAAGCTAGAGCTGGCAAAGGAACCCGGTGATCCGAAGGCAATTGCGCGGCGCGAGAAGAAGGGCATCCCGAGCGCCCGCTCCCGCATCTACGATCTGGTCGACCCGGGCAGTTTCCTGGAGATCGGGGCATTGGCACGGACGCCGGGTGACCCAAACGCGCTCTTCGGCGACGGGTGTGTGACCGGCCGCGCGACTATCGATGGCCGGCCGGTGGGTGTGTTCTCGCACGACCAGACGGTGTTCCAGGGCTCGGTCGGTGAGATGTTCGGCCGCAAGGTCGCGGCGCTGATGGAATGGTGCGCGATGGTGGCCTGCCCGATCATCGGCATCAACGACTCCGCCGGCGCCCGCATCCAGGACGCGGTCACGTCGCTGGCCTGGTATGCCGAATTGGGCCGCCGCGGCGACCTGTTGAGCGGAGTGGCGCCGCAGATATCGCTCATCTTTGGCAAATGTGCTGGGGGAGCAGTCTATTCGCCGATCCAGACGGATCTTGTGGTCGCGGTGCGCGACCAGGGCTACATGTTCGTCACCGGCCCCGACGTTATCAAGGACGTAACGGGTGAGGACGTCACTCTCGACGAGCTCGGTGGTGCCGAAGCCCAGGCGCGCTACGGCAACATCCACCAGGTGGTGGAGTCCGAGGCGGCGGCGTTCCAATACGTCCGCGATTACCTGTCGTTCCTGCCGTCGAACTGCTTCGACCCGGCGCCGGTGGTTAACCCCGGGCTGGAGCCGGAGATCACGCCGAGCGATCTAGAACTCGACTCGATCGTGCCGGACTCCGACAACACGGCATACGACATGCACGAGATCTTGTTGCGAATCTTCGACGACGGTGACTTTCTCGACGTCGGCGCTCAGGCCGGACAGGCCATCATCACCGGGTTCGCCCGGGTCGATGGTCGGCCGGTCGGCGTGGTGGCGAACCAGCCGTCGTACATGTCGGGCGCGATCGACAACGAGGCCTCCGACAAGGCGGCCCGGTTCGTCCGGTTCTGCGACGCGTTCTACGTGCCGCTGGTGTTCGTCGTCGACACCCCTGGCTTCTTGCCGGGTGTTGAGCAGGAAAAAGGTGGAATCATCAAGCGCGGCGGGCGATTCCTGTACGCGGTGGTCGAGGCCGACGTGCCGAAGGTGACGATCACGATCCGCAAGTCCTACGGTGGCGCTTACGCTGTCATGGGATCCAAGCAGCTGACCGCCGACCTCAACTTCGCCTGGCCCACCGCCCGCATCGCGGTGATCGGCGCCGACGGCGCCGCGCAGTTGCTGATGAGGCGGTTCCCCGACCCGACCACCCCCGAGGCGCAGGCGATCAAGCGGGATTTCATCGAGGGTTATAACCTCAACATGGCCACGCCGTGGGTCGCCGCCGAGCGCGGGTTCATCGACGCGGTCATCCAGCCCCACGAGACTCGGCTGCTGCTGCGTCGGTCGCTGCACTTATTGCGGGACAAGCAGTTACACGCGCGAGTCTTGCGCAAGCACGGTCTGCTGCCGATCTAGACCGGCGCGATGAAGTCTGACGTGTAGAACTCGGTCGGGGTCTGTGAATACGGGCTCGGCTGCTGGATGAGAATCCACGCGCCCGTCGTGCCCGATTGGATGCGATCCTGCAGAGTGGTTGCCGCCTGGCCTGCCCCATCGGTATCGAGACTGCCGACCGCGACGCCCGGACCCCCGGAACCGCATAGCGAACTCGACGCGCGCGGAGCCTGAATCAGGCTCACGTCGAAATGGGTGCCTGGCGAGCCAGGTTCCGACAGGCGCACCTCGGCGGTTACCGTGCCACCGGCAGCGCGAATAACCGATGTGGCCGCGGCGCGGTTCTCCCCGCCCACCCACTGGAGTGGGTTAAAAAATCGCAGGCGCGCATGACGCTTCTCAGCGGGACCACGGTTCCACCGGTCGTGCCAGCCGGAACAGCCGCTGCCACAGCGGGATTCAACGCGGATGCCACCGCGAGAACTGCAGGAAACGCGCGACGGGCCAGCGTGGAAATCGTTAGTGACATTTGTCTCATTGTCCCGGTCCCACGACGACCCGCCTACGCCCTGAGCGCGAGAGATCCCTTACAGCAAAGGCATCAATGTGATGCGCGACACAACGATTCCGGCTAAGCGTCCACCTTGCCCCGTCGCGGTGGATTCGTTGAGATGGTCTCGTTGGGCTGACGCCACAACGCGCGGCTGGGCGGCAAGGCCGAAAATCATTGCCGCCTAGCCGGTTCAGGCGCTATTTGGCCGACTTTTGACGAGCCTCAGCGGCTTGCTCAGCGGCTCGGGCAGAAGCCGCCTCGGCCTCTTTCTTGGCCACATTCCGCGCGGCTTCGGCCTTCTCCTGTTGAGCGCGGCCCTCTCGGCGCAGACCGTCGCGGTTGGTGACGATCCCGATGATTTCCTTGGTCTTGCCTTTGACGTCCTCGACGATGCCCTTGATGGCTTCTTCGGGTCCACTGCTGCCCATGACTTTCCTCTCACTCGTGGTCTTTTTGTCCGTACCCCGCGGCAGCCGATTCGGAACGTCTCACGGCGCCGACACGCCCGGTTCTTTCTGTGACAGTGATCACGCTGCCCGCTCGATCGGGCGAGAAGCCTACGGCTTGATCCGGATCTGGCCCGGCGACCACCACCCACTGTGGGTGGCGGTGCCCAGGTCGAGTTGCGCGGGGTGGGCGTCGGCGATGGTGTCGAACTTGCGCAGTGATCCCCAGTCCCGGCCCCAGTCGCGGGACAGGTACGTGGACATGACATGAGCCCGCAACAACAGGTCGGTGATGCCCAGCAGGCCGCCGTTGACGCCGTCCTCCCAGGTGTCAGTATCCTGCTTCTTGGCGTTGTAGTCCGGCGTGATGCGGAACTTCGGGATCTCGGTGACGCCGTTGGCGTGCAGCATCGGATGCTGGCACGGGAACGCCAGCCCAACCGCCCAGTCCATCAGCACCGGCTGCGACGAGCCGACGTACTCCTGCAGGGAACGTAGTTCCGGCACCCGCGGTGGCGTCACCGCGATCCAGTCGTCCGGCGTCAGGGAGAGATCTTGGGCCACCACCCGGACCGCAGTCGCGTCCCCGGGCATCTTGTCTCGGGCGAAGCGCAGATTGCGCCACGCCCTCGGCTGTTCCCCATTCAGGTCGTAGGGCACGATCCGACCGGCCGGCACGATGTCACCGCCGGGACCGGGCTTGCCGTATTCCAGCACCACGGTCTGACCGTCGGTGTGTCCGTGCAGCACGCTGTTGCCAGCGATCTTGCCCGCGGCGGTCACCACCAGAAGGGGATGCCCGTCGTCGGCTTTGGGTAGCTGGTACCACGCCGAGGTGAGTTTGCTCTGCTGTTGGGCGCCGGTGGTGTAGCTGCCGGCCAGCGGAACCTGATCGGGGTTGAGGCCGTAGGGCAATGGCACCGATGATCCGTTGATACCCGGCGCTTTCAGCTTCGTCGGCGCGCGCCAATCGTATGCGTACCAGTCGTAGTCGGTACCGGGCTGCGGCACCGACGTCTCCTGAACCGCCTCGGCCACGGTATGGTCCGGTACGCCGCTAGGGGTGAACCCTACTGGGTCGACGCCGCCCAGCGGACCCAACGGGCCGTAATCGCCGGGCAGCGACGCCATAAAGCCGGCGTTGCTGTCCGGCTCGACGAGCACGTCGTCGGCCAGTGCGCAGCCCCCGGCGAATTCGCGCAAGTTGGCCCAGCCATTGGAGTAGGTGGGGTATTGGCGCACGATCCCAGCGACCATCGATGCGATGAACACCAGCGCCATGAATCCGGCCGCGATCGGCACCGGCGCAGCCGTCACCGCCCGCGCCAGCCAGCCCTCGCCGTGATCCCGCGACGCGAAGTGCAACCAGGTCGCCCAGAGTGCCGCGATCGCGAACAGGATGAAAAAGATTGTGCTGATAGTGATTCCGGCGAGCTTCGGCATGGCGCTGTTGAACGGGACGCCGTAACTGGAGACGTACCACCAGCCGTTGGTGGTGGCAAAACAGAGCGCCAACACGAATAACACCGCCGCCACAAACGCCATGCGGTTACGTGACCAGCGCAGCACCTCATGCGACACCAGCACCGTGGTCAGCGCGGCCATCGCCGCGCCCACCGCGGCGAACAGCCCGAAGTGGTGCACCCACTTCGTCGGCGTGAACATCAGGAAGAACATGGTGCCGAAGATGACACCCATCAGCCGCCACGCCGGGCCGCGGGCCACACCGGGGATTCGCTTGCGCCGCAACATGATGAACACGGCGGTGAACAGGCACAGCGCGCTGATCAGGAAGCCGAAGCGGCGCGACAGTGAACCGTCGACGGTGGGCAGGATGAGGTAGTAGTAGCGCAGGTTCTCGGTGTACCAGGCCTGGCTCGGGCCGATCGCAGTGCGAATCCTGGTGGCTTCCAACACCGTTGACAGGGTCTGGTCGGCGAACACCACGGTGAGGATGACGAAGCCGGCTGCCAGCATCGGGGCCACCAGCGGCCATGTGCCGACCACGCGATGGCGGTGCACCAAAATTCGCAGGATCGGACGGCCACCGGCGACCAGCGCGGCCACCGCAATCAGGCCGGTGGGCTGCACCCCGAGGGTGAACGCGGCGGTCACCACTGCCAGCGCCGCCGGCGTCACTCGGGACGCGCACATCGACCGCTCGATCAGCACCCAGGTGAGCAGTGAACCGAGCGCGATGATCGGCTCCGGGCGCAGACCGTTGTTGAACGGCATCCACGCGGTCAGCAGCACCATGCCCGCCGCCCAGTTCGCGGCCGTACTGGACGTCACCGCCGGCCCCAGCCGGGGCAACACCTCACGCGACAGCAGCAGCCAGCAGACCAGCCCGGCGACCAGGTCGGGCAGTCGCATCCACAGGCTGCCGTCGCTCACGTGGGTCATCAGTGCCAGCAGGTTGTAGTACCAGCCGAACGGGTCCTCTGGGCTGCCGAACCAGCGGAAGTAGTTGGACATGTAGCCCGCGTGGCCGGCGACCCGGGCCATGCCGAGGATGTAACCGTCGTCGGACGAATTCGCGCCGATCAGGTGCCACAGCAGGAAACCGAATATCACCGTGGCGTCGATCAGCGTGAACTTCCGCCAGCGCTTCGGGATCAACCGGTGCATACGGCGGCCGTCGAGCTGGTCGAGGCGCCACAACGCGACCAGTGCGACGATGGTGGCCACGATCGCCAGCACCATCGCAACCAGTTTCAGCGTCGTCGGGGTGGTGGAGAACCGGGTGTCGATGGTCGCCGACAGCCGCAGTCCGGGCGGTGCGGGACCGGTCAGATCGGTGAACACGCCGACGATTTGGGGGCGCAGATTGGGGTCGGCGAAGCCACCGCTCACCGGCTTTCCCGCCGGATCGGTCAAACCGACAAAGGTGGCGAAGGTGCCGGCGCGTGTGGAGGTGATGTCGATGTGCTGGCACCGCGCGGACATCGCCTGATCCCGCGGCACGCTGGCGATCACCACGTTGCGGTCGGTGACGTCGATGCGCTGGCCGTGGGTAACGACGAACAACGCGTTAAGCGCGGCATCCTTACCCTTCTTGGGTGCGGTACTCAGCACGACCCCACCGTCGGGTGGCAGGCCACTCACCGCAGAGCACGGCACGGTGGCCGTCAACTGCACCGGAGTCAGCGAAATAAGCGGTGCCGTAACGCTATTCAGCTGGCCGTTCTGTGGCCAGTTGAGCATCGCAGTCGTCTGTATTACGGGCAGCAGCGGTGTGGCGACCGATAGGACAAAACCGATCAGCCCGGCGATCGTTGCGACCCAGCGAGTCACCCGCACATCGCGACGGGTGTCGGGCTGATCGGTGGCCGCTTGCCGTTCGTGGTTGATGACGCTCATGGCAGGGCCCTGATCGGTCCTTGCCGGCTCCAGCCGTGCACTGTGGTCACGCCCTGTTCAACGACGGCATCCGGCGCCTGATCGGCCGGCACCAACGGGTAATAGTGTTCGACCGATCCCCAGTCGCGGTACCAGTCGTCGCGCAGGTACGTCGAGACCGTCGAAGTGACCAGCAACGCCTGAGTGAACAGGAACGGACCGCCGTCCTCGCCGGCCTCCCACCCGTTCGACGACGCCGCCGTCTGTTTGTGATCGGGCAGGATGCGGTATTGCGGAAGTTCGGCGACGCCAAGATGTTCGGAGAACGGCCGCTGACAGGGGAAGTTCGCGGCGGTCGCGATGTCCATCAGCACCGGTGTGTTCGATCCGATCAAGTGCTGCAGGGTCTGCAGCACCGGAACCCGCGGCGGCGTGAACGCGAACCACTGCTCGGAGCTCAGATTCGGGTCATAAGCGACGATGCGTGCCACGTTAGCCTCCGGGGGCGCCCAGGCCAGCGGGAACCGCAGATTGCGCCACGCCGGCCACGGCCCGATGTCGATCGGCTGCACCTCCGCGAGCGGCTTAGTGGTGCCGTCGGGGCGAGCGACACCCCACTGCAATTTCAGCGACTGCCCGTAGGTGAAGGTGCCGTCCTCGTTATACGACCAGATAGCGCCCGCGGCGGACACCACCACCAGAGGCCGGTCGCCGGTGCGCGGCGGCAGCTGGTACCACGCCGAGGTCGCCGTGGCGGCCAGCGAATTTTCGCCGTAGCTGCCCATCACCGGGGTGCGGGCCGGATCGAGTCCGAACGGTAGGGCTGCGTGCGACCCGTTCACCCCGACCGGGCCTTTCCCGCCGGCCGTGCCCGCGGAGTCGCTCATGGTGGCGTTGGGCTTGTTGGGTGACCCGGTGGAATTCACCACCCCCGGTTTGGTCACCACCGGATTGGACCTCAGGTCATCCCCCACCCCATCGGGTTTGAAGCCGACGGGCTTGATTCCCCCGAGCGCGCCCGCGGGGCCGAACTGTTGCCCCGGAACCGGCTGCAGCAGACCTGCATTGGGATCCGGCTCGGTCAGCACGTCATCGGCCATGGCGCAACTGGTCGGGGAAAGGCCCGAGCTGAGCGCCGCTAGGTTGGCTTTGCCGGTGGTGTAGAGGGGGTAACGGAAAACCGCACCCTTGGCCTGCGAACCGACTTCGCCCAGGACCATGATCACCGCGACCACCAGCAGCGGTGTGGACGCCAGCACGCGGTTGCGCCGGTTGTCCTTGACCTCGGTGTGGCCGGCGTAGTCCATCCGGAAGTGGTACCAGGCGGCCAGCAGTCCGGTGAGGATCGACAGCGTCAGGAACATCGACGTCACCGGACGGCTGGCGATGACGGGCGGGATGTCGTACCACGGCACCCCGTAGTTGTTCACGTAGAACCAGCCGTTGACCCCCGAGGTGGCCCACGCCAGCAGGAACAGCAGTGCGGCGATGTACAGCGTCAGGTTGCGGCGGCTGTGCAGGCCAATCTGGGCGAAGGTGAACGCGGTGACCGCGCCGAGAGCGCCGGCGAGTCCGGCGAACGCGCCGAACTGGATGGCCCACTTCGTGGGCGTGAACGTCAACAGCAATAGGCCTATCGCCGTCGTGCCGATCAGGCGCCACGCCGGGCCGCTGGCCAGTCCCGGCACCCAGCCCCGGCGCAGCAGCACCACCAGCACTCCGAACAGGCACAGCAGCAGCACCAGCACGGCGAAGCGCCGCGTCATCGACCCTTCAGCGTTGGACTCCACCGTCAGGAAGTAGTAGCGCAGGAAGTCCTGGTACCAGGCGATCGTAGGACCGACCTTGTACTTGATGCGGGCAGACTCCGCGACCGTGGCCAGCGTCTGGCTGCGGAAGACCACCACGGTGATCAGCGAAAACGACGCCGCCAGCACCGCCAGCGGTGCCAGCAATCCGTCGGTGGAGCGGCGCCGCCGAATCGCCTGGGCGATGGCCCGTGCACCGGTCAGTAAGGCGGCGACGGCGATTAGCCCCTGCGGCGCCAGGGCCGCGGTGAGCATCGCGACGATGATGGCGACCGCGGCCGCAGCCAATCGCTGCAACGCGATCGCGCGTTCCACCAGCATCCAGGTGACCAGCACGCCGAGGGCGATCAGCGGCTCGGGCCGCAGGCCGTTGTTGAACGGCAGCCACGCGGCCAAAAACACCGCGCCCGCGGTGAACACCGCCACCCGGTTGGATGCCAGGCCGCCTTTTCCAGGTCCCAGCCGCCGCAGCACGCAATGGCTGATGATCAACCAGCCCGCGATACCGGCCAGGGTGGCCGGTATCCGCACCCATATGCCGGCGGTGCTCACCGACGCTAATTTGGACAGCAGGCCGAGGTACCAGTCGAACGGCGCTTCCGTTGTCCCGAAGTACCTGTAGTAATTGGCCACGTAGCCGGCCTTCGGCGCCACCCGGGCGATGGTCAGGTTGTAGCCGTCATCCGATGAGGTGGCGCCGATGACATGCCAGAGCAGCAGCGTGCCGATCACACCCGCGTCGGCGAGCCAAGTGGCGACCCCGGCCCGCCACAGGTGTCGCCAGTTACGCGGAATCCGCGGCCCGGACTGCCGGTCCAAAACAGCCAGCGCGACGATCGCAATCACCACCGCGAGCCCGCCCAGGGCCATCACGGCTTTCTTGAGCATGGTGGGGGCCACGATGAACCGGGTGTCGACGTCGATGCGGGCCGACAATCCCGGCTGCGCAGGCACTTTCAGGTCGGTGAATATCCCACCGACCTGCGGCTTCTTCTCCGGTGCGAGAGTGCCTGCGGCACCCGGTATGCCGACGAAATCCGCACCCGCAGCGCCGGCGTCGGCCCAGATGTGCAGCACGCTGCAGGCATCGGAACCCACCGCCGAGCGGGCTGCCACCGCGGCAACCGAGTCGCGGAACGCAACGACGACCGCGTCTTTGTTGGCCCGGACGAACAGACCGTGCTTGCCGGTCTCAAAGCCGTTGACCGGCAGCGTCGACAGCACCAGGCCGCCGTCGGCGGGAAGGGTGGCGATCGCCGGGCAGGGGATGGAAATGTCCAACGCCCGCGGTGCCCCGGATACCAGCGGTGCAGTGATATCGGTCACGTGCCCGTCGCCGGTGAGGCCCTGCGGCCACAGGATCGTCGCAGTGGTCTGTTTCACCGGAAGCAGTGGAACCACGGCGCACAGCAGCGCCCCGACGATTCCTGCGACGACGGCGACCCACCGCGCGACCTGGCGCGTCGATCGCTCACTTTCGTCGTGGGGCACGAGGCACGATGGTAGGCGACTCATTTCGTGTTGCGACGATGCAGTCCGCGTGGCGGCCGGGAGAACAGGCGGATAAGCCCGGTTAACTCCCTTTGTGATCTAAACGGCGCGAGCCGATGACGGCGCAGCTCCGCGGGCCGTACGCGCTGGTTTGGTCCTGCGCCGGGCCGAACGCACCTTTCGAGGGGGTTCGACTCCTCCGCCCAAACATGGTTTAGTGGGCCAGCGGTGGTGCATTTAACGGATACGAAACAAATCACCACCGGCCACTGGCGTGAGTTGTGGAGCACCCGGTATTTGCGGACGTCAGCTGTGGTCGCCGGGGGCGTGGTGCTTTATTCCACCAACGAGTTCCTGACGATCAGCATGCTGCCGAGCACTGTCGCCGACATCGGCGGCGATCGGCTCTATTCCTGGGTGACGACGCTGTACCTCGTCGGGTCGGTGGTCGCCGCGGCGACGGTAAATTCGGTGCTGCATCGCGTCGGCTCATGCGTTTCCTATTTACTGGGATTCGCGGTGTTGGGCGCCGGCAGCCTGGTCTGCGCGGCTGCGCCGAACATGGAGGTCTTGCTGGCCGGCCGTTTCCTGCAGGGGCTGGCAGGCGGTCTACTGTGCGGCCTCAGTTTTGCGGTGATCAACGCCGCCTTGCCGCGCTACCTGTGGAGTCGCGCTTCCGCGATGGCGTCGGCGACGTGGGGCATCGGTGCGCTGCTCGGTCCCGCACTGGGCGGGATTTTCGCGCAGTTCGGCGCGTGGCGGTGGGCGTTCGGCGGACTGGCCATGTTGAGTGTGGCGATGTCCGTGCTGGTACCTGGTGTGCTGTCGGCGGACGAGTGCGAGCAGAACAGCGATCGCGAGCCAGCACGGATTCCGGTGCCGTCGATAGTTCTGTTGGGCGCTGCGGCGCTGGCGGTCAGCGTGGCGTCTCTGCCGCGTAACTTCATTGCGACTGCC
>NZ_DATFZD010000333.1:0-2717 GCF_035314665.1 Mycobacterium sp. | reverse complement strand
GCACGGCCGCGGGCCAGGAGCGTCGCGAGAAGCTGACCGAGGAGACCGACGACCTGCTCGACGAGATCGACGATGTTCTGGAAGAGAACGCCGAAGACTTCGTCCGCGCATACGTCCAAAAGGGCGGACAGTGACCTGGCCGTTTCGCGATCGCCTGGCCACCCACACACCACTTCCCGGAACCGCCGTTGGCGGTCTTTCCTCTTTCTCGGACTTCTTGCGCCGTGAGGCCCCCGAGCTGCTGCCCGCGGGCACCGGTACCGCGGAGTCCGGCGCTGCGCCGCTGCCGCACGGCACCACCATCGTTGCGCTGAAGCATCCCGGCGGCGTCGTCATCGCCGGCGACCGGCGCTCCACCCAGGGCAACATGATCGCGGGGCGCGATGTGCAGAAGGTGTACATCACCGACGACTACACCGCGACCGGGATCGCCGGAACCGCGGCCATCGCGGTCGAATTCGCCCGCCTCTACGCCGTCGAGCTCGAGCACTACGAGAAGCTGGAGGGCGTCCCGCTGACCTTCGCCGGAAAGGTGAACCGGCTGGCGATCATGGTGCGCGGCAATCTCGCCGTCGCGATGCAGGGTCTGGTGGCGCTGCCGCTGCTGGCCGGTTTCGACATCGACGACCCGGACCCGGAGAAGGCCGGTCGCATCGTCTCGTTCGACGCTGCCGGCGGCTGGAACCTGGAGCAGGAGGGCTACCAGTCGGTCGGTTCTGGCTCGATCTTCGCCAAATCGTCGATCAAGAAGCTGTACTCGCAGGTGACCGACGCCGATTCCGCGCTTCGGGTCGCCGTTGAGTCGCTCTACGACGCGGCCGATGACGATTCGGCCACCGGCGGGCCCGATCTGGTCCGCGGCATCTACCCGACTGCGGTCACCGTCGGCGCCGACGGCGCCGCCAACGTTCCCGAGCAGCGCATCGCCGAGCTGGCCCGTGAGGTCATCGAAAGACGTTCTCGTGCAGATACTTTCGGCCCGGACGCGGAGCGTGCGGGAAGTGATTCATGAGTTTTCCGTATTTCATTTCGCCCGAGCAGGCGATGCGGGAACGCAGCGAGCTCGCGCGGAAAGGCATCGCCCGGGGTCGCAGCGTGGTGGCGTTGGCCTACGCCGGGGGCGTGTTGTTCGTGGCGGAGAACCCATCGCGGTCGCTGCAAAAAGTCAGCGAGCTGTATGACCGGGTCGGCTTCGCTGCCGTCGGCCGCTTCAACGAGTTCGACAACCTGCGCCGCGGCGGGATTCAGTTTGCGGACACCCGCGGTTACGCGTACGACCGCCGTGACGTCACCGGTCGCCAGTTGGCCAATGTTTACGCGCAGACGCTGGGCACCATCTTCACCGAACAGGCCAAACCCTACGAGGTCGAGTTGTGTGTGGCCGAAGTCGCGCACTACGGCGAGACCAAACCGCCTGAGCTGTATCGGATCACCTACGACGGGTCGATCGCCGACGAGCCGCATTTCGTGGTGATGGGCGGGACGACGGAACCGATCAGCACCGCGCTCAAGGAGTCCTACGCCGAGAACGCCAATTTGTCCGATGCGGTCCGAATCGCGGTGGAAGCCCTGCAGGCCGGCAGCGCTAACGGCGGCGACCAACCCAAACTGGGCGTGTCGACGTTGGAGGTCGCCATCCTCGACGCCAGCCGGCCCCGGCGGGCTTTCCGGCGAATCACCGGTGCGGCGCTGGAGCGGTTGCTGCCCGAGCACGACAGTGCTGAATCGGAAAGCGACTCGGCAGAGTAATCGCCGAAATAGGCTCTGTTCCGTGCTGATCGGCTTGCTGCTCGCCTTGGGTTGCTCGGTGTGCTACGGCACGGCGACGGTGTTGCAGGCCGCGGCGACCCGCTCGGTGGACGCCGGCAACAGCGAATCCGGAGTTGACGCGGCCCTGCTGTTCCGAGCGCTGCGGCAGTGGCGTTATCTCGCGGGCATCGCGCTCGACGGCGTTGGCTTTCTATTGCAGGTGGCGGCGCTGCGCCTGGTCCCCATCTACGTCGTCGCCGCGGCGATCGCGGCTTCGCTCGCGGTCACCGCGATCGAGGCCGCCTGGATGCTGTCGGCCAGGTTGTCAACATTGGAGTGGGCTGCGGTGGGCGTCGTGTGCGCGAGCCTTGCGACGCTCGGTCTTGCCGCCGGACCCGAAGGCACGCAGCGTGGGCCGGCCGGACTCGGCTGGGGGCTGCTGGTGGTGGTCGCCGTGTTGTTCATCGCCGGCGCGGCGGCGGGCCGCTTGGGCGACCGGTCCCGCGCACTCGTGCTGGGGCTTGGGGCCGGCGGCGGCTTCGGGGTCGTCGAGGTCGCCGTTCGCCTCATCGATCCCATCGACCCGACGAAAGCCGCCTTTTACACCAACCCCGCCGTGTACGCGGTGATCGCGGGGGGAGCGGCCGGGTTTTTGTTGCTTACCTCCGCTTTGAGTCGCGGATCGGTGACCACGGCGGTGGCCGGGATGGTGGTGGGTGAAACGGTTGGCCCTGCGCTCGTCGGCGTGATGTGGCTCGGTGACCAAACCCGTCCGGGCCTCAGCTGGATGGTCGTAGCGGGATTCGTCGTAGCGGTCGCAGCAGTGTTGGCGCTGAGCCGATTCGGCGAGGCGCCCAGCCCCGCCGAGTCCTGATACCGGCGACGCGAGCCAAAGTGCAACGACAACACTTCCTTTGGCGCTGTTAGCGGTTTGTTAACACCCGCGTTGCCGGAAGCCGGATTCGGGG
>NZ_DATFZD010000332.1:0-3359 GCF_035314665.1 Mycobacterium sp. | reverse complement strand
TGCGCACCGCGACGGTAAGTACTCGGTAGATCGCCGATATGTTGTCGCCGCAACCTAATTCGACATAAACAGAGTTCCGATTGACGTCGTCCAAACGAGAATCAACAGCTTCAACCAGCCGCCACGCGAGTTCGCTGTCAGTGATGCGATGATGATCTGTCGCGTCGTCAAGGTCGTCACGGTGTTTTCCGATGGTCGCGGCGCGTCCTGCTCGCATGCGTACGGGTCGACTAGTTCGCGAACGGTTGAGCCGCGTACTGGTGGGTGGCGTCGAGGTCGTCGCGGATCGCTTCCTGGGCGGCCGGCGGCAGGGTATGCATCATCTCGCGGACGCGGGCCCGCCGACGTTCGACGGCCTGCCGTTCCGGCAAACCCGGGGTCGCCATGATCTGCGGCGGCACGCCCTCGATCTCTTCGGTACCCCCATCGTGGTGACCGGCGTCGGCCATGGCCTGCTCCTCGGCCATCGTCGACTCGTCCTTCTCCTCGGACATGCCGATCGGACCCAGGCGGCGGCCGTTGAGGAACTGGCGCACGACCGGCTCGTCGCTGGTCAGCAGCACCTCACGCGGACCGAACATCACCAGATGCTTGCGGAACAACATGCCCATGTTGTCGGGCACCGTGCGCGCGATGTTGATGTTGTGCGTCACGATCAAGATCGTGCAGTCGATCTGGGCGTTGATGTCGATCAACAACTGCGACAGATAAGCGGTACGCACCGGATCCAGACCCGAGTCCGGCTCGTCACACAGAATGATCTGCGGGTCGAGCACCAGCGAGCGGGCCAGCCCGGCGCGCTTGCGCATACCACCGGAGATCTCGCCGGGGAACTTGTTCTCATCCCCACCCAAGCCGACCAGCTCGAGCTTCTCCATCACGATGTTGCGGATCTCGGATTCCTTCTTCCTGGTGTGCTCACGCAACGGGAAAGCGGTGTTGTCATACAGGCTCATCGAGCCGAACACCCCAGGTTCAATGGGTCGTCGCAACACCGGCTGATTGAACCGATATTAGATGGTCGTTGAAGGCTTCGGCGGGTGTTCTCCAGCTGAGTGTCTTGCGAGGTCGGTTGTTGAGAGCCATCGCGACGGCATCGATCTCGTCGGCATCCCAACGCGATAGGTCGGTTCCTTTCGGAAAATACTGCCGCAGCAGCCCATTGGTGTTCTCATTCGTTCCTCGCTGCCAAGGACTGTGCGGATCGGCGAAGTACACCGGCAACCCCGTGTCGATGGTCAACTGAGCGTGCTGGGCCATCTCCTTGCCGCGGTCCCACGTCAACGACTGAAGCAGATACTGCGGCAGTGTCGTGATCTTGGCGGCGATCGCGTGCTTCATGGCGTGGGCGCCGTAGCCGCCCAGGGCGGGACCATTCTTGACCGGCGCGATGACGCCGTAACCAGCCATCCGCGGCAGATGCAGCAGCATCGTGAAGCGGGTGGTGCGCTCCACTAGGGTGCCGATCGCCGAGCGGTCCGAGCCGATGATCAAGTCGCCCTCCCAATGCCCAGGTACGGCGCGATCGGCGACCTCAGCAGGCCGGGCGCTGATCATCACCTCATCGGTGACGTGGCCGTTGGCCCGCTGACGGGCACGAGCACGGGGAACGCGCAGCGCACGGCCAGTCCGCAAGCACGCCACCAATTCTCGCCGCAAAGCGCCGCGCCCCTGGACATACAGCGACCGGTAGATAGCCTCATGAGAGATCCGCATGGATTCATCATCGGGGAAATCGATCGGCAACCGGTGGGCGATCTGCTCGGGACTCCACGCCGTGGCCCACCGCCGGTCCTGTCGGCGGGCCTTGTTGCGGCCCCTCCAGTGCGGAGCAGCTGGTCCCGGTACCGGCGATCCGTCGGTCAGGCGGATCATCCCGGCGAGCCGATCGGCCACATACCCGCGCAACGCGGCATTGGCCGCCAGCTTGGCCGGCTTGGGGCGACGCGCCATCAACTCAGCCTTCCACTGCGCTATCGACGCCCGATAAGCCAGATATCCACTGCGCGTAGCGGCATTACGCCGAAGCTCGCGCGAGATCGTCGACGGCGATCGACCCAACCTGCGGGCGATCTCGCGCACACCGAGATCCCGCGCCTTGAGCAACGCGATCTCCTCGCGTTCGGTGAACGACAGATATCTGCCTGATAGTGCAGTGAGCTGGATAGACGGCATGCCGCCACGCTCCCTGAACCACCGCGAGCCGACCGGTCCCGACACGCCGCACGCCACCGCAGCGTCCTCACTGGTCAACCCCTCAGCGATCTTGACCCAAAAGGCCCGTTCCACATCACGACGAATCGGCGGGCACCCCGGTGAGCGCATCGCCGGCCGCCCAGTCAACGTCGTCATCCACCCCGCAGGCCTGCCCATCTGACACCTCCATACTCAAGGTGTTGCGACGACCAGTTGAATTCACCCACCGGTCGCCGGGCAGGGTGATGATCTCGATCCCGTCGTCGCGTTGGGGGCCAGCCGATCCTCAGATTGGGCCACGAAGCGCATCGCGTTGCGGTGGCACGCTCAGAGCCTTCGGGACGTCGTCTATCGGAATTACTTCATTGGGGAAGGTGACGACGGCTGGTACTGGGGGTCAAAGATCGCTCACGTCTTGGGATCTCCACACGGGCCACTGCCGTCGGCAGACGAAGCGAAACGCGATGCGCAGCACGCGGAGCGATCAGCGCCATAGCAGCCGCCGACCCGCTCAGGTCAGCCGCGGCGCCGCTTGTCGCTCGGTGACGATGCCCCTGGGCGGTCCGACAGCACCACGTCAGCCTCGTGCAGGTCGGGATCAGATGCTTGGCTGTCGGCGCAGCTGCTGGTCGAGATGCTCTGCCCGAGCTCGCGGATTACTGCAGCGTGGCGCCGACACGCTGCCCGTCTCCGAATAAGTGTTCGATAGATGTCGGGCCAGCGACCTAGACTCGGGAACGCGCGCACCCGTGTTCGCGACCAGGGTGGCGAGCCGTCGAGTCGTCAGGTCGATGAGCTACTCAACAACCGAAGGTCCTAGTCGACGTGTCCAGTAAGAGCCGTCAAGGAACGAGTCGTCCTCGGCGCCCGTCGAGACGAGACGCGCCCACGGGCCGGCCGTCGCCCGCACGACCCCGGCCGCCGGTGTCGGGGACGCCAGGCGTCGACGTGTCTCGGTTGGTGCAGCAGTTCGCGGCCGGGACGGCGCCCGGCGCGGGAGGCGACGTGATTACCCAGCTGATGCGGTTCTTCGGCAAACAGCCACAGCTGGTCGTCTGCGGGCAGCTCGGGCTCCCGCCGCTGACCGCTCAGCAGCGGCGCGAACTTCTCGCCGGCATCAATCTTTACGACGCACTCGAAACCGTCGCCGGCGTGCAGGGGCA
>NZ_DATFZD010000331.1:0-2527 GCF_035314665.1 Mycobacterium sp. | reverse complement strand
TTCATCGGGCAGGCGATCGTGATCGGACACCTTAACCACCTGCCGGTCACCCACGTCTACGAGCAATTCCGTGATCTCATCCGCGCACGCAACCTACGCACCGTCACCCTCAACGATGTCTTCCTCCCACCGCACTAGGCCAGGCCTTTAAGGCGCACTCCCTGCTCTCGCGATGTGGGTGGGATGGGCAGCCCCGGGCACACCGTGATGTAGCCGATATCGGCGACACCCAGTCGTTCCAACGCTTGTGGCTCATGTTGGCAGTCAGCTTGCTGCATAACATGGCACAGCTGAGGGTGCGCGGTAGTGGCGAATCAGCCGCCGCGGCCGAAACGTCTGCGGTCGCGAATATGACGACATACGAGGCTCGCGGAAGTTCGTCTCGGAACCAACGATCGTCAGCCAACTGCGGGTTGCCAGTGGCTCCACGACCCCGCCGGGGTCCGAATTCCCAAGTGAACGAGTGCCACTGACGGTCGAAACCGGCAGCCGCGCGTCTGCTTTGGATGTGGTTGATCAGCGTTGCTCAGCTGACAGTACGGGCGCACAATGAGGTGTCCGTCTGAAACCTGGGGAGCTGCGATGAGCGAGCAACTGTACGACTTTTTCGGCGACCTCTTCCAGCGGTACTTCAGACCCGCCATCGACGCATATCCGCGAATGGGTGGAGCACTCGTCGAAAGGTTATTCACGCTGGCTGACGACGTCCCCGATAAATTGGCACAGAGCCGGTGCGCCGCAACGGCATGGGCCAAAGCCGAGACCCCGAACGCCAGGATCACCTCGGAACTCTTCGTGATCACCCAACACGGACTGATGTATGCCGCCGGGTTGAACGACTCGCGCCGGGCGCTGTATTACCTGGCCACGCCGCCCGCATTGTTCGATCCGTTCGTCGATCAGGTCGACACCGCCGAATTGCGTGCGGGCACGGTAGTCGTGGTGGACAGCCGGTTCGGCCGTGACCTCGCATCCGCGCATCCGATGGACGCCGCGCTGCGCCGGATACTCGATGAGCACCTGGCGTTGCGGGTGGACCTGCCCGCGTAGCTATTTCTTCGTCGGAAACAGTCAAGGCTGAGGTCAGTGCTTCGGTGAAATCTTCCCCGCAAAAGTTTGGGTCAGAATCTTTCCGTTCTGCACGATGAAGGTGTCTTCGGCATCAGGCTTGGGCAGTTCGACGCTCACGTCCGACCAAGCGGCCGATCAACCAGCACCCGCTGTCCGCCTCGCCACTGAACGACGCGAATCTGATGGCCGGTTTGCACGCCGGTGACCGGGTCGACACGAAACCGACCGAACAAGGTGGTGGTGTCGAGTCGTTGTGACGCGGCCCGCACCGGCAACGATTCAACAGTTCCGGCCTCCTTCACGCAGCGCTGCCAAACGACACCCGCGGAGAAGGCCGCAGCAGCCGGATAGGGCGGCTCAGTACCGTTCGCGTCCAGGTAACAGCGGCTGAACCACTCGCTGTTGGGTCCGTCCGCAGGATCATCTGTCCCGTCGTCGAACCACTGGCACGGTCCGCAAAGCCCCTCAACGCGATCACCGATGGCGTGCCGGAGCTCATCGACTCCGGCAGCGACCAATCCCACTGCGCGCCAACGGCGTTCGCTGGCCCACTGCGCGATGGCGACGTCATCGTCGAAGGAACCGGCTGATAACAGCACATCGCCCGCCGGGAGCTGCGCCAGCACGTCTCTGGCCCGGGCTGGACGAAAAGTGACCGACCGCAGCAGAAGACCGAGTCGCCGGGCCGCCACCGCCGCCCCTTCGGCCACCTCGCGGCCGAACCCCGTGTCGACGTGGACTAGTACCACCTCCGACCCCTCACCAAGACCGTCGGCGGCAAGGGTTTCGAGCACCGCGGCGAGATAGCGGTAAGCCGGAGACTCCACATTGACGACACCCGGATACGCCGGCCGCGCCAGCCGGGCAGTAGCGCCACCGTGGTTCCAGATGACCCCTTTGCTGGCGGCCGCGGCCGCCAGCGCCGGCCCCGAACCGTAGGGCCCGAACACCACGTCGGGCCGGCTAGCCTCGGCGGCCCGTATCGCGGACGCCGCGGAGGGGTAAGCGTCGATCACCTCCAGACTTACTCCGGAACGCTCGGCCCAGAGAGCGAGGGCGCTCGCCCCTGCTTTCCCGAATCTGGCCAGCGGCCCCGACAGTGGGGTAACCAGGACGGCGCGAGCTGCCACGCCCACAACTTAAGCGTGTCGAACAACCGCCCACTCCCCCGGGGCAGTAGCGACCGGGCGCTCGGGGGGGAGCTCATGCTGTTTCCTATCTGGCGCATCACGGAAAGCTGTTGATGGATGAAGTTAGGTGACCGGCTGGCGCCCTATCGTGGCACCAGATTCACCGAAGGCCTGCTTTACCTGCCTAGGCGTAGACTTAAAGCACGGATCCACGGCAGACCAAGGTCGGACCGGAAGAGAAGATTCCTCCTCTCGGCTGTGGCGCCTAGCACGAGCACTAGGCACCCACGCGAAGCAAAGCCCATCAACTGGGCACAGCGCGGTGG
>NZ_DATFZD010000330.1:0-18499 GCF_035314665.1 Mycobacterium sp. | reverse complement strand
CGAACTGGAGTCATAACCGTGAAAGTTGTTGTAAAGCCGCATATTCAGGCGGTCCACGCGGGCACCGTCTACGCCCCGGGCGACGTCGCCGACATCCCTCAGCACGTCGCGTATCAGTGGCTGGGATCGGGCTGGGCAGTCAAAGCCGGCACGGGTGCGGTTTGATCAAGGGTCACCTGCGCTGCTCGTTTGTCCAAAAGGGAGGCGTGGAGATGGGATCCTTTGAAATGCCAGCACGACAATTGATCTTTGCGGGTGGATTGGTACTTGCGGTCCTCGCCGCGCCGATGGCCGCCTTCGCCGGCCCAGCGCCCCATTCTGCGCCGCGCAATGTCGCCCAAACGAGTGCGGCGAAGGCTTAACCATGGACCCCGGCACCCTCGAATGCGTCCCCGAGGTGGCACCGGGTGGCACCGTGCTCGGTGGTCCCCAGGTAGCCGGTGGCCCCGAGGTAGCCGCCCCCGGCGCGCCCAGCGAAGGCCAGTTAACCGAGGACAACCCCGGAGTCGCTTCGCCGAGTCACGCGCACTAATCACCTTCACGGTCGAAGGTGTCAGCCGTGGGCGCAATCCTCGGCGCCCACGATGGTGCGGTACAGATAGGGCCCGCCGGAACGTGGACCCTCCGGGGCGTTGACAACCTCGCAGGCCTTCGCCCATACCATGCGGGGGTCGATCGGTGCGGTGAACCGTATCCGCGTGGTGAGTGTCATCGGTTCTCGCTCATGAATACGGCTGTGGATAGCCGTGACTTGCGGGCGGCTTCCGTCGTGAGTGTCGACGCCGATTCCAACATTCGCAGTCGCGCGATCTGCATCAGGGTCAGGAACGCTGACAGATCATCCCAGGATGGTTTGGTGGGTTCGCGTCCTTTGGGTTGCTAGCGCCCCGTCCAAGTCATCGGTTGCCCCTTCGGCGATCTTCGAACAGTCTCCAGTCGTTTCGTCGTTTCAGTGATCCGCGCCACCGTCGCCAGGCCACATATCCGTCGGGGCGAATCAATACGGTAGCAGGAGCCGTCACGACGCCGAGCACCGGAAGTTCCTATATGCCAATATATTTGCGTCGGTCAAGCCGCATCCAAGGCCGCGCAGAGGCCAGCGTCATCGACCCGGCCGGCAACGCGGTCATCGGCTCACCTTTTCGGACGACCGGACTCAAGCCCGTCCGAAAAGACATCCGAATGCCGCGCTGACGCACCGCGGCGGCCCCGGTGTATCGGCGCGGTTCGCCCACCGCAAGCTGGCGTTTATCTGTGCGCAGATCAACGGGATCCCGTTGGGGTCCTGCGCCGACTCGTTTACCGCGTCGCACGGCAGCGCGACTTCGCGCAGACCGACCAGGGATCCGGCCGGTAGCCAAGCGCCCGTCGTGGCACACACGAACGTCCTGGAGTTGGAGTCCAGGCCAAAGTCGTACAGCGGTTGAGGAACGCAGGGCGTGCCCTCGACGACGTTGCGCGTCACGTTCGGAACACAGTCCGCCGCGTCGCAAAAGGCCGATGCAGTACCGGCAGGAGTGATCAGCGCTGCGATCAATCCACCTGCCAGGACCGGTACGGCGATGAGATTCCTCAGGTCTGCCCCCTCGGGTTCGGGTCGGCTTCCGCTCGGCACAAAAAGCTTAGGCCCGCCGGCGCAGCTCACGTAGTGCCTCTCCGGGATTGTCGGCACATCGGCTACTACGCTGAGCCGAGCTGACGCCGCGTGGACTGCCGGCAACGGGTCCCCAGGCCGCCGGCCGCGACGACCTGAGCGCACACCAGTACGTCGCGCCGACCGTGCGGGTGCGCACCAGAAGCGCAACACCGTGCGTTGAGCCGAGCAGGACGGCCGGCGGAACAATCGCCGCAGTGGCGGCGATCGCGGCGTGGCCTTGTGTAGCCAGCATGGTGTGGGCGATGTTGCCGGCCACCGATGCGGCCGTGGCGGCGATCAGTGTGGACCAGAAGAAAGTAACGGCGCGGCGGGTATGCGGGCTGCGGCCGGGGACGGTGTAGGCGGTCATACCTGACAAATCTCCTCGGTGTCGCGATCGCGATCCGAGCCGCCGACTTCATTGGGCACGTATTGGGCACGAGACCCGGTGAGAACCTCAGAAACTGCCTTTGAGCTGCATAAACACTGGTGCGCGATACTGGGATTGAACCAGTGACCTCTTCCGTGTCAGGGAAGCGCTCTCCCGCTGAGCTAATCGCGCCGAGCCTCGAAACGAGGTGGAGACGGGAATCGAACCCGTGTGCACGGCTTTGCAGGCCGTTGCCTCACCACTCGGCCACTCCACCGCTTGGGGTTGATGCCACTGCACCTTCGAGCGGATGACGGGATTCGAACCCGCGACCCTCACCTTGGCAAGGTGATGCGCTACCAACTGCGCTACATCCGCGCGCCATAAAGGACATCGTCGCCCGTCGCGAAGGACGACGATAGTCCACCCCAGCGTAGCGGCACAAATCCCTTGATGTCCGTTCGCGGCCAGCGCATTCTGGGGAAATGCCAGCCCGTGTTAGTCTGGCGCCTCGGTTCGCCGCTCGGCGTCGGTCCCGTGGCTCAGTGGGAGAGCGTCCGCTTCACACGCGGAAGGTCGCTGGTTCGATCCCAGCCGGGACCACCAGGAGAATCACCAGGTCACTGGCTTGTGATTGTCGGAGCGGCCTGCAGCTCGGCCAGAAATCACCGCGGTTATCCGCCGTTTATCCGCCATCACGGTCAGCCTCCCAGTCCATCGAGCGCATCCGCCACCCGATCGAGGTCGGAGTCGTAGAGGTCTGCGTAGGTGTGTGCGGTCACCATGATCGATGCGTGGCCCATTGTCGTTTGCAGCAGTTTCATGTCGGCACCGGCTGAGCGAGCCAGCGACGCGTAGGTATGCCGCAGATCGTGCACGCGCATGGTCGGACGCCCGAGTTCGGCGATCCTGGTCCGCCAGCCTACGGCGCGCTTCCAGTTTTCGATTCCGAGCCGCGAGCCCTTGGGTGAAGTGATTGCCGGCTCACCCGCCGTGCGTCCCTCGATTCGCCGTTGAAGGATCGGCGCCAGCCTTTGCGGGATCGGCACGTTACGACGGCCCGCGCGGCTTTTTGGCGGTCCCTCAACTAGTCGTCCAGACAGTTGTGTGATCGACCTCCGAACACGGATACGCCGCGCCCCCAGATCCACATCTTCGACATTGAGTCCCGTCAGTTCTCCGAACCGCAGTCCGGTGTAAGCGAGGATCAAAACCACGTCACCCTGGTTCGTGGCGCGCGAGTCTTTGTCCGTTGCCGTGTCGCACAGTTCAGCCAGCTTCGCCACTTCCACTGCGGTCAGATACACGTGGCTGGTCTCACGCATCGCCGGGAATCGGACATTTGAGGCGGGATTATTGCCGCGCAGCTTGTTGTCGGCGAGGGCGTGGTCCAGCGTCATCCGCAGGACGCTGTGAGTCCAGCGCACAGTGCGCGGTCCGAGACCCGCGGCGGTCATTTCGTTAACCCATTCCTGGATGTTCTCTCGCAAGATTCGCCCGATCGGCCAGTTGCCGAACTTCGGTTCGATTCGCAACCGCCAGTTGTCCTGGTAGCCGCGGCGCACCTTTGGTGACAGATCAGGTCGGGAAGCGAGCCAGCTTTTGTACACCACACGCAGCTCGGTCTTGCCGCCGCGCGGATCGACCGTTTCTCCGTCCTCACGAGCCGATCGCAGTTCCCCCGTCGAACAGCTTCGCGGCGCGCAACGTCTTGAATGTCTTTGATCGCTTCGTCCCGTCCGGTAGCAACCACTCGACGTCCCAGCGCATACCGGACTTGGCTTCACGCCTGCGAATAGTCATCGCTCAATACCGGGCTGCAGCAAGCCATTCCGCAACATCAGCGCGCATCCAACGCCGATGTCGAGACGACAGCCTGCAGTGACGCGGACCCGGCGACTCCATCCCTCGTTCCCGTTTCGCCGCCCAATCATGCAACGTGGACACCGGGATGCCGGTCATCCGCGACACCTCACCCGCCGTCAGCACTTCGTCCATCGCGACGTCATGGTCACTGCCCTTTCTCCCTCTCTGCCGAAATTTGTTGCGCGCCGGGTGGTCCAGCGGCACGTGGTGCTTTGTCGTAGTCGATGCACGATGCGATGCCTTGGACAACGGCGCGCATGAACAGCTCGCGCGGATAGGACGGTTCCCGCTGCGCAGCATCGCGGCTATTCATGTCGTACTGCGGGGGCTGGTCGCGCAGGGCCTGGCGCTGGGCCTCCTGGTCTTGGCGGAGGGCGGCGAGGTCGTAGCCCGGGTCGCCCTCCAGATCGAAGATCGCCTTGTCGACGAGGGGTCGCACAACACGCGGCGATGGGAGTCGGTACGCCACGCGTGTGCTTTCGGTTGCCTCACTAAAACTAAAGTGAGGTCAACAGTGCGGTGAGGGTCTGCGCCTCAATGGTGGGGTCGGGTTTGCTGGCCCGCAACGACTTGAGGACGCTGTCGATCCGACCGTCGAGGACGTGCCAGGCGGTTTCGTCCATGGGCCGAAGGGTTGCCTCGCCGTCGTCCCACGCGGTTTCGAGGTCCTTGATCCGGGCGGTTGCGCCAGTCTGGTCGCCGGCCCGCACCTTCGACAGCGTGTCCTGAGCGATGGTGCGGAACTTCGCTACCTCCTCCGGCGGGAAACGGGCCGTCGCCTGACCTGGGGTGAGCGTCGTGGTCACGGGCGCCGGGCCCGTTTCCTCCTCGCTCGCCGTCGCGGTTGCGTGCGGCTGCCCGGCGGCCCACGTGAGCAGGGCGCCGGTGGCCACAGCGACTACGGCGTAGTACCCGAGCATGATCCGCTCGCGAGTCGGATTGGTGGTCACGATCGGCGTGTGGGTCCGGTCGTACTCTTCGATTACGTCACCGCGGGTGCGCGTGAGGTACACGACCGTAACCATGATCGCGGTGAGGAAGATCGCGCTGGTGAGCGCGGTACCAAACCCGAGGCCCCGTTCGCTCGACGGGGACGCGAACCAGTCGCCGAGGTTCGCGCCCAGCGGGCGGGTCAGAATGTAAGCGAGCCAGAACGACAGCACGGAGTTCGCGCCCAGCCGCCAGCCGATCACGATCGAGACGATCAGGCCAGCCGGCAGGATCACCGACGTACCCGGTCCCCAACCGGTCAGCTTCAGTATCCAGTCACCAGCTGCTGTACCCAGGGCGAACGTGACCAGAACTGCGAGCCAATAGAACAACTCTCTCGGCCGCGTGACGATGCTGTGGATCGACAGGGTCCGCTCGCGGGCGAACCAGACGCCGAAGACTATGGCCAGGAGGGCCGCGAAGACGCTCGTGCTCACGGCGAGCGGAACGCCCAGATCATCGGTGAGGATGTCGGTGTAGAGCGTGCCAGTCACGCTGAGCACGACGACCGCCAGCCAGTAGACGAACGGCACGTAGCGGCTGAGGCGCAACTGCCACCCCAGCACCGCGGCAAGTACCACGGTGAAGATGAGGGCGGTCGCGTTCAGACCGACACCCAAAGTCATGTTGATCCAGTCGGCGAAGCTCTCACCCACGGTCGTGCACAGGATCTTGATGATCCAGAACCACACCGTGACCTCGGGCACCTTGCTCAGCAGCATGCGCTGGGGTTCGACGGCCTCGGATCTCGTTGTTTCGGTCACAACGCCCGACCCTAGAGACACGTGGCTGAAGCCACGCTGAGAGTTCCGTCACGGCCGCATTACGAGAGCGGCATGAATCCCGAACACACCCGGACGTGCGGGCCAGCTACCCAAGCGAGACGCTAGAGGCATCACGCCGTGTCGGGCCCCGCACGCCGCATCTCGGCGACAGCCCTCAGCTACGCCAAACCCGCGATCAACATCGCTGTTCATCACCGCATGGAGCCGGGCTGGTCACTGCCTGGCCCCTGGGGCGCCGGGCGGCCCCGTGCAGGCCGTCAGTCCTCAACCGTTCGCCGCGGACGGCACGGATCGCTTACTGGCCGCGCAGATGACCCTGCATGGCCAGCGCGCGATTCATAGCTCGCTCAGCACCGTCAGCGGGGACCGTCGGGCGAGGCGGACGGTGGCTGCTGATACCGCACCGATCGCTACGGCGATCGTGGCCGCGGTCGCGGCGAGATATACCCATGGCACCGACAGCGCTGCGGGTGGCGGGTCGAAGACGCCGGTGAGTACGCCTACCAGCATCCGCGACAGCGCCCAGCTGAGGGCGGCCCCGGCGGCGAGGCCGCACGCGATGAGGATCGCGGCCTCGGCCAGCACAAAGGACCGCAGTTGGCGGCGGGTCGCTCCGAGCACATTGGCGATAGCGAAGCTGCGCCGTCGCTCGGTGAGTCCGAGGGCGAGGACCAGGCCCCCGGACGCGGCGGCCAGGCACAGCCCGAAGCCGAGTTCGATTCGGGTGAGGCCGGCCAGGCTGACCGCGGTCAGACTCGATCCGACGCTGCCGCGGGTGGTGGCGATGTCGGTGACCGTCGCCGATGTGCCGACGGCTGTTCTGATCCCATCGGCGACGGCGGTGGTGTCGCGCCCGCCGGTGTCGACGAGGAAGGCTCCGACGGCGTCGCTGCCGGTGTGTTGGGCGATGTAGCCGGCGTTGGCCACCAAGAAGCTGTCTTTGGGTGCGGTGGGGAATTCGGTGACGATTCCGATGTAGTGGAATCCCACGGCGGTGAGTTGGTGGGTGCGGGCGTCTTGGATGCGCAGGTTGACGGTGTCGCCGGGACGAAGTTCGAAGTCGTTGGCCGTTTCGGCGCTGACCAAAAGGGAGTCGGGCTGTGCCGCGAGCTTGTGCATCAACTGCTCGGCGGTGCCGCCCTGAAAGTAGTTGTCCTGCAACGCGGTGACGCTGGTGATGGTGGTCGGGCTCACGCCGTAGAGATCCTGAAGGTCGGTTCCGACGTAGGCGAAGCGGTGCTGGATCGGTTCCACGGACCGCACCCCGGGTATGGCGGCGAGCTGTGCTGCCGCGCCGGCTGACACGGCGCTGCCGGGGGCTTCGGTGACGGTGACATCGGCGCCGTTGGTGAGTTGGGCGTCGACTTCGGCCTGGGCCCGGTAGGTGGCGTTGAACGTCGCGGTGGATGCGGCGAAGGCCAGCGCAAGTGCCAACAAGACAATCGCGCGGGCCAGCGGCGCCCGCTGCCGGGACAGCGAGTGGGCGACGATGCGCGACAACGACCCGGCCACCGGCTGCAACACTCGGGCGGCAACCGCCCAGCCGCGGCCCAGGAGCACGTCGCTGAGACGCCACACCAGCAGGGCTGCGCCGATCCACAACAGGGCAGGCGCGACGAACGCCCAGTACGACACCGAGATTGTCGGAACACCTTCCGGAGCGAGGACGATCTGATATCCGGTGCGCCCGGCCAGCCAGAACAGCACCCCCGACACCGCGAGAGCCACGATGTCCAGACCGGAGCGGGTCCAGCGCGGGGGTCGGGTTCGCCGCACGTCGGCACGCGCCGTGATGATCGTGGACTCGCGCGGATCCCGCCAGGCCGGGGCCAGCACCGCCGCGGCCGCGATCCCCATCCCCACAGCAGCCGAGGCCGCGGCCCAGCCCATCGCAGTGCGGGCGTCGGCACCAAGGCTGGGGGACCCGAAGGTGACCAGGCTGACCAGTGCGGCTGCGACGAGCCCGACGGCGCTGCCGAGGATCCCGGCCACGGCGGCCTCAGCTGCGGCGATCCACAGCAATTGGCGCCGCGTTGCGCCGCGGGCCCGCAGCAGGGCCTGGTCCCGACGTCGGCGGTCGGCGCCCGCGGCGACGACGGTGGCGGTCAACAGGCCTGCCAGGACGCCGGCGGGCAAGCCGAGGAACAAGAACAACACCCGGGCGTATGCGGCGTCACTGCGCGCGGCGCCGAGCGCGCCGCCGAGGTTGTCGCCGACCTGTGCGCCGCCGCCGCTTCGGGCCTCAAGGTTGTGCGCCGCGGCAGTGACCTGCGTGTAGGCCGACCCCGGATCGGGCGGCAGCGCGTGGTCGATCGCGGTGTGGATCTGGGTGCTGAGCAGATCGGGCCGCAGGGCCGACAGCGGGTCGAACACACTATGCCACTGCGTTTGGCCGAGGATCAGCACGTTGTCGGGCGGTGCGACCGGCTGGGCGCCGACGGGAGCGCCGACCTTCTGGAACAGCGAGTCCGCCTGGGGCAGGTCGACCACGCCGTCGACCACCACGTCGACCCCCGCCATGCCTGCCCTCCCGATGTGGACGGTGTCGCCGGGCGCCACATGCAGATTGGCGGCGGTTTGCTGGGCGATCAGAACCCCACTATCGGCGCCGACGAGGGTGCGGATGGCGCCCGGGAACTGCTCGCGGTAGTTCGGCGGGATGCCCAATACCATTGCCGGGCCGGTGGTTTGAGTGCTTCCACCGGTTTGTGTGATCAATCCGCTGGAGTGAGCGAAACCGACCGGCAGCGCCGCGTGTACGCCGGGTGCGGACTGAACCGTGCTCAAGACGGTGGATGGTTGGGCACCGGGCTGGACTTCGACCTGCCAGTCGACGGTCACGCTGCGGATCGCGCGGGCCGTCATCGAGCCCTGCGCGGCGGCAAGGAAACTGCCCAGGCAGGCCACGAGTGCGACCGCGGCGGCGATACCGGCGACCGTCGCGGCAAGCCTCCCCCGCCGGCGCCGCAGCAGCCCGAGCGTCCATGTCGCGATCACGTGATGCTTCGATCGATGTCGGGGTGGGTGTCGAGGTGGCCGTCGCGCATCACCCATCGGTCGGGCAGCCGGGCGGCGACGACGGGGTCGTGGGTGGCGATCATCACCACGGCGCCGATCGCGATCGCGGTGTCCAGCAGGATGGTGATGACCCGCTCGGCGGTTTGATGGTCCAGTTTCCCGGTGGGTTCATCGGCGAGGATCACGGTTGGGCGGGCCGCCAGCACCCGCGCGATAGCAACCCGCTGCGACTGGCCTCCCGACAGTTCGTCGGGCAGTTTGGCATTCAGGTCGCCGACCCCGACCAGGTCGAGCGCTGCGCGAGCGTCACGCATCGCCGTGTCATCGGCCTGCCCAGCGAACAGCAGGGGGAGAGCGACATTCTCGGTCACATCGAGGCTGGGCAACAGGCTCGGGCCCTGAAACACCACGCCGATTCCGGTCGGACGCCCGCTCCGGCCGTCCCCGAGTGCGGGCCACCGCACCGATCCGGCGGTGGGGACGTCGAGTCCGGCGATCAGATGCAGCAGCGTGGACTTTCCCGATCCGGATGGTCCGGTCAGGGCGATCCGGGCCGACGGTGGTATTCGGCAGCTCACCTCACGGACGGCGTGCACCGCATTAACGCCGGAACCGAAGGTGCGGCTCACACCGGTGCATTCGACGACGGCCGACGGTGTGGCCATGTCGTCGGCGAGGGTTTCCTGCTCGCCGGGATGGGTGCCCATCAACACACCCGCCCGTCGTCGAGCCGCACAACGCGTTCCGCAGCGGCGGCGACCGCCGGACTATGGCTGGCGACGAGGATCGCGGTCCCGCGGGCGGCGGCGTCGGACAAGTGGTCGAGGACCCGTGATTCGGTGACGCTGTCCAACTCACCGGTGGGTTCGTCGGCGAGCAGCGCAGCCGGAGCATTGGCCAGCGCAATCGCCAGCCCGGCGCGGGCCAGTTCGCCTCCGGAAAGCTCGCCAGGGTAGGCGGCCGCCCGGTCCGTCAGGCCGAGCTGGCTCAGCACGTCGGGTTGATCAATGTGGACGCGCCCCCCCAGGGAACGCACCAGCGCCAGGTTCTGGGCAACCGAGAGGTGCGCGAACAAGTTCGAGTTCTGAAACAGCATGCCGATGTGACGCGCCCGGATCCTCGCTTGCTCGGGTTCGGGTCGGTGGCTGATCTGCTGGCCCTCGACGCGCACGCTGCCGCCGTCGGGGTTGTCCATTCCGGCCAGACACGCCAGCAGCGTCGATTTGCCTGAACCGGAGGGGCCGGTGACGACGACGAATTCGCCGCGCTGCACGGTTAACGAGACCCCTTGGAGCGCTAGGGTTTCTTCGTCGCCAGCGCGGTAGAACCGGTACAGCGAGCGGGCTTCCAACGCGGGCGATGGGGCTAGCTCGGTCATCACTTCCATTGCAGCGAGTCGGTGATGATCCGCCACGGGTCCACGTTGTCGGCGCCGACCGGCCCGGACAGCGTCAAGATCACTTCCTGGCCGTCATGCCAGTACTCGTAACGTTCGACGTCGTCTTTCGCGGCTTTGCCGGTGACCGGGTTCGGCGGTGAGATGCCCTGATAGGTGATCAGTATGACCTCGCCGGCCTTGCGTTGAACCGCACTGACAGTCCCCGGGCGGTAGCCAGGGGTGGACGACGCGATCACCGGCAGTTCGTCGACACCGACTGACTCGGTGTTGGGGGCGGCGGCGCTGGGGTACGTCTCGATACGCACCGTGTTCAATTTGTCGGTGAAGATGGTCGCGGCGCCCTCAGTGGTGCGGGCCCACACTTCGGGCACCGACACCGTGAACAGGCCTCCGGGCGGGGTGAACGGGACGAACGCCTGGTTGTCCGGAATGTCGCCAGCAGGGTTGCTCTCGGACACGGTCGTGACCGGGCCGCTCGCGGTGGCCGAGCCGGCCGGCGCGCTTCCCTTGGTTCCGCACCCGGCCAGCACCGCCACGACCGCCACGATCGCCGTGGCAACCGACAAGCTGCGTGCGGCGTTTTTCATGGGTTCCTCTCAATAGTGCGGTTCACAGATCCGCGCGCGGTTACCGAACGCTGATCGTCACGGTCTTTCGGGCCGCGGCGGGGACGGTGAATAGCTGCAGCCACCGCGGAACGGCGGGGTGCATCTGCGCCGTTAGGACTCCGACAGTGAACAGCAGCGAGTCGCCGGGCAGGAAGAACCCAAACAGAAGCCCGGTTTCGGCGAACACCGCGCTGAGCAGTCCGGGCAGCCCGAACGTCGCGATCAGCGCGTCGGGGGTCATGATTCCCGGCCGAGCGCGCTCATCGGTGCGCCGTCACCGGCGCCGCGGCGGACGGATGGCGGCGTCTCGTCTGGGGCCGGTCGAGGGTGTAGGGCACCGTATACGGCGGCGCCGGCGACCACGAACGCTGCGCCAAGGATCGCCCCGGCGGTGACGTCGGTGAGCCAGTGCACACCCAGGTAGAGGCGGCTGGCAGCGATGGCCAGCACAGCGGTGACCACACCGGCCGCCAGCCAGGCCCGGACGGCGGGCCGGCATCCGGTTCCGGCGCATACCGCGATGACGCCGAGCAGTGCGGCGGTGCCGGTGACATGACCGGACGGAAACGAATGATCGGTCTCCAGGATGAGTTGCAGCTCCAGCGGGGGCCGGGAACGACCGACAATCGCCTTGAGTGCGGTGCTGGCCAGCGCCGCGGCCGCGACGGTACCGATGACGACGCCGCCCGGGACAATCGAACGAGCCCGCCAGGACAGCAGCGCCCCGCACATCACAGCGACAACGGTGGTCCCGACCGGGCTGGCGAGATCGGTGATGACCAATGCGGCTACATCAAACCCCGCGGATCGGTGTGCAACAAACCAGGACGTGGTCGCTGCGTCCGCGCCAGCCACCCAGCCGTGACCCTGCACCCCGATCGTCAGCGCTGTCAGGGTCGTAAGCAGTCCCGCGACCCGCAGCCCCGCGGCGGCGTACCGGTGATAAGGCAATGTTTGGGCGCCGAGCAGCAAGGCTGCGGCGATGAGTGCGGTGACCAGCAAGCCCGCGGTGGCCGTGTTGGTGACTACGTCCGCAACTGCCTCGCGCACGGCGGATCTGACATGGGACATGGATACAGCCTGGCCATCGGGTGCTGAGGGGACGCTGAGAAGCCGATCAGGACTCTGCTCTACTGGTTTCATCGGGCCGATTGGCCGGGGTTGGAGGGCGTCGTGCGCGTTCTGCTGGTCGAGGACGAATCCAGACTGGCCGAGACGGTGCGTCGTGGCCTGGTCGCCGAGGGTTTCGTCGTCGACGTCGAACACGACGGTGTGGACGGCTTGGCCGCAGCGGCCACCGGGGATTTCGACGTGGTGGTGCTCGACATCATGCTGCCCGGGCTGAGCGGATACCAGGTGCTGCGCGAGCTGCGGACCCGTCAGGTGTGGACACCGGTGCTGATGCTCTCGGCCAAGGACGGCGAATACGACCTGGCCGACGCGTTCGACATCGGCGCCGACGATTACCTGACCAAACCGTTCTCCTTCGTGGTGCTGGTGGCGCGACTGCGCGCCCTGCTGCGGCGCGGCGCCCCCGAACGCCCGACGGTGCTGACCGCGGGCAGCCTGTCCCTGAATCCCGCCCGCCGACGAGTGACTCGCGGCCAGACGGTGCTCACCCTGACTCCGCGTGAGTACGGGGTGCTTGAGTTTCTGCTACGCAACAAGGGAGATGTGGTCACCAAGTCAGAAATCCTGCGGGCGGTGTGGGACTCGAACTATGAGGGCGACGACAACGTCGTCGAGGTGTATGTCGGCTATCTGCGGCGCAAGATCGACGCACCGTTCGGGGTCGTGACCATCGAAACGGTGCGCGGTGTCGGCTATCGTCTCCTCTCCGATGCCGAATCCTGACCTCCACTCGCCGAATCCTGTTGTCCCAGTGGCAGTGTCAGGGTGAACACCGCGCCACCCTGGGCCGCGTCGCCTACCGCGACGGTGCCGTGGTGGGACCGCACGATCTCCTCGACGATGGACAGGCCGAGGCCCGATCCCCCCGACGATCGGGTGCGGGCGGGGTCCAGGCGAACAAATCGTTCGAAGATGCGCGCCCGGTCCTCGGCCGGGATGCCCGGTCCGTCGTCGGCGACCGTGATGACGGCGTGACCGGACTCCGGGCGACAGTCCAGGGTGACCGTGCTCGACGCGTGCCGCACGGCGTTGTCGACAAGATTGCGGATCACCCGGGCCAATGCGGCGGGGTCGCCGACAGTGCGGCACGCCTCGATATGGATTACCGCGTGGATTGATCCCATTCCGCGTAGCCGGCTGCCTTCCGCTTGGAGAAGGTCGTCGAGGTCGACGTCGTCGCGCCGCAGCTCCATCGCACCTTCATCCGAGCGCGCCAGCAACAGCAGATCCTCGATAAGCTGATGCATACGGTGGGCCTCGGGCAGCAACGACTCGTCGATCAGGTCGTTGTCGATGAGATCGGGCCGCCCCGATGCCAACTCCAGAGCGGTTGTGATCGTGGCCAGCGGACTGCGCAGTTCATGGGAGGCGTCGCTGACCAGGCGGTGTTGGGCGGCCCGGCCACGTTCGAGTCGGGCGAGCATGGCGTTCATCGTGGTGGCAAGATCGGCGATCTCGTCGCGGGTACCTGGTACCGGTACGCGTTGGGCGAGGTCAGTGCTCGAGATCGAGGCCACCCGGGCACGGATCGCCTCGACCGGCCCTAACGCCGCCCCGACCAGCCGGTAGGTACCCACAGCCACTAACGCGACGATGACGGGACAACCGAACGCCAAAAGGGCCCCCACCCTTGTCACCACGGATTCGACGGGTTCTCGGTCCGCGCCGACCAGGATGGTGACCGTCCCTCCAGGAACAGCGGCCGCGCGGGCCGACACCCAATAATCGGACCCGGTGGCAGGATCCTCGACCCGGTCGACGCTGCGCGCCTGCCCGTTGCTCAACGACACGGTCACCAGCGGTGATCGGGGAGCACCGTTGGAGGCGGCCAACACCGTCCCGGCAACATCGACGATCTGCACCGCACCGACCTGGCTGTCGGTCACCAACAACGACGGGTCCACCTCCCTGGGCAAATCGGTCTGCAGCTGTTGACTGATCTGCTCGGCGCGGGCCGCGGCCGCTTTCTGAGCGGCGGTCTCCAGCGATCGGTACAGCACCAGCAGCAGGACACCACCGGCGATGGCAAGACAAACGGTCATCACCACCGCGGCGGCAACCGTCGACCGGGTCCGCACGCTCACGCGCATCGGGTTGAGCCAGCTGACGATCATGACCTCCCCGGTTCGGGCGTGACCGTCATCCTCACACGCCGCCGTTGTGAAATCGCTGAGCACACATCGTGTCCGAATATGCATGACCGACCCGTGAACGTCTTTGCTCGTCCAGTTCCGCCCACCGAGGTACATCCCCTGGGTCTGCTGGCTGACCGTCATCTGTAATCAGCGTGGTCGCCATCGTGATCACCGACCTGCATGCAGTTAGGACTCGACCCCGGCCGACCGGCGACGCCTGCTCAGGTCAGTAGCCCGAATGCACCGGAGGTCTCGGGGCGTTGGCTGATGTCGTTGGTGTCGTCGAGGTCGTCGTCGAATCCGACAGTGACGGTCCCGATTCGCTGGGGTTCGGTGCGGTGTATGCCACCGCCGCGGCGCCGGCGATGATGAGGCCGGCCAGACAGGTTACGGCGAAGAGCTTGCGCTTCATGACCACGCTCTGTTCCAGGTGCGCGCCCTCGGCGCACCCAAACTGTGTATACGAATGGCGAGCGCCATCGGGTTCAGATCGCGCGTGCCGGACTGGTTGCGGTTGCGATGGATCATCGGTGGCGTCTCCTGGGTGGCGCTGCCGGCGTCGAGACGTCAGGCGCCGACCTCGATCGCGCTGGCGGGCGCCCGAACGCCGCCGCGTGCGCTTGTTTCCGCATGAGCGCGGGCGTCGACCAACACGCGGTCGAGTTGGGCTATTTCTGACTACAACGATGACGACAGTCGGGCTTCCCGACACCTCCGCTTACACGCCAATAGAATTCGCATCGTGCCGGGTCGCACCATCGGCCTGTGCCAACCGATCACGGGTTCGTTTTCATCCGCTCCACACCCGCTACGCCGTTCATATTGCGTGCTCTCAACCATCACGATCGGTCCAATTCGTCCAGTTTGACCAGCACAAACGTCTCGCTTGTGACTTCGCTTCAGCTTCACACGCGGAAGGTCGCTGGTTCGATCCCAGCCGGGACCACACATCGTTATCGCAGTTCAGAGCCCGCTTTTGGCCGATTTGTCAAGCCCGTGCCAACTACGTGCCAAATGCCTGTAGCAAATCGAGTCAGTAGTTCGGGCAGTTGATCGGCGCGCGGTGGTCGTACTCCCCAGGACATGCCAGCCATGCGGTGCGATTCGCTCGTGATCGGAACCGCCCCTGCCGTGCATCAGAACTGTCACCACGACTGCCGCTCCGCACCGAGCCGCCGCCCGGTGACGGTCTGCGGCACAATCTTTAGCCACACCTTGTGGATGCCGGCCGCCCACGGTGTCGGGGAGTGGCCGTCCATCGCTCGCAGCAGCGCAGGAACCCGTTCCAGGTCGACCTCGGCGCCGACGCCTCGCACCAGGATGCTCCATCCGAACTTCCGGTCCTCGTCGACGTGGTCGACCTCGAAGGCGACCATCGGTTGCTGCATCGCCGCTCGTTTCGCGCCACCCTCGACGCGGAAGACGATGTCGTGTCCGGCCACGGCGTAGTTGACGGGCACGGCGAGGGGTCCGAGGTCATCTTGATACACCAGTCGCCCGACGCGTGCGCCAGCGAGCAGCCGGAAGCATTCGTCGAGTGAGAGGTCTTCGAGCTCACGTTGCGTCATAACGCGATTCTCGTCCGGGCGCATCGGCGGCCGCCACGGCCGAAGGTCCTATCTCTGCACGTACACGACGGCCGCTTGAAGCGGTGACACCGGACCGTCGCAACGCTCGCCGGCAAGTTCCCGCGGCGGCTGCGGGGACTTGCGAGTGCTCCGATCCCAGCCGGGACCACTTCGCATCACTGCAGGTCAGAGGTCTCCAACCCGGTACACTCGACCCGCCGCGTGAACGCACCGGCTGATCGAGATTTGGCAGCCAATACGAGCGAGGTCCAGCTGGAAGGATCTACGCGCAAGCGGCGTGACATTAGCTGAACATGCAAACCCGGGGTGCGGCTGGTAGCTCCCGGTTGCATCGGCAGGCGACAACATCCCTGCACGCTCACGCCGGGTCAGACACCGTCCGATTCTGCGATCGGCGCGGCTAAGCGGGCGAAATCAGGCAAAGGATCGGTTGTGACCGCGGACTCCGCCTCAGGGGCGGCCTGCCGCATGGCCGTAGTCGGCACTGAACCCGTCTAATTGTCTGCGGGACAGCCGTTCTGGCCTGGAGAAGCAGACTCGCTGGAGCCTCAAGTGCAGACGAGCGGGAGCCCGCGCCGGCCTCGGGGCACAGATCGGGGCGGCCACATATGCACGCCGCTGCGGTACGCGGTTTCATCGAAGCACCTGAACGCAAGCAAAAATCAGCTTGACTCAGTGGTTAACACCAGGATTACAACCGTCGCCCCAGCCCAGACGAGTTCTGATGGCTGTCCCTTCGGTCTTGATGGAGCCGGTCGAAGCCGTAAGATAATGTGGGGCGCCAGAAGGCGTGTCCACTGAGCGATTTACCCGGAAAGGCAAGTGCGCCAAGGGAAGCGCCGAAACGATCTCCGTGCCGCGGCAACAAAAAACGCGGCAGTTTGCAAATAGAGTCGCTAGCCGTGCAATGTGGACCCCAGCAGCGCCAACCTAACGAATGAAGCGCATGAGGAGACGAGGTCAGATTATGAGGACAACCACCATCGCGTCGGCTGCAGCTGCGCCTCTGGCAGTGGCGGCCCTCACCATCGCCGCCGCAGCAACCGCGTCGGCAGCCAATCCCACGACGGCCGGGTTCGGTGCGCGAGAACAACTGTACGACGCCAGCGGCGCCGTCGTCACCGGCTGGACCGTCAGCGACCTCACCCCCAGCAGTGACGCCGTCCCGTATCCGGTCGCCGGGCGGCTGTACGAAGCCACTGCCACCGTGGAGGCTGACCAGGGCTCGGTCACACCGATCGTCTCGAATTTCAACGCTCGCGCCACAGACGGCGAAACCTACCGGGCTCTCTACAATGCGGCGACACCGCAGGGCGTCAACCCGTCAAGCCTCCTTCCTGGCGCCAAATCGACCGGCAAGATCTACTTTGACGTCACCGGCGTGGCCCCCAACAGTGTCGTCTACAACGACGGGGCTCAAGACCTCCTGATCTGGACCGCTGGTGGGCCGAACACCGCCGCTCCGGCTCCCGCCGCTGCACCGGCTCCCGCCCCTGCCCCGGCTCCCGCCGCCGCGCCGGCTCCGGCTCCCGCCGCTGCACCGGCTCCCGCCGCCGCGCCGGCTCCGGCTCCCGCCCCGGCCGCTCCCGCGGCGGCGCCGGCGCCTGCCTCTGCGGCGACCCCCGCCGCGTCGGCGAGCGTGCCTTCTGGAAACATGCCCGCCGCCGGCACGAGTACGGGTGTAACGGGATTTAACACTGGCGGTAGCGCCGGTACCGGCGGCGACCCGGCCGCCGGCTCGACAACGGGTGTAACGGGGCTCAACACCGGCGGCAGCGCCGGTTCCGGCGGCGACCCCGCTGGGCGGACATAAGCTGCCGTCGGCGGAGCCGCTGGTGTGCGGCTGAAAATCCACTGCGCGGCGGCAGTCAACGACGGGACCGCCAGAGGAGCGCAGCCATGCGAGGATGACCTCCTCGGCGGCGAAGCGCGACCGTGAGGCCCAGTGAAGCGGTTCGCGAGGAAATTGTCGCCGGCGCGCTCAATTCCCGCACTGAGGTGCGACGATCTCTTGATCACCGCTTGCTCAGGTCGGGAGTGCACGTGGACTTCATCCAGGAACAGCTGATTGATCCCGTCAGCAAGGTTCTTTACACCCACGTCCTCAGTTATCTGCTCGTCGCCGTCGGGGATCTACTTCACGGTGCGCACCAGATTCATCCAGATCCGGTACTTCGGACGGATGCTCGCCCAGCTCGGGCGGTCGCGCACACATGACGGAGGGATCTCCCCGTTTCAGGCCTTCTGCGTTGGGCTCGCGTCGCGGGTCGGAACGGGCAACATCGCCGGGGTCGCGATCGCTCTGACCGTCGGCGGTCCGGGCGCCATCTTCTGGATGTGGATGGTTGCGTTGTTGGGCATGGCGACGGCCCTGATCGAGGCGACGCTCGGGCAGATGTTCAAGGTCCGCGCAGACGATGGGACGTTTCGTGGCGGCCCAGCCTTCTATATCCAACGCGGACTCGGCTCACGAGCGGGCGGAGTCCTCTTCGCGATCCTTCTGGTGTTCACCTTCGGAATCGCGTTCAACATGGTGCAGGCCAACGCCATCAGCGACGTGCTGAAGACATCGCACGCGATCGAGGTGGATTGGACGACAGCGGGTCTCGTGGTTCTCGCTGCCCCCGTACTGTTCGGCGGGGTGCGCAGGGTCGCGCGGGTGGCTGAGTTTGTTCTGCCGGTCATGGCTGTCGCCTACGTGCTCCTGGCGGTGGTCATCATCGCGGTCAACATCACGAACCTGCCGCGTGTCATCGAGCAGATCATCGGCGGCGCGTTCGGAATCAAGGAAATAGCGGGCGGTTTCACCGGGGGTGTGGCCGCTGCGATGCTCAACGGCGTCAAGCGCGGCCTGTTCTCCAACGAGGCCGGTATGGGCAGCGCGCCCAACGTCGCGGCCACCGCCACGGTCTCGCATCCGGTGAAACAGGGCCTGATCCAGTCGCTGGGCGTATTCGTCGACACCATGATCG
>NZ_DATFZD010000329.1:0-7294 GCF_035314665.1 Mycobacterium sp. | reverse complement strand
ATAGCCGAGGCGTGCGGCATCCCTGCCAAGCTCGCGGTACTGATCCCATCGCAATCCGAGGCTCCGATCGAGCCCGACTCCAACCTGCACGCCACGCCATCCTTTCTGGACACTCAATACCCCCGTTTTACGACAACACCGCCGAAGCCCGACCGCATCCTCGCCAACCGAACATGACTGCGGCCACAGATTCGAACGTATGATCGATCGGTGGGCGACCTCGCGTCGATCGGATACAACGGGCAGCCGGTCCGCAGCCCGTTTCGGGTGGTGCGTCCACCGATCACCGTGCTGGTTGACCTGACGGTGCTCTTCCCGCGGGAGCCGCACCGCTCGGGGCGCTATCACCCCAACGGTCTGCAATTGCACAAGGTCGTGGAGGGCTGGCTGACCTGCTGGGGCATGTGCGAGCAAGGCGATTGGTGGGGGCTGGTGACCTACCCGATCGCCTATGGGTCGAAGCGCAAAACCGTCACGCACTGGGTACCGGCCTGGACACTGCGTCGCAACGATGCGGGCGAGGGACGAGCCCGCTGAGGCGCTGCGCCATCCGATCCCGCGTCGCAACGATGCGGGCGAGGGACGAGCCCGCTGAGGCGCGGCGCCATCCGACACGGCACAGAAGGGGCTAACCGTTGCCGGTCGTGCAGCATTCGTCACCTAGCAATGCGAAGATGCTGCCCGTGACAGGAAGTTGGGGTTCCCTACTGACCACGCTGATTCCGCTCGCGCTCGTCGTCGCGATCTCGCCGCTATCAATCATTCCAGCGGTGCTGGTGTTACAGACGCCGCGGCCGACGCCCACCGGCCTCACCTTCCTAGTCAGCTGGCTGCTCGGTCTGGCCGCGCTCACGGCAATCTTCATCGTGTCCTCCGACGCGCTCGGCGATCTGCGCAAGTCACCGCCCGCCTGGGCGTCCTGGCTGCGCATCGTCCTCGGGGTGGCGCTCATCGGCTACGGCATCTACGAGTGGCTGAACCGGCGCCACCACACCGAGGCACCCAAATGGATGAAGCCTTTCTCAACGCTGACGCCCGCGCGCGCCGGGCTAACCGGCCTGGTGTTGGTCGTGATCAGGGTCGAGGTGCTGACCATGTGCGCGTTAGCCGGTTTGGCCATCGGCGGCAGTGATGTCGGCATGACGGCCGAGTGGATACTTGGCATCATCTTCGTGGCCATCGCGGCATCCACCGTCGCGATCCCCGTCTTGGCGTACACGGGCGCCGGTAATCGCCTCGCCGAACCGATGGCGCGACTGAAGGACTGGATGGAGCGCAACAATGCCGCGCTGCTCGCGGCGATCCTGATCGTGATCGGTTTGATGGTGCTGCACAACGGCGTTAAAGCGCTATAACGAGGGGCCGCTCGACCCCGCATAAAATCGTCGGGCGTGAGCCTCAACGACCGGGATGCGCTGGCGGTATTGCATGCCGCCATCGACCCAGGCGACCACAACGGGCTCATCGGCCGGTTTTACACCCGCTGGTTTTCCCTCGACGTTTCGACGCGTGATCTGTTCCCGCCGGACATGGCCGGCCAGCGGGCCGCCTTCGCCCACGCCCTGCATTGGGTATACGGCGAGCTGGTCGCCCAGCGCGCGGAAGAGCCGGTGGCGTTTTTGGCTCAGCTCGGACGCGACCATCGCAAATACGGGGTGCTCCCCCAGCACTACGGGACGTTGGGGCAGGCGCTGCATGCGACCCTGCGCGACGAGCTGGCCGAGGCCTGGACCGACGCCGTCGACGCGGCCGCCCAGCAGTCGCTGAACCTGATCACCGGCGTGATGAGCGGCGCCGCGGACGCCGAGCAGGGCCCGGCTTGGTGGGACGGCACGGTGATCGAGCATCTGCGGATATCCCGCGACCTGGCGGTGATTCGGCTGCAGCTGGACCGCCCGATGCCCTATCACGCCGGCCAGTACGTCAACGTCGCCGTGCCGCAGTGCCCGCGACGGTGGAGATACCTGACGCCCGCCATCCCGCCGGATGACAACGGCGCCATCGAGTTCCATGTCCGCGCGGTCTCGGGCGGCATGGTCAGCAACGCCATCGTCCACGAGACCCAACCCGGCGACCGGTGGCGGCTGTCCAATCCGCACGGCGGGTTGCAGGTCGACCGCGACGGTGGCGACGTGCTGATGGTGGCGGGCAGCACCGGGCTGGCGCCGCTGCGCTCGATCGTCATGGACCTCACCCGCTGGGGTGTGAACCCGCGGGTGCACATGTTCTTCGGCGGCCGCTACCCGTGCGAGCTTTACGACCTGCCCACCTTGTGGCAGATCGCCGCACACAACCCCTGGCTGTCGGTGACCCCGGTCTCCGAGCACAACCAGGACCCCGCCTGGGCCGCCGATTATCCCGACGTGACGCCACCGCGAGGACTGCACCTGCGCCAGACCGGCAAGCTGATGGATATCGTCACCAAATACGGCGGCTGGGGGGACCGGCAGATCCTGATCAGCGGCGGACCGGAGATGGTCCGCGCCACCAAGGCCGCGCTGATCGCCAAAGGGGCCCCGCCGGAACGCATCCAGCATGACCCGCTATCCAGCTGAACCTGGCTAGTCTCGGCTAGCCTTACCAGGTGCACGCTGCCACTTTGCGGGACCCGTCGTCAGATCTAGAAGCCCAGTTCGTGCCCGACGCCGGAATGATCGGCATCTCGTTGAGCGACCAGGGCGTCGAACTCCTCGGTCAGCGCCGCGGCCTGGATGCCTATGTGGCCAACGGCAAGACGATGGGGATCCCGATCCTGTATCCATGGGCAAATCGATTGGGCGCCAACACGTATACGGCGGAGGGCACGACGGTCACCCTGGCAGCCGGCCAGCACGGGGTGCGTACCGACGCCAACGGCCTACCGATCCACGGTGTGCTGGCCGCCTATCCAAACTGGCGAGTGACGCACGAGTCGGCCAACGAGCTGACCGCCGAAGTGGACTTCACCGACCAGGACTTGATGGCCAGCTTTCCGTTTCCGCATCGGCTGTCGCTGACCGTGACGCTGTTCGAGCGGACCCTCCGGATGCGCACCTCGGTAACCCCGACCGGTAACCAGCCGGTTCCATTGTGTTTCGGTTTCCACCCGTACCTGCAGCTGCCCGGTGTGCCGCGCGACCAGTGGGTCATCGAGACCCCGTCGATGCGGCACCTGAAGCTCGACGGTCAGGGGCTGCCCACCGGCGAGGCGACTCTGCAACCCGCGATCACCGAACCGTTGGGCGACAAGGCTTTTGACGACGGCTATGACGAGGTTGCCGACGGCGCGACGTTCGCGGTGTCCGGTGGTGGCCGCCGCATCGAGGTCCACTTCGAGCAGGGTTATCCGGCGGCGCAAATCTTCGCGCCGCTGAGCGAAGAGGTGGTGTGCTTCGAGCCGATGACCGCCTCCACCGACGCGCTGCGCCGCGGCGGTTACCGGTCCGCACTGCCCGGCGATTGGGGAATCGCCCAGTTCTCGATCCGGGCCTAATGCCAAGGCCGCCGCGGCGGCACTTCACGCTCTTCACCTGGGCTTACGCGCCGGTCGAGTAGGCACGCTCCGTTACACGAGTAGGCGGCTACGCGTGCTTGTCAACCATCGACAGTCATACCTTCCATACATCACAAGCCACTATGGGAGGCGATCGGCAATGTCGAGTTCAATACTGCCCGTCGAGGCAACGCAGGATGCCGTCGACGACATCCAATCGATGACAAGCAAGGACCACTTGTCACCCCCGGCGACTCTGGTCACCAAGCCACAACCGCCGGTTCTGATCACCGAACAAGAGGTGATGTTCGGGACCGCGGCCGCAGTGGCGCCAAAGGCCACCCCAATCACCCGCCGAATGATCGACGCGCTTCGCGTCGTCGGCGCCGCATTGCGGCCGCCGCCTCCCCGACCCCACTACGCTCGTCAGGCCACGTACATCGAGGATGCCCGCATGGCAAGAGAAATGGACAGGTTATGAGCCACCCGAGCTGGCTCGCAATATCTCGACCAGCTCCTCGCGCGACCCGGCTCCTAGGCGCTGGTACGCGCGATACACATGCCCCTCGACAGTGCGGACCGATGTCACGAGCCGCTCGGCGATCTCCTTGTTGGACAACCCTGCGGCAACCAGTTCGATGATCTCGCGTTGACGGTCGGTCAACGGTTCGCCTATGCCGATCCGGTTTCGCAGCGCCGGCGTGCATAACCCGCCGCAGTCGGTGGCCAGCTGCTGTGCCAACGCCGCGGCATTCAGACTGCGCTTGCGCTGCTGGTTACGGCTGAACGCCACCGCCGCCTGGGCGGCGACGTCGGCCGCGACGGCCCGATCGCCGAGCGCTCGGTAGTCGGCCGATGCCGCGAGCAGACCCTCCCCGTCGTCGGCCCGTAGCGACTTTGTATGCTGCGCAACGGCATCAGCAAGGGGAAGCGATAAATCGTCGGCCAGTTCACCCGCGCGTATCTCGCCCGACGTGTCACCCCATTGAGCCGCCACTTGTAAGCAGATCAGTTCATGAGTTGCCTGATTGCGCTTGTGTGCATCGTCGCCGGCAGCACGAACGACCGCGATCGCCTCGGTGAGGCACCCGTTGGCCACGAGGGCCCAGCCGCTGGCCACCGCCAGGCCGGTCTGCATGAACAGGTAGTCGGCCGGCACATATTTCCGCGCTTCGGTGACCGCGTCGTTGGCGGCGTCCGGCTGACCCAGCTTGGCATGGGCTTCAGCCAACGCGAAGCAGCTCGCCGCTCGTAAACCGGTTGTGACGCTGTGCTTCTCGGCCCCGGCCAGCGCCTCGTGCAGAAGCTTCACCGCACCAGGGATCTCCCCGCGAACCAGCTGGGCGTGGCCCAGCAAGAATGCGAGGTTGGCATAGGCAAGACCAGGAACGTCGCGTGCCGATTCGGATAGCTGCGTGGCCGAGCGCACGCATTCGTCGATTCGCCCGTTCAATCGGCAGGCACGCGCATAGACGGCGCCGTACCAGAACCTCATCGGCGACGCCTGAAATGACGTGATCGCCCGGTCGATGGCCTGCGCCACCAAGCCGGTGATGTCGTCGATTTTGCCGAGGGCGCCCTGCGCGATAGTCAACGCGATGGATGCCAACATGGCGTGATAGTCGGGCAATGTCGGCGAACGCAGCGCCGCCTGTGCCTTTTCCGCCGCAGTTTCGCAGCGGGCCATCACCGCGTCTACACACGCTTCGATCGCGGCGCGCTCAGCCCGTTCCGCCGTGCGTTCGCGTGTCGATGCCAGGACGTCGAGAATGGCCGACGCCTCGGTGGGCTGGCCGAGGTTCCAGATCAGGTTCGCTGCGCGCACGGTCGCCCAGTGGTGTCCGTCGGGGTCGTTCACGCCGATCCCGGCCAGGATCGCCTCGGCCTGCTTACCGTGGCCCCGCCCGGCCAGGCTTATCGCGCGCAGGCCTATGGCCTCGCTGACCCCTGCGTCCGCTGCGGCGGTGGCGAATCGGTCGGACAGATCCAAGTCGAGTAGCGTCATCGCGAACCGCGCCGCCTGAAGAAATAACTGCGGGTCGGGTGCAAGATCCGATTCCAGCGCCAACAGCGCCCGGCGCACCGTCGCGTGCATGTCAGCGTCGCTGTCCTCAGCCAGCCGTTGTGCCAGTTTGCCGCGGAGTCGCGACAGATACATCTCGCTGGCCGCGGCTCGTCGAAGCTCGCCGAACAGCGGATGCGCCAGTCGCGCCATGAGATTGGAGCCGCTGCGTTCCACGGTGACTAAGTTCATCTGTTCGGCGGACTCGAGATCGCGGCGGTCCACCAGATCGCAGAGCACGTTGACCGCCAGCGGCTCGTACTGCGACAACGTGTCGACGACCAGCGCCACACCGGGGGCTAACCGGCCCAATTGCCGATCGACAATGTCACCGAGGCTGTCTGACACTGCGACGCGCTCGTCCCAGATCCATACCCCGGCGAGCTTCCGTATCGCGCCGGCGTCGATCTGGTCCTTGAGCAGTTGGCGCAAAAACAGCGTGTTGCCACCGGTCAATTTCCAGAACCGCTTGGCGCTGCGGCTATCTACCACGCCGCCAAGCGTGGTCTCGATCATGCGGTGGGCATCCGGAGCCGACAGCGGCTGAAGGTCCAGACGGGTGAGCAGGTCATCTTTCCACAGCGCGGTGATCGCATCGGGCTCGTCGCCGCCGATGCGCACCGTGACCACCAGCCGTGTTCCACGGGCCTGGGCCAGCTGATGTACGACATGCGCCGATAATGCGTCGAGAAAGTGCGCGTCATCGATCCCGATCAGCGCACGGCGTTGATGTTGTTGCGTGCCAAAGGAATTGATGATACGTCGCACATCCGATACCGGATCGGAGATGGCGTCGCATATCGACGCGCTGAACGCACCCAATGGGAGTTGCTGCGCGGATTGCGTGCCCACAATCCAATACGTTCGCTCGCCCGACGCTTTGGCACGGGCCAGCACTTCACGCGCAAGCCGGGTCTTGCCCACTCCCGCGGCTCCAACGATGACGGCGCCGGAGTGATTGCCTACTCCGCTGAGCGCGCGGCGAATGACAGTCAATTCGTTGTCACGCCCAGTCAGCGGGTCGCCGCTGATCACCGGCCGACTATAACCCGTGCGTCGAATTAGCGGTGCGAATTCAGCCGCGATTCATCAGCCGCTTTTTGAGGACGGCGGTCGTGGACCACTTCCTCAGCGGCGGCGCTCATGCGATCCGACAACTGCAGCAGGTTGTATTCGCCCACCCCGTTGGGCAACGTGTAGGCGAGCTTCCGTAATTCGATAGCGGACGCGCGCAACTCCCGGCGGAGCCACGCTTCAACCGTCGGCATGACTTCGTTGTGGCTGACCTGTGCCCGAATGGTTATACGTGGTTTTTTCAAGCACTTTGAGGATTTCTTCGCTGTTGACGTCCGCGCTGTAGCGCAGCAGGTCGCGGACGTCGGTTACGGCTGTTTCCAGGGCGTCAAGTCGTGCGGATGCTTCGGTGAAGACATTGAGCCATCTGTCGTAGTCGCTGTCGTTGGGCAGATCGAACATTGCGGGATTTCCTAGCGCTGCGAGTCTCTCGCGAGCAACGTAACGCCCCTGGTCACCCGAAAGCACGAGTAGTGCACTACCCGAGTTCTACGAGCATTCAGCGGCTCAGGCTGTCGGCGCCTCGTCGCTCGCCCGCCTACGCGGGCTCACTCATCGACTCCGGCTGATGGCGCCGCTTCGCTCCCCCGCTTACACGGGCTCACTCATCGACTCCGGCTGATGGCGCCGCTTCGCTCCCCCGCTTACACGGGCTCACTCATCGACTCCGGCTGATGGCGCCGCTT
>NZ_DATFZD010000328.1:0-14003 GCF_035314665.1 Mycobacterium sp. | reverse complement strand
AGCGCCGTGACCGCATCCTCGCATGGCAGTCGCCGCTGTCGTTGCTGGTACGGCTTGCGGTGTGGCTCGGCCTGATCGTTGTCGGTTACGCGCTGTTGCTGTTGCCGAGCATGAACGGGCACCTTGGACAGGCGTTTTCCGCCGCTGGATCGTCGGTGTTCACCCTCGGTTACGCCGCCCCGGCCGGTAGCGGCAGCACGACGCTCGAATATTTGGCAGCGTTTACCGGGCTGGTCGTCATCGGCTTGCAGATCGGCTACCTGCCTACCCTCTACGCCGCGTTCAACCGGCGTGAAACCGAAGTCAGCCTGCTTGGCTCGCGCGCCGGCGTCCCAGCGTGGGGACCGGAGATCCTGGCTCGTACTCGTTGGGGGATCGATAACCCCGACACCGGCACTGTTCTCGAGGAGCTGTTCACCGCTTGGGAACGGTGGGCTGCCGAGGTTGCCGAATCCCACACCACCTATCTGACCTTGGCCAGGCTGCGCTCACCGCGGCCGATGTCGCACTGGCTGACCTCGCTGATCGCGGTGATGGATGCCGCCGCCCTGCATCTGGCGCTGGCACCGTCGCGAGAACCCAAACTCGCCGCGCGGCTGTCGCTTCGGATGGGCTTCGTAGCGCTGGAACAGATCGCCAGAACCATGCGGCTGCCGGTACCCGACGAACCCGACCCCGACGGGCCGGTCACGGTGTCAATCGACGAATTCAGGGCGGCCACCGCAATGCTGCGCGAAATCGGATACCCGATCGAACTGAGTGACGAGCAAGCGTGGCCGCACTTTCGTGGCTGGCGCGCCAACTACGACAAAGCTGCACTGCTGCTCGCCCGGCAACTCGACGCACCGCCGGCGCTGTGGACAGGAACGCGACGGTGGCCATCGACGCCGATCCCACCACGTCGCCCCGCCGCCAGACTGGCCCGAGACGCCCAACAACGGCGGACATAGCCGCCCGCCGAGTCGCCAGAGGAGTCCCATGCTTTGGTGACCTTGGCCTCTTATGGCGGATGCTCGCCCACGGACACGATGGCGACACGGGAACCCACCCACCGTTTGGGAGATCATCGTGATCGAGACGCTCAATGACTTCCCCGCGAACGTGGCCGCGTTCGTCTGCCATGGGCACCTGACGAAGGCCGACTACGAAACGGTGCTGATCCCAGACGTCGAAGACAAGCTGAAGCGGCACAAGAAGCTGCGGGCCTACACCGTGATCGCGCCCGATTTCGCTGGGATCGAACCCGGCGCAATCTGGGATGACACGAAGCTCGGCTTCGGTCACCTCTTCGACTGGGAACGTAGCGCACTGGTCACCGACGCGGCGTGGATGCGCCACGCGGCAAAGCTCTACAGCCTCCTTGGATTCTTCATTCCCGGGGAGTTCCGTGTGTTCCCGACCGCTGAAGCCGACAAAGCACGCGCGTGGATTGTCGAGCCGTGAATCGGCCTTCCGCGCCGATCAGCGGCCCGAAGACTCATCCCCAACGATCGTCTAGGAGCGATACATGATCCAATACGACCTGGATACCGCGCATTCCATCCTGCTCGTCCGACCGACGTCTGCGCTGGAAAAGGACGACTTTGTTCAACTCGCTAAGGCGGTTGACCCACACATCGAGGCGAGTGGCGATCTTGCCGGCCTCATCATCGAGGCCCCAGCATTCCCGGGATGGGAGAGCTTTGGGGCGATGGTCACCCACTTTCGCTTCGTTCGGGATCATCAGAAGCACATCAAGAAAGTCGCGGTCGTCACCGACTCGGCCCTCGGGGATATCGCACCGCATCTGGCGTCACACTTTGTGTCAGCACAGATCAAGCATTTCCCCGCTGGGCAGGTCGAGGAAGCAACGCAATGGATTATCAGCGGCGCGTGAGGACTTGTGGTGGCGGTCCACGTAGTCCGGCGCGTACGCATGCCGGTTCAGCGTCTTGCCCGAAGACACCCGGGACTCTTTCTTGGCAAACGCCTGAAACGCACCACAAGCCGCATTGCGGTAACGCGGCAACGGGCGCGGAACAAAGAAATCAGCAACGTCATCAAATTGGCCCGGAGAGCTCGGCAAGATGTCAGGCTCCGAGCTGCTCCGTGATTGATTTGCGGCGCCGCCCTCGAAATCTTGCACGCCACCACCCGCCCGGCAGAAGAACCAACTCATCGCCGCACCTCAGTACCGCCGGGCTGTGATGCCAGAGGTCAGGGTGGCCAAAGTGCTGGTGAGGCAGTGGATTCGACTGCGCGCGACGTCGGGCGGTACCAGCGTGACTGTGCTCAGCACACCCGGTTTCGGCGCGGCGAGTGGTTGATGACCTCGCTCGCTAACGCACCTGAGTTCTCGCGGTGGTTTTACCACGGCCCAAGTATTCGTTGAGAAGGGCGAGGTTCCGTTCCAGGCGCGTGACGCGCTCGGCGCCGCTTGCTGTGCCGAAGTTGAATTTCTCCAGTTCCTGGGGCATCGAGCCCGAACCCAGCCCGAGTTCGAAGCGGCCACCCGACGCCTCGGCAAGCGTCACGGCTTGTTTGGCCAGCACGGCGGGATGGCGGAACGCGTCGCACAATACGAGGTGGCCGATCGTAAGCCGTTCGGTTCGGGCAGCGACCCAGGTCGCTGCGGTCATCGCCTCCCAGATCGGGCTGTCGGGGGCCATCGGCGTCTCGAGGTGATCCAGAAGCGCCACGCCGTCAAATCCGCTCGCCTCGGCGGCCTGTGCGCGGGCCACGAGGTCGTCGAGTCCCAGTCGGCTTTGGGGCACAAAGAGGAACCATTCGACCATTCACAGCCCTTCCACCGCTGCACCGAAAGGCAGCGCCGAATACGGTGCGGGCCTATACTTCCGACGGCACCGATGGTAACGGCATTCTCCTGAGATGAGAAGCTATTTCCGTAGTCGCGAGGCAGCGAGGAGGCGGAGTCGTATGGCGGGACGCTGCGACGGCATGGTGGCGTTGGTCACCGGGAGCAGCCGAGGCTTGGGCAAGGCGATCGCGCGGCGGTTGGCCGAAGAGGGAGCCGCGGTGGCGCTCACCGCCCGAACGATGGAGCCCGATCCCAAGTATCAGGGCTCGCTCAGGCAGACGCGTGAGGAAATCACGGCTGCCGGCGGCACAGCGATCGCCGTGCAGGCCGACTTGTCCAATCCCGACGGGCGCGAGCGGCTTTTCGCTGAAGTGGTCGATCGCATCGGTGCGCCCGACATTCTGGTGAACAATGCCGCCGTGACCTTCCTGCGTCCGCTTGACGCGTTCCCGGAGCGGCGCGTGCGCCTGATGATCGAGATGCACGTGCTTGGACCGTTGCACCTGACCCAGTTGGCGATTCCGACAATGCGTGAACGCGGGCGCGGATGGGTGCTCAACGTCACGTCCGTTGCGGGGGATCTTCCTGCGGGGCCGCCGTTTTCGGATTTCGACCGAACCGCCGGGTTCGGCGTGTACGGCACCGCGAAGGCCGCCTTGAACCGGCTGACGAAGAGCCTCGCGGCCGAACTGTACGACGCAGGCGTCGCCGTCAACGCCGCTGCTCCGTCGAATCCTGTCGCGACCCCAGGCGCCGGAACGCTGGAGTTGGCCAAGACCGAGACCGAAGACATCGAGCTAATCACGCAAACAGCCTTGGAGTTGTGCAGCTGTGATCCGAAGACAATGACCGGCCGCATCGCCCATACGCAGCCCTTCCTTCGAGAACTGGGCCGGCTGCGCTGACCGGCCACCTGGTTGCCCAGCTGGGTCAGCGACTGGCGCCGTTGGGTGTCAAAGACCTACGTCCACTGTCTGGCGGTGCATCGAGCCTGACTTACCTGGGCGTGCAGGGGGAGCGGCGTGTGGTCGTGAAGGTCGCGCCGCCGGGAGTCGAGCCCCTCGCTCATCGCGACGTGTTGCGTCAATCTCGGATCATCCGCGCGCTTGCTCTGACGCAGGTGCCCGTCCCCACGGTGCTGTGGGAGGACGAGGGTGATCCGCCCCATGTGCCGCCGCTGTTCGTCATGTCGTTCCTCGACGGCGATTCGTTCGAGCCGCTGTTCGACCGGGATCCGCCGCGGCGTCCGACTACAGTTGTCGCCCAAAGGCTCCGCAGTGCCGCAATCGTGCTGGCGCAACTGCACCGCACCACCCCTGCCGCCATCGGCCTGGGATCCGAACCCATTGTCGGGCCGGCGGCGGAGATCCAACGGTGGTGTCGCACGTTGGAAACGGTCGACCAGACACTCGTGGCGGGGTGGCGAGAGTTGCGCGATGCACTGACGTCCTCTGTGCCGTCCGCGGCGTCACCGGCCATAGTGCACGGTGACTTCCGTCTGGGTAACCTGGTCGCCGATGAAGATCGCATCAACGCCGTAATCGACTGGGAGATATGGTCGGTCGGCGACCCGCGGGTGGATGCGGGATGGTTTCTGATCAACGGTGACCCGCAGACGTACCGCCGCTCGACACCGTACTGCGGGGTTACACCGTCACCATCCGAACTCACGTCCGTCTACCGGCACGCACTTGGGCGGAGTCTGCCGGATTTGGCGTGGTTTCAAGCGCTGGCGTGTTTCAAGTCCACCGCGACGTGGTCCTTGATCATCAAGCACAATCGCCGCCGTGACGACCCGGATCCAGAGTGGGAGGCGATGGCACCGGTGTTGCCCAGCATGTTGGCGCAGGCGTGGAGGTTCTTGGGTTAGGTGCGCGGAATATCGGCGAGCTTGTCGGCGAATTTGGCCTCTGCGGCTTCACGCAGACGCAACAAGTGCTCGGAGGGGAACACGTCGGGCGCAGGCTTTCGATCCTTGAGCAGCAGCCGCGCCAAGGTGACCTTGTGCACTTCGGTTGGCCCGTCCGCGAGCCCGAGCACGAACGATTCGACCAGGTACTGCACGAACGGCATTTCATGGGTGGTACCCAGCGAGCCGTGCAACTGTAGTGCACGTGCGGAGACGTTGTGTAGCACGTTCTGCATCATCGCCTTAACGGCCGAGATGTCGACGCGGACGGCTTTGTAGTCGTTGTGTTGGTCGATTTTCCACGCGGTCTGCAAGGTGAGCAGGCGGAAGGCCTCGATCTCCATCCACGAGTCGGCGACCATCTGCTGGACGAGCTGCTTGTTGCCGAGCATGTCGCCCTGGGTATGCCGTGAGACCGCGCGCTCGCAGATCATGTCGAAGATGCGCCTGACCAGGCCCACCGTGCGCATGGCGTGGTGGATTCGGCCGGCGCCGAGGCGGGTCTGGGCGACCACGAAGGCTCCGCCGCGCGGCCCGAGCATGTGGTCGTCGGGTACACGCACGTTCTCGTAACGGACATAGCCCTCCCGTCCGCCCCCGCCGAGTGGCTGGTACCCGAGCCCGACGTCACGCAACACGTGGATGCCGGGAGTTTCAGCGGGGACCACGAACATCGAATGCCGTTCGTACGCAGGGGCGTCTGGATCGGTCATGGCCATGACGATGATAAAAGATGCCATCGACGCAAACGACGAAAACCATTTCTCCCCATTGATGACCCACCCGTCGCCGTCTCGCGCGGCGGTGGTGGTGAACACCTTCGGGTCTGCGCCGCCCTGAGGCTCGGTCATCGAGAAGCAGGACACGATGCGGTTGTCCAGCAGAGGCTCGAGATAGCGCTTCTTCAGATCGGGGGTGCCGTAGTGAGCAAGGATCTCGCTGTTGCCTGAATCGGGGGCCTGCGAGCCGAAAATGATTGGTGCGCATTCGGAGCGGCCCAGAAGCTCGTTGAGCAGCGCAAGCTTCACCTGTCCGTATCCCGGTCCGCCAAGATGAGGACCCAGGTGGGTCGCCCATAACCCGCGCCCTTTGACGATCTTCTGCAGCGGAGGGATCAGCGCCTGACGGACGGGATCGTGGAGGTCGTGAGACTCTTTGACGATCAAGTCGATGGGCTCGCACTCAGTGCGGACAAAGTCCTCAACCCAGGCGAGCTGTCTTGCCCACTCCGCGTCGGTGGAGAAATCCCACGCCACGTGTCGTCCTTTCGTCGGGTGCTCAGGTGTCGGGGCGGGCACCGTCGAGGCGCTGTACGGCTACCCCCGATTCGATAAGGTCGGCAATGGCCTCGCCGCCGAGTCCGAGTTCGGCCAGTACGGCCCGAGTGTGATCCCCGGGCAGCGACGGAGATCGCGGACGTTCCGGCACGGTTCTCGAGAATCGCGGCGCCGGTGCGGGCTGACGTACGCCGTCGATCTCGACGAACGAGTCCCGCGCGACATGGTGGGGATGGTCCGGCGCCTCAGTGATGCTCAGTACGGGCGCCGCGCATGACCCGGTCGACCCGAGCTGCTGCTCCCACTCGGCGCGGGTCTTCTCCCGAAACCGCGCCGCGAGCGTTTGACGGTGGGCAGCCCACGCGCTCGGCTCGTCAACGTCATGCGGGACAGTCACGTTCAGGTGAGCACAGAGTTCTGCGTAGAACCGCGCCTCGAGCGCCCCGACGGCCACGTGCTTTCCATCGGCGGTTTCGTAGACGCCGTAGAAATGTGCGGCACCGTCGAGGAGATTGTCGCATCTGCGGTCACGCCAGCTGCCGGCAGGCACCATCCCGAAGTAGGGCGTCATGAGGGTGGCCGCGCCGTCGACCATCGCGACATCGATCACCTGACCGCTTCCCGACTGACGCGCCTCGAGAATCGCGCTCAACAGACCCACGGCCAACAACATGCCGCCACCGCCGTAGTCGGCGATCAGATTCAGCGGTAGGACGGGCGCCTCCTCGGTGCCGATGGCGTGAAGCGCACCGGCCAACGCGATGTAATTGATGTCATGACCCGCGCGATCGGCATAGGGCCCCTCTTGGCCGTAACCGGTCATCCGAGCGTAGACCAGGCGCGGGTTGACCTCGTGCAGGTCGTGAGGCCCGATACCCAGCCGTTCTGCTACGCCCGGCCGGTACACATCGACGAAAGCGTCGGCACTCTCGGTCAACCGGCGCACGATGTCACGGCCCCGGGTGTTTTTGATGTCGAGGGCGATCGAGCGCTGGTTGCGCCGCACTGTGTAGTCAATGGGCAGGGGGCCGTCGACCTCGCGAATCTGGTCGATGCGGACGACGTCGGCGCCGAGGTCGCCCAACAGCATGCCGCAGAACGGTCCCGGCCCAAGTCCGCCCATCATGACCACTCGTAGACCCCGTAGTGGGCCGGTCACGATGACCACTTCTGTCGGCGCGCCGCCGCCTCATCGGTGGCGTGGCTGATCAGCTGATTGCGGTTCTCGAGTTCGAGCGCCGACGACAGGCTAGCGGCATCCGTATTGACCTGCAGCGCGCGCTTTGTCAGCTGCACACCCAGCGGAGAAAGCCCGGCTATCAGTGACGCCAGTTCCAGCGCACGATCGAGTAGACGGTCAGGTTCGACGAGTTCACTCACCAGCCCGCGGCGGTCGGCTTCCTCAGCCGTGACGGTGCGGCCGGTGAGCATCCAGTCGGCGGCGACACTGGTGCCGACGATCCGGGGCAGGTGGTAACTCATGCCCATCTCAGCGCCCGACAGCCCCAGCAGTATCGCGGCATTGCCGAACGTCGCTGTCGCTGAACAGATACGGATGTCGGCGGCTAGGCACAGCGCCAGGCCGCCGCCCACGCACGGGCCGTTGACCGCGGCGATGACAGGCTGCGCCATGCCGCGGATGGCTTGTGGCAGCTCGGCCATTGCCTCCTGGAATCGCAGCCGGTCGATGGCCGGGTCGGTGGCGTGCGGAAGCCCCGGCCCGAAGTCGCGCACATCGATGCCCGAGCAGAACCCTCGCCCGGCTCCAGTGATGACGGCAACGTTGACAGACGTGTCGGTGCCCAAAGCCGCCAATGCATGCGTCAGTTCGGTCAGCATGACCTGGTCAATCGCGTTGAGCCGTTCAGGCCGATTGAGCCGCAGCAGGGCAACCCCGGGCCGGGGCGATTCGACTAGCAGCGCGTCAGCCACGTCACATCAGCGGTCGGATCGGGGCCGATCGGCATGGGCGAGGCCCTCCTTTGCCGCTGCCAGGAGTTCGATTCTCTCGGAGGATATCGGAGCACCGGCGTCCTCATGTCCAGTCCCGCGGTGTCGCGCGCCGGTGACCGCTCGATAACCACGCGGGGAGCGGTCCTTTCGCCGGCGCACGATGAAATATCGCTGTCTGGCCTGCAGATCTGCAGGTTGTTTTCTAGGCCGGCGGTGCTGCCCGTCGCGCGGCCGGCAGGAGCAACAGCCCCGCTCCCAACCATGAGAACCCCGGCAACCAGGGCAAGGCCAGCGCCAGTGCGGGAACCTGCTCGAAGTGTCCCGCGACCAGCACAATGCGCGCCATCGCCGCCACTGCCAAAAGGGAGAACATGGCCCCGACCGCCTTGCCTTCACTGCCGGGGCGGCCGATCGCGAGGGCTGCCGCAACCGCGCTCATCGTCACGCAGCCCCAGGCGCCGCCGCAGATGAATTGCGCAAAGCCGAGCGAGACCACGTCAGTGGCCTGTGTCGCCGCCCAGGCCGAAGCGGCGCCGAGCAGCGCCCCCAGCGCCATGATCAAGATGCCGCCGAAACGCCTCGTCAGGAACGACGCCGGCAGCATCAGCAGGCTGAACCCGATCCAGAACAGCGAAAGCAGGGCCGGAAGATCGTGCGGCCGGGCGAATTTGGCGAAGAGCGGCTCTGTGTTGATGAAGAAATGCACCTGGAACCCGATCGCCAGCAGCAAAATCGCAGCGAGGAATACCAGGAAGGTGGCGGACTGAATTTTGGTGTCCGCATGTTCCTCGGGCGGGGCGGAGCGTACCAGCGTCTTTTCCGCCCAGACGATCGAGAAGGTCACTACAACGACCGACACGGCCGAGGCCGCGAACATGATGCGCGGGTCGTAGGCCGTGATCCAGCCGGCGAGAAGTGGCGCCAGCGCGCTGGCGATGCCTGTGCCGAGCAGGAACAGCGATCCGACCCAGGGTTGCTGATCCGGTGGCGTGTAGCGGCCGAGCAGCGTCAGCGGGGGCGCGCGCAGGGCCGAGGACGTGATCGCCCAAACGACGATTAGAACCACGAATGCGGGCGCGCCAAACCGCGTTACGAACGGTAGGAGCAGAAACGCCAGGGCCGACAGCGCCGTCACCCCCGCGACAATCTTGCCGAGCCGGCCAATGATTGTGGCACACGGTCGGCGGCGAGGCCAGCGCCCGCGTTGACTCATCGAAGATGCCCGCGTAGCCCCCTTCGTTGCCTCAACTGAAAATGCCCGGGTGCGGCGTGTCGTTCGAACGTCAGGGCGGGGTTGCGTTACCGCCGGAGGATGGGATTGACGTTGGCAGAGCGCAAGGCCGTGACCAAGGCGATCGCGACCCGCTACAAGCGGGCCGACAAGCCCGCTAAAGCGAAGATCCTCGATGAGTTGTGCGCTACCACCGGGTGGCATCGCGATCATGCTCGCAAGGCGCTGCGCGGCGCCCTGCGGCCCCGAGTGGTCCGTCGGCGGGTAGCGCGTCCACCGAAGTATGGCCCGAAAGTCATTGCGGCGCTGATCTTCTGCTGGGCGGTGCTGGGCATGCCGGCCGGCAAAAGACTAGCCCCCATACTGGACGAGCTGGTGGCGATCCTGCGCCGCTTCGGTGAGCTGGACATCGACGACGAGACCGCGGCGCTGCTGGCGGGCATGTCGGCGGCCACCATCGACCGGCGCCTGGCACCTGAGCGCAAGAAACACCAACTGAAGGGCCGCAGCCACACCAAACCGGGGTCGCTGCTCAAGAGCCAGATCCCGATCCGCACCTGGGCGGACTGGGACGACGCGGTGCCCGGATTCGTGGAGATCGACCTGGTCGGCCATGATGGCGGCAACGCCGCCGGTGAGCACGCTTTCACGCTGACCGTCACCGATATTGCCACCGGCTGGACCGAGGACCGCAGCGTGCCCAACAAGGCCCGCAAATGGGTGCTGGCCGCCCTCGACGACATCGCGAAGGCGATGCCGTTCCCGATCCTGGGCGTCGACAGTGACAACGGATCGGAGTTCATCAATCATCACCTGCTGGACTGGTGCAAGAAGCGCCAGATCACCTTCACCCGGTCGCGGCCGGGTAACTCCAACGACGGCTGCCACGTGGAGCAGAAGAACTGGGCGATCGTGCGCACCGTGGTCGGCTATCACCGCTACGACACACCAGCAGAACTATTGCTGCTCAACAAGATATGGGTGCTGCAGTCACATCTGACGAACTACTTCTACCCGCAGCAAAAACTCCTATCCAAAGTCCGTGACGGCGCCAAGGTGGCCAAGAAATACGATCGAGCGACCACCCCGTACCGGCGCGCCGAACGCCATGAGACGGTCTCCGATGAGGACAAGGCGATCCTCGCCGACACCTACAACCGCCTCAACCCCGCCGCCATCCAGCGCCATATCCAGGCCCTGACCGCCGAGCTACTCACGATCACCACCAGCAAGGCGGGACCGGCCAAGAAAGCCCCCGCCACGCGGGCATCCTCAGATGAGGCAACGAATCAAACCTCGCGGGCATCTTGACACGAGGCAACAGGGCGCCCCAGTCGCACAGCGCGAAGATTGCTTGGTCGAGTACCAGGATCCATGGGACCACGCCGCGGTCGATCCCGGCCTGTGCAGCGAGTTTCGGCAGGTAGATGACGTATTCGACCCAACTCAGCCAAAAGAAGAGCTGCAGCAAGCCGAAATACAGCCCGACTCTGGTCGACACTGAGTTCATCGCGGGGCCCGGCGTCGGTCAGGGCTGTCCGATTTGATGGCGGCAAAGCCCGCTCGTCAACGCCTCTCGGATGTCCGGGCGTAGGGACCGGGTCTGGAAGACCATATGCCGCGCCTCCTCGGAGTCCAACAGTTCCGCAGCACCGGACTTCGCCGTGCAGGCTGGAGTCTATGTTCTCGATGGCGAAGTCGTCCGATCTACGTCGGCAATCCGCCCACCGAGGGTGTCACCGCAAATCGGTCACATCGAGGTCTGTCCGTTCCACGCCACCGGCGATGGATCAATCAGGAACTGTTGGCGTGTGCACCCGCTGCGCGATCCATGACAGTGCGTCGGAAAACGCGCGGGCGGCGAACTGCCATGTGTGATAGCCGGTGTACACGCGCAGTGTGCATCCGATGTTCACTGCGACTGCGGCCGCGCACAGGTCTGGCAGCGCGCCCTTCTCCCGAAATTGGTTGTCGTCACCGTGCCCGCCGAATCCGACGGGTGCCAAGCGATCCTGACGACGGTCCGGCAGGTCCTTTGATTTGTCATCGGGTGGCTCCTGCGAGTCATCGAAGTATCCCGCGACACCGCTGTACGGCCCATGTCTGGTCATGACCGTTCGGGGGTCGTACGCATTCCATGCCGCCGCGTCACCACCGTAGAGGCGGCTGATCGTCTGTTGCTTGGTACCGGAATTGGGGCCCCGGTCGCCCCCGATGTCCTCGAAGGTGGCGAACAAATCGGGATGCGTGACCGCGAGGTCAATCGCGCATGTCCCGCCCGAGGACCAGCCAACGACACCCCAGTCCGAGGGGTCTGATGAAGTGCCGAATTGTGAAATAGCGTAGGGGCGGACGTCTTTCGTCAGGTGGTCGTCCGCGTTACCTCGGGGCCCGTTCACACATTCGGTGTCGTTGTTGAAGCGTCCGCTGGAGTCTACGAAGACGAACACCGGGGCTGCACCGCCGTGCCCCATGGCAAATTTGTCGATCGTGGGAATCGCGTTGCCGGTGCGTATCCAGTTGGTTGGGTTGCTGAATTCGCCGGCGATCATCATCACCGCGGGGAGCTTGGGCGGAACGTCCCCGGTGAACCAGACCGGCGGCAGGTAGATGTATTCGCGGCGGTGGCTGAAACCGCTCCCGGAGTCGGGGATGTCGACCGCTACCAGCTTGCCCGTCTGAGGGTGTGTGTTGCGCAGTCCCGGAAGATCTTTGGCGTCGGTCTGATCGGGGAGAGGGCCTGTCGTGAGGTCTCCCCAAGCTTTCTCAAGCGTCGGGTAGTAGCCCACCCACTGGTTGAGCACGATGAGGGCACACACCAGGGTGAGAGGAATTGCCACCAGGGACAGTCCACGTCGCCACCAACGTGAGCCCCGAAATCCCAGCACCGCTAAGGCAACCGAGCCGGTAAACACCGCCGTCCACACCCACAGCTCAAATGGCGCCGGGTCGGATGCCAGCCCCTCGGAGTTCATGTAGGTCCGCGCGGCAAGGGCGGCGATTACGCCGACGGCCGCGCTGACCGGTACCCACACCAGTCGCCAGCGCCGGGTTCGCCAGCCGATGGCTACGACCAGGATGGCGACCGTGAGGATCTCCACGCCGAGCGGAAACCATCCACCCAGCAACGAGGTGCCCTGGCCCCATTTGCTGAAGTCCGGGTCCGGTAACCGCGGCATCAGTGTCGGAGTGGGAACTGACGGCGATGTTGGTGTCGGGCCGTTCGGCGGCACCCCGTCAGTATGGGGTGTCCCTGGGAAAGGCTATGGTCATTTCCCTGACGTGCGCCGGACGGGAGCGTATCCGCCTCTCAGCGCACCAAAACCGTGTGCTCCCCGCGGGCCACGAGCTCTCCGATGACCGGCGCGCCCGGGATCTCGCCGGCGATCAGCAGCAGTTCCCGCGGTTCGCCGCGGCGGCCCAGAGTGTGCGCGCGGCCGCGGCGCGGCTGGTGGCCGGGTCAGGCCGCCGTTGAGCCTCGCGGCGCGCCGCCCACAGAAAACCCTTAAGTAACGCACCAGGATCGCGCCCAGACCGGTCGCGAAACGCATAGCGTTACAAGCTTTACCGGATTGTGTTGCGAATGTGACTTTTGTAAAGCAACGTTACCGAAGTGAAATCAGTGCCCTGAGTCAGACCCAGGCCAGGAGTGTGAAATGACCCCATGGATAAGCCGCCGACACGCGACATTGGCCGGGCCGCTGGTGGTTTCGGTGGACTTCCTCACCGCGGCCGCAACGGTGGCCCGCCCACTGATGGTGACGGCGGGCGTCATCACCGCGGCCGCAACGTGGGGCGCGCCGACGCCCGGCCAGCCGGTCGGCGACTCAATCAGCAACGTGTTCAACAACGTGTCCGCCGACAACGGTCCGGTGGGCATCGCTGTCGCGGGACTGGGCCAGTCGCGCTGTTCCATGCTGGTGCAGCCGTGCGCGAGGTTTGCCACCATTGCATCTCCAGTGGCCGGCAACACCGGCCCCTGCAGTAGCCCGGTGCCAACGCCATAGTGGAATTCGGCGAATCACGCTGGCGCCTAACGTATCTGGATCCCCCTTCTACGCAAGGTGACCTGGCGTAGGCTGAAGGGGTGAGCCGGTCCGCGTCAGAGGCTTTTCATCACAATCGCGAATCCTACGAAAGCCTCTACCGCGGGGAGTCCGCATTCCCGGGTGCGCCTGCCCCCGACGGCATCCCTTGGGACATCCGACAGGCGCAGCCGCGGCTCATGGAACTCGAAGCGCTCGGCGCGATCAGCGGAGAGGTGCTCGACGCCGGCTGCGGCCTCGGCGACAACGCGATCTATCTGGCGCGTCGCGGCTACCCGGTGACGGGCCTCGACAGCTCGCCGACCGCGATCGAGCAGGCCCGCGCCCGCGCCGCTGCCGCCAGAGTCCAGGTTCGTTTCGACGTCGCCGACGCCACCGAACTGACCGGTTATGACGGACAGTTCGACACCGTCGTCGACAGCGCCCTCTACCACTGCCTCGACCACGACGGCAGGCAGGCCTACGCGGCCGCGCTGCGCCGCGTGACGACGCCGGGCGCCCGCTGGTTCCTCTACTGCTTCTCCGGTGACAACGTCAACGGCGTCATCGCCCCGATGGAGGCCGTACCGGTAGCCGACATCCGCAACACCCTCGGAAACGCCGGCTGGCACATCGACTTCCTCGGACCCACCACCTTTCTGGCCAACACCTCGGGTTTCACCGGCAGCTTCGGGAAGCTGCCGGAGGCGGTTCTGCAGCAGATGCCACAAGGGCAGGCCGAACAGATGCGCCAGATGGCCCAACGGATGGCCACGATCCTGCCGCTCATCGACGACCGGCGCATCCACCT
>NZ_DATFZD010000327.1:0-16957 GCF_035314665.1 Mycobacterium sp. | reverse complement strand
TTCGATCTCGATGCGGCGAAGGCGCTCGTGCTCCTCCGATTCACTGATATCGCCGTGCTGTAGCTGCGCCCGCAGTGCCTTCTCCTCAGCGACCAGGCCGTGGATATGCGTCAGGGCATCTTTGTCGGTCATTGTTGGTCCTCTTCCACGAGTCAAGTGTGCGGGACTAGGGTCGCATCCGTGCCAAGCAAACCAGAGATTGAATTTCCCATCGGCCCAGCGCCCGCACAACTCGTCATCGACGACCTGGTAGTCGGGGACGGACCCGAAGCCGTGCCGGGCGGTGTCGTCGAGGTGCACTACGTCGGCGTCGAGTACGACACCGGCGAAGAATTCGACAGCTCCTGGGGTCGCGGCGAGCCCATCGAATTCCCGTTGCGCGGTCTCATTCAGGGATGGCAGGACGGTATCCCCGGCATGAAAGTGGGCGGCCGGCGTCAGCTGGTGATCCCGCCCGCGCAGGCCTACGGGCCGGCCGGTTCCGGGCACCAGCTATCCGGCAAGACGCTGATCTTCGTGATTGATCTGCTCAGCACGCGTTAGCAAGAGGGAGGACCCGATGGCGGGTTCCGATGAAGCACCCGAGGCCACGCGGTGGCGGCGAACCTCGAAGTTCTACGTGCGGTTCCCGCGCCTGCTGTGGTTGATCGGCCTGGTCGTCATTCCCCTGCTGCTGGCGGTGATCGGCTATGGCGAAGCGAGCCGGACCGGACCGAAGTTCAACGGGCCGACGGGCGCGTTGCCGACGCTGAACGTACCCAAGCCGTCCGGCGGCGCGCCGGGCACCCCGACGATTCCGGCGGTGATGCTGGCACCAGTGTCAATCACCCGCAGCGGCAACGACATCAAGCTTTCCGGTGACATGCCCACCGTTGAGGCAAAGGAGTCGCTGCTGGCGGCGCTGAAGAGCGGCTTCGGCCCGGATATCAACATCGTCGACAACGTACGGCTCAACCGCGATATCACGTCGCTCGATTTCTCCAATGCCGCAGGGGTTTTCAAGGCCGCTGCATCGGTTTCCGATTTCGGCCTCGCCATCAAGGGTGACACCCTCACCCTGATCGGGACGACGGGTTCGGGAGGCCAGCAAGATGCGATCGAGCAGGCAGCCGACGCGGCCTGGCCGAATCTGAATATCGTTGACACGATGGGGATTGGCGGTCCTGTCACCGCGAGCGCACCGCCGGGCCCGGCACCGGTTCTTGGCCCGGGCAATGCCTGCGACCACCTGCGATCGGATATCAAAGCGTCGGGCCCGATCACCTTTCCCAGCAACGGGTCGGCGTTGACGCCGGCCGCCGAGCAGACACTTGACCAGGTTGCCGACAAGCTGAAGGCCTGCCCAGGTGCGATCGTGATCATCAACGGCTACGCCGACAACACCGGCAACGACGCCATCAACATCCCGTTGAGCACCGAGCGTGCGGACGCCGTCGCCGATTATCTGGTCGCGCATGGTGTCACGCGCGATCATCTGACCGCGAAAGGTCTCGGTGCCGTCGATCCGGTCGCTGACAACGGCAACCCGGACGGTCAAGCCAAGAATCGCCGCGTCGAAATCGTAGTCGGTTAAGGAGAATTCACCGATGGACTTCGTAATCCAATGGTTGTGTTACCTGGCGGCATTCGCGGTCGGCTCGGCGGTTGCCCTGGTGGTCGCGGGCATATCGATCAACCGCACCACCGAAGAGCAGGCGCTGGACGACATGCCGGGTTCACGTGAGATCGGAGCGCAGTGATGGTCCACGTGAACTACTGCCTAGTCGCGGTGGCGTTCCTGCTCGGGATGTTGCTGACGTTCGCGCTGACCATCCGTCGCGTCAAACGTGAAGTGCCGGTGAGGTCTTCGGCTCCGGATGCCTCGGAGTAACTCAGCTCGGGCCGGGCAAACGCAACACAAGACGCACTCCGCCCAGCGGGCTGTTTTCCAGTGACGCCGTGCCGCCGTGCAACTGCGCCTGCTGGGCCACCAACGCCAGCCCCAGGCCGGAGCCCGAATGCGATGCGGTTGATCCGCGCGAGAACCGCTCGAAGACGACCTGGCGCTCCCCTTCGGGCACGCCGCTGCCGTTGTCGTCGACGGCGATTTCCACGCCGGCCCGCGAGCTGACCGCGGACAGCTGAACCCGGGTCGCCCCACCGTGTTTGACGGCGTTGGCAATCGCATTGTCGACGGCAAGACGCAGGCCCGCGGGTAGCCCGATGATGATGCAGGTCGGCGACGGCACCAAGGACACGTCGAGGTCGGGGTAGATCCGCATGGCGTCGTGCGCCGCGCGGTCGAGCAGTTCGGTGATGTCGACCGGCACGTGATCCTCCGACGTCGACAGCTCACCCTGGGCCAGCCGCTCCAGCGCGGACAACGTTGCCTCGATCCGCGATTGCGTTCGGACCACGTCGTTGAGCACTTCTTTGCGCTGCTCGTCCGGCAGGTCCAGGGTGGTCAGCACCTCGAGGTTGGTGCGCATCGCGGTCAGCGGCGTCCGCAATTCGTGCGAGGACACCGCCGCGAAGTCACGCGCCGACTCCAGGGCCTCCTTGGTCCGGAGCTGCTCATTCCAGATCCGTTGCAGCATGCCGCGCATGGCCTCGGCGATTTCGACGGCCTCACTGGCACCGCGCACCCTGATTTGCGGGCTTTCGTCACCGGCATCAATCGCCCGGGTCTGCTGGGCCAACCGCTTGAACGGCCGCACCGCGAAAGTCGCCAGTAGCCAAGCGAATACGGCCGCCGCGGCGATGGAGAATCCGGCGATCAAGATCACCCGGCGATGCAGGTTATTGGTGTCGGCGATGGTGGCGTCGTAGGTTGCGCCGACTTCCACAGACATCGGGTGCGGCGCTGGAATATTCACGGTGCGCACCCGGTAGCGCACGCCGTTGACGTAGGTGTCTGCGTAGCCGGCCGGCAACTCCGGCAGGGTGACTTTCGAGTTCGACGTGACCTCTTCACCGCCGCGGCGCACGGTGATGACCGCATCCTGGTCATTGGGGGACTTGGGGATTTCGCCGAGACCGCGGGGCAAAAACGGGATCGCGAAGCCGGCCGCCTCGTCCAGCCGGCGGTCCAGGCGTTCCTTGCGGTCGTTCGTGATGCCGAACCAGACGACAGCACAGGTGATGAGCACCGGGATAGCCGCGCCGATGGCGGTCGCCACCACCACCCTGGCACGCAGCGACGGCGTGCGGGTCAAGAGTCGCGACAAGAAGTTCATGCTCAATCCCGTCACTGCATACGCAGTACGAATCCCACTCCACGGACGGTGTGCAGCAGCCTCGGGCCGCCACCGGCTTCCAACTTACGGCGCAGGTATCCGATGAACACGTCGACGACGTTGGTGTCGGCGGCGAAGTCATAACCCCACACCAGTTCGAGCAACTGCGCACGCGACAGCACCGCGGTCTTGTGTTCGGCGAGCACGGCCAGCAGGTCGAACTCGCGCTTGGTCAGGTCGACGTCGACGCCGTTGACCCTGGCCCGCCGGCCCGGAATGTCGACTTCCAGTGGGCCGACCGTGATGGTTTCCGACGACGAGGTCGCGGTGGATCCGCGCCGCCGTAGCAGCGCTCGCACCCGAGCCACCAACTCGGCCAGCACGAACGGCTTGACCAGATAGTCGTCGGCGCCGGCCTCCAGCCCGGCCACCCGGTCGTCGACCGAACTGCGGGCACTGAGCACACAGACCGGGACGTCGTTGTCCATCGCACGCAGCGCGGTGACCACGCTGACGCCGTCCAGCACCGGCATGTTGATATCGAGCACGATCGCATCGGGCCTGGTCTCGGTTGCACTTCGCAGTGCCTCGGCGCCGTCGACCGCGGTCGATACTTCAAAGCCCGACAACCGCAATCCGCGCTCCAATGAGGCCAGCACGTCGGAGTCGTCGTCGACAACCAAAACCCGCGGTGAGGTCACACCAGTGTCCATGCCGCCCATGATGCCTGATTGTCCCCCTTAGCTGTGGGAACACCCGCCCGGGGCGCCCGTTCAATTCGCTCGCGATGGCGGGAACCGGCTGGCGCCGGGTTCCGGCGGTAACCGCAGCGAGTTCACCAGATAGCTGACGGTGCGATAGCTGCCGGCGAGCATGAGCAGTTCCAGCAGCGCCTCGTCCGAATAATGGCCGGTGAGCTCTGCCCACAGGGCATCGTCGATGGTGCAGTCCACGTGCAGGCTGTCGCACAACCGGATCAGCAGCCGATCGGCGTCGGTCCAACAGTTGTCGTCGGGCCCGCCGACCGTCAATGACCTGATTTGTGCTTCTGTCAGGCCGGCTTTGGCGGCGAATACGGCGACGTGCACGCCCCACTCGTACTCTGCGCCGCAGGACGCCGTCACCCGGTCGATGACGATCTCGCGTTGCCGGATGGTCAGATGCCCCCGGTCGAGAAGTCCGGAGTTGAAGAACTTGAAGAACAGCCGCCGATCGCGCGCCAATGTGGTGAACAACACGAGCGGCGGGCGTCCGCGCATGATCGCGTCGATGCCTTGCTGGATGTCGTCGGGCAGCGGCGCGATGGCGGGGGCAATACGGCCATTACGGGCGCTGTGGTCGCTGTGGTCGCTATCATTTTTATAGCGTGTCATAGTGTGAAAAGTAGCCCTGGTGCTACAAAATGTAAAGCGTGGATTCGCCTCGCATCGGATCGTCGGCCCGCGGATCGCGCTCGGGGCGCCCGATCATGGTCGCCCTCGACGCACTCGGGCGCCGCGGCGCTCTGCGGCTGCTATGGGAGCTGCGCAACGGGCCGCTGACCTTCCGGGCGTTACAGACGGCCTGCGACACCAACCCCGGCTCGCTCAACACGCGGCTGAAGGAGTTGCGGCAGCTGCACATCGTGGATCACGGGGACGCGGGTTATTTCCTTACCCCGCATGGCCGTTCGCTGATGGCGGCTCTTGAGCCGCTGCAGATGTGGGCGCACCGCTGGGCGGCCGACGCATTCGACGACTCCTAGGGCAGCCCGATGTCGCGGTAGCGTCGCAAGCGGGCCGCCGTCCGTTCGCCGTCGGGTACTCCGCGAAGCGCATGCAGCTCGGCGGCGATCGCCACGGACAACCGGGTGCAGAACTCGACCGGCTCGTCGGCGGCGTCCGGGTGCTCCGGCACGACGACGTCGACGATGCCGGAGGCCAACAAGTCGGCCGATCGGATGCCTTGCGCGGCAGACAGTTCGGGGGCGTGTGCGGTGTCGCGGAAGACGATCGCGCTGGCGCCCTCGGGCGGCAGCGGCGCCAGCCAGCCGTGCAGTGCGGCCAGCGCCCGGTCGGCCGGCACCATCGCCAGGGCAGGCCCGCCGCTGCCCTGACCGAGCAGCACCGACACCGTCGGGGTATCCAGCGTGACCAGCTCGGCCAGACAGTGAGCGATCTCACCGGCAAGCCCCTCCTGTTCCGCCTCGGCCGACAGTGCCGGTCCGGCGGTGTCGATGACGAGCACCAGCGGCAGCCGGAGGCCGGCGGCCAGCGTCATGCCGCGACGTGCCTCGCGCAGCGCTGCGGGCCCGAATCGGCCCGCCTCCGACCCGCCGGCGGAGCGCTGCTGGCCCAGGACCACCGCGGGCTGACCGGCGAACCGGGCCAGTGCCAGCAGTGTGGTCGCCGCTTCGCCCTGCTCGGTTCCGGATAGCAGCACCTGTTCGGTGCAGCCATGTCGCAGCAACTGCCGCACCCCGGGCCGATCCGGCCGTCGTGACGCCAGCACCGAGTCCCAGGCCGGGACATCGGGCAGCGGTTCGGGCGGCGGCGGATCCGGCGCCGCCCCCGCGTCGTCGGCGACCACTTTGAGCGCACGGTCGAGGATCCCGCGCAGCTCACCGACCGGCACGACCGCGTCGATGACGCCGTGCCGGTGCAGGTTCTCCGCCGTCTGGATGCCGGCCGGAAACGGTTCGCCGTAGAGCTGCTCGTACACCCGCGGGCCCAGGAAGCCAATCAAGGCGCCCGGCTGGGCGATGGTGACATGTCCCAGCGAGCCCCATGACGCGAACACCCCGCCGGTGGTCGGGTGGCGCAGGTACACCAGGTACGGCAGGTGTGCCTGCTTGTGCAGCGTGACCGCCGCGGCGATCTTCACCATTTGCAGAAACGCGACCGTGCCCTCCTGCATCCGGGTACCACCGGAGCTTGGCGACGCCAGCAATGGCAGCCGCTCGGCGGTGGCGCGCTGCACGGCCGCGGTGATCCGTTCGGCCGCGGCGACGCCGATCGAGCCGCCGAGAAACTCGAACTCGCAGACCACCACGGCCACCCGCCGCCCGAACACCCGGCCCTCGCCGGTCAGCACCGACTCGTCACGGCCGGTGGCGGCGCGGGCGTCGGCGAGCTCGTGGGCGTAGGACGCATCGGTCGGCACCACCAGCGGTGTGGTGTCCCAGCTGACGAAAGTTCCCTTGTCGAGCACCGCGTCGCGCAGTTCGTCGGTCCCGATCCGGCTCACTCGGCTGAGGCTACCTATCAGGTGAGGGTCTGCGGGTCGACGTCGAAAAGCGAAACAGTATCCAGGATTACGCCGGTGTCCTGGACGTAGCGATCCCACAGCGCGAGAAGCTCGGCCAGCTTGTCGGGCCGTGCGGCGGCCAGGTCATCGATCTCGCCCGGGTCGGCGGAGAGATCGTAGAGTTGCCAGTCACCCGGGCCGTAAGGCGGGGGAAGGTAGAGCGCCTTCCAGTCACCCTGGCGGATGGCGCGGCGGCCGAACAACTCCCATCCGGTTCCGGTGACGGCGTGGTGTATTTTCTCGGTACTGCCGGACAGGTATGGCACCAGCGACCCACCGCGCATGGGTTCGACTTCGCGGCCCCGGTATTCGGTGCCGGGGTGCGTGACGCCCGCGAGTTCCAGCAAGGTCGGAGCGATGTCCATAACGGTCGCGAATGCGTCGCCGATCTGGGCTTGGCGGGCAAAGCCCGGCCAGGTGACGAACCCGACCACCCGGATGCCGCCCTCGGCGGTGAACGCTTTGTATAGGCGCGACGGCGCCGTGGCGGCCTGTGCCCAGCGTGGGCCGTACCAGATAAACGAATTGGGGGCGCCCAGGTTGTCGAGGCTGTGGTCGCAGTGCTTTTCGATCGCCGATGCGATCACGTCGCCGAGAATCGGTATCGCCTCGACTATCGCTCCCTCGGCGCCGTTGTCGGACAGGAAGATCACCACCGTGTTGTCGAGCTCCCGGGTTTCGGTCAGGTAGTCGATCACGCGGCCGATGTTCCAGTCCATGCGGTCCACCATTCCGGCGTAGACCTCCATGCTCCGGGCCGAGCGCGCCTGCTCGTCGGCGGTGATGTCCGACCACTCCGGCGCGCCATCCGCCACGACAGGGTGCGCGTCGACGTCGGGCGGGCAAAGGCCGAGCTGCTTGAGCGCGGCCAGCCGCGACTCGCGCAATGCGTCGGGGCCGTCGTCGTAGCGGCCGCGGTACTTCGCGATGGATTCCGCGGGCGCCTGAAGCGGCCAGTGTGGCGCCTGGAACGGCAGGTACGCGAAGAACGGCCGGTCGTCCTCCTCGCTGCGTTCTGCGAAATAGCGCAACAGCGTGTCGGTGTAGGAGTCAGAAGAGTAGAAGTCGTCGCCGACGGTAACGAAGTGGTCGTCCTCGGTGTAAAGCGTTGGCCCGGGCAAAAAATTGCCGGCCTGAGCTCCGCCGTAATGGCTGGCGCCGCCCGGCAGCAGCGCGAACGACCGCTCGAACCCGCGGGCCCACGGCGATCTGTCAATAGTGTTGCCCAGGTGCCATTTACCCGACATCAGCGTCAGGTAGCCGGCGTCGCGCAACAACTCGGGCAACGCCACGACCCGGTCGTTGAGGTAGCCCTCATAGCCCGGTGCGCCTTTGAACCCCGGGGGCAGCACCTCCGACATGGTGCCGATGCCGGCGATGTGGTGATCGGTTCCGGTCAGCAGCATCGACCGGGTCGGCGAGCAGGCCGGTGCCGAATGGAAGTCGGTGAACCGGATCCCCGCATGGGCCAGCCGGTCCAGGTTGGGGGTGCTGATCTCGCCGCCGAAGGCGCCGATATCGGAGAACCCGAGGTCGTCAGCCACTATCACCAAGAAGTTGGGCCGTTTCACGGTGAAGCATCCTGTCAGGTCCGCGCGCCGAATGGAATGTTCTTAGTACCGCCGGTTCGGTGTCGCCCGGGGCGTAACTAGGCTTTGTGCCATGATCCGCGCCAACGACGATGCAGAGCGAAGCGATGAGGAGGAGTGAGGAGTGGCGCCCATGATTGGTGTCAACCGCGTCGAAGACGTCCTGACCATTGAGTTGCAGCGGCCGGAACGGCGCAACGCGCTGAACTCCCAGCTCGTCGAGGAGCTACGCGAGGTGGTGGACAAGGCGGCCGGCGATAGCGTCCGGGTTGTCGTGCTGACCGGGCAGGGCACCGTGTTCTGCGCCGGTGCCGACCTGAGTGGCGACGCGTTCGCCGCCGATTATCCCGACCGGCTCATCGAACTGTACAAGGTCTTGGACGCGGCGCCGATTCCGATAGTCGGTGCGATCAACGGGCCCGCCATCGGGGCGGGCCTGCAGCTGGCGATGCAATGTGATTTGCGCGTCGTCGCGCCGGAGGCGTTCTTCCAGTTTCCGACATCGAAATACGGTCTGGCGCTGGATAACTGGAGTATTCACCGGCTCGCGAAGCTGGTTGGACACGGCCGGGCCCGGGCGATGCTGCTGTCGGCGGAGAAGCTGACCGCCGAGACCGCGCTGCAGACCGGGATGGCCAACCGGATCGGCACGCTGGCCGATGCGCAGGCCTGGGCCGCCGAGATCGCGGGCCTGGCGCCGCTGGCGCTGCAGCACGCCAAGCGGGTACTGAACGACGACGGTTCCATCGAAGAGCCCTCGCCGATCCAAAAGGAGCTTTTCGACAAGGCGTGGGCCAGCCAGGACGTGATCGAAGCGCAGGTGGCCCGGGTGGAGAAGCGGCCACCGAAGTTCCGGGGAGCCTGATCGCATGTTGCGCGAAGCGTTACGACTGGCCGCCGGCACCCTAACGCTGGCGACCGGAGGATGGGTGCTGCGCGCGCTGCATGGTGCGCCGGCCGCGCTCGGGGCCCAGCCGTCCGACATTCGTGCGGCGGCCGAGCGGTCTCCGAATTTTCAGGACGGTGTCTTCGTCAACCTCGAACCGGCTTCCCAGTTCAACATCGACCGCGAGGAACAACGGAACATCTTGTGGGAGGTAATCGGCGCCCGCGCCGCTACCCGGCCCACGGTGCAAATCCCGTTGGCTCCGCCAAAGTCTCGAGCCTTCGAAGCCCCCGCGGGCCAGATCGCTGTCAGCTGGTTCGGCCACTCGAGCGCGCTGCTGGAGATCGACGGGTACCGCGTCCTCACCGACCCGGTTTGGAGTGATCGCTGCTCGCCCTCCGAGGTCGTCGGCCCGGAGCGGATGCATCCGCCGCCGGTGCCGCTGGACGCACTACCGGCGTTGGACGCGATCATCATCAGCCACGACCATTACGACCACCTCGACATCGACACCATCGTCGGGCTGGCTCGCAGCCAGTGGGCCCCGTTCGTGGTTCCGCTCGGTGTCGGTGCGCACCTGCGTGATTGGGGCATTCCCGACGAGCGCATCATCGAACTCGACTGGAACGAGCGCACACAGGTTGACGAGCTGACCCTGATCTGCACGCCGGCCCGGCACTTCTCCGGCCGCTTCCTGAACCGCAACTGCACGCTGTGGGCGTCGTGGGCGATCGTCGGCCCCGAGCACCGGGCGTACTTCGGCGGAGACACCGGCTACACCAAGAGTTTTGGGGACATCGGCGCCGACCACGGACCGTTCGACCTGACGCTGATGCCGATCGGTGCCTACAGCAAGTCGTGGCCGGACATTCACATGAATCCCGAGGAGGCGGTCCAGGCGCACCTGGACGTCAACGGCGGACTTCTGGTGCCGATCCACTGGTGCACGTTCCGGCTGGCGCCACACCCGTGGGCCGAACCGATCGAGCGGCTGCTGGCCGCTGCCGACGAAGCAGACGTCCGGGTGGCGGTGCCCAAGCCGGGCGAGCGCGTGGACCCCACGGCGAGCGCGGACTTGGACCCGTGGTGGCGGTTGGCAGATCGCTCCCGCAACGACAAGAATGACGCCGGAAGCGCCTAGGCGAAGGGACGAAACATGGGATTCCTGGACAAGGCCAAGGACTTGCTAGCTCAGAACGCCGACACGGTCGGCGCCGCGATCGACAAGGCGGGGGAGTTCGTCGACTCCAAGACCGAGGGCAAGTACAAGGACACCGTCAACAAGGTGCAGGAAGCGGCGAAGAACGCTCTAAAGGATGACGAGAAGGGCGCAGAGCACAGCTAGCTCATGGCGAAACTCTCCGCGTCCATCGACGTACCGCTGCCACCCGAAAAGGCTTGGAACGACGCGTCTAACCTGTCCCGCTACAAGGAGTGGTTGACCATCCACCGGGTGTGGCGGAGCAGGCTGCCCGAGCAGTTGGAAAAGGGCACCATCATCGAGTCAATCGTCGAAGTCAAGGGCATGCCCAACCGAATCCAATGGACGATCGTGCATTACAAGCCGCCGGAGGCCATGACGCTCAACGGTGACGGCGTCGGCGGCGTCAAGGTCAAGTTGATCGCGAAAGTCAGGCCGAAGGGCCCTGACAACCATGACTCGGTCGTCAGCCTCGATGTGCATCTCGGGGGTCCGGCGCTGTTCGGGCCCATCGGCATGATCGTCGCCGCCGCGTTGCGCAGCGACATCCGCGAATCGTTGAAAAAGTTCGTCACGGTGTTCGCGCCGGCCTGATGCTCCGCCTACGCCCGGGTTGGTTGGTTGCGCTGTTCGCCGCGACGGTGTCGGTGAGTGGGTGGCTGCCGTGGCTGACGACGGGCAAGGGCGGCGGCGGCTGGGCCAACGCCATCGGCGGCAGCATCGGCAGCCTGCATCTTCCGCCCGGCTTCGGGCCGGGTCAGCTGATCGTCTTGCTGTCCTCGACGCTGCTGGTGGCGGGCGCGATGGTCGGCAGGGGCTTGTTGGTGAAGCCGGCATCGGTTGCCGCGCTGCTGATCTCGCTGCTCGTCGTCGCGCTGACGGTGTGGTACTACGACGTCAACGTCAAGCCCCCGGTATCGGCCGCCTACGGGCTGTACGTCGGCGGCGCCGCCGCTGCGGCAGCGGCGCTGTGTTCGGGGTGGGCGTTGGCATCGTCGCTCCGCGGCGGTCGATCGCACTAGCCCACGCTGACCTGCGCGCCTCTCAGCGGCTGAGCGCACTGGTCGCACGTCAACTCCCCGTTGAACGGATCGCCGCAGCCGAGGTGGGTGATCATCACGGCCGGCCCCTCCGGCGCGTGGAACCATTGCTGGCCGCACTGCAGGGCGGCGATGATCACCGGGAAGAACGCTCGGCCCTTTTCGGTGAGTTGATAACGAGCATGTGGCTGCCCGGCTTGTCGTGACGCGGAAAGCACACCGTTCGCGCAGAACGTCTGCAGCCGGCCGGCCAGCAGTGTCGGCGGCGCGCCAAGCTGTGTTTGGAAGTCGGTGAAGCGGCTGGTCCCCAGGAAGGCACATACCAATAATGCTGCGGCCCAACGGTTTCCGAAGACATTCATGGTCTCGGGGAACAGCCCCGCCTGATGGCGGTTGCCGTCGGCGCTCGCCCGGCGACGGGTGACCGCCTCGGGTACTGACCGGGGCCACGACCCGCTCGGACCCCAGCGGGCGGTGACCTCTTTTTCGGTCACCACTTCGGCGCATGACCGGCAGGTCAGCATCGGCGCGAAGTCGCCGCCGCACACCGTGTGGCGCATCCCCGGCAGCTTATGGACATGCTCGGGCACCCATCGTCGTTCCCACTCCCAGATCGACAGCAGCACCGGCCACAGTGCCCGTCCGCGTTGGCTGATCAGATACTCGGCGCGAACGGGTCGGGTTCGGTACGTCGTGCGAAGCAGTAGCCCCTCGCTGGTCAGCGCTCGTAACCGGTTGGTGAGCACCGAGTTTGAGATCGGCAGTCGCTCGATGAACTCGCCGTACCGGGTAGCCCCCAACAGCGCCTGCTGGATGATCAGCAGCGTCCACTCGTCGCCGAGCAGTCCGAGTATCCGCCCTACGGCGTTGGTGCCGCCGGGGCTCAGCGTCGTCGGTGTCGCGGCGTCGGGGACCGACGTCATTTACAGCCCGATCGCGCCGGCGGGGGAGTCGGCGGTGTGCCAGCGCCGCAGCTGCGCGCCCGGCGCCCAGGTGGCGTGGGTGCCGCTGGAAATCCGTTCGGGCAGTGCAAGTTTGCATACCGGACCGTCGCCCACTCGTGCGGCATCGAAGACCAGGCAGTAGGAGGCGTCGGCATTCATGTCGGTGGTCAGCGTGACCAGGTAGCCGTCGTCCTCGCCGGTGGCGCCCACGCGCGCGGCCATCGCGGCTTCGCTTCCGTAGACGCCGTCGCCGAACCGGTAGCGCTCTTCACTTCCGGTTTGCAGGTCGTGTTTGACCAGCCCGTCGAACAGGAACCAGCCCGGCTTGCCGGCGGCCGCGTAGCTGTAGCGATAGTTGGTAGCCGCGTAATCGGGGTTGATCGTTCCGAATTCGGTGATGGATTCAGACAGCTGTTCTTCCTTCACCGCGCCGGTGACCAGGTTGAACCGCCACCGGTGCAGCCGGGCTTGCAGTCGATCCAGCGCTAGGAAGCGAAAGAGCTTGTCCCACGGTGCTTTTAGGGTGCCAAGCGATCCGCTAGTGTCAACGGGTTGCGGAGCGCCTTCGAAGAATCCGTCCAGCACGATCTCGTCGCCGTCCTCATACGCGTTGGTGAAGTGCAGCACGAACGTCGGGTCCGCCTCGAACCACCGGATGTCGCCGGTTCCGCCGCGGCGCGGGAGCACGGCGAAGCGCGACGGAATGTCGGGATAGAACCGCGGCAGATGCACGTCGTGTTCGAGCAGCTTCGGATCCCAGAACAACGGGAAATCGTTGAGGATCGCATAGTTTTCGGTGAAGGCCATGTCGTGCGGCAGCCGTGGCCCGGGCAGTGGGATGTCGACGTAGTGCGCCAGCTGGTTGCTTTCGTCGACGACGCCGTAGTGCATGTACGGTGCTTGCTTGCTGTAGTTGAAGAACAGCAGTTCGCCGGTTTTAGCGTCGACCTTGGGATGCGCGGACACACCCCACTTGACCGGGAAGTCGCCGTCCCAGGTCTCCTTGCCGAGCGTGTCGCCCGAGTACGGGTCGACTCGGTATAGGTCACCGCACTGGTAGAAGCTGGTCAGTGCGATGCCTCGGTGGACGATCACGTCGGTGCTCGACGCGTCCTTCATTTTCGTGCGAGCGCCCCAGCCCTGTTCGCGCTTGGTCAACTGCACCGGTTCGGCCAACCCCGGCCACAGCGGCTCACCCGATTCGTTCTCGGCCAGGAAACCATCGGTGCGGACAAAGCGGTTGCGGTAGAAGGCTTTTCCGTCGCGGAAACCGACCACGTGCAGCATGCCGTCGCCGTCGAACGGGTGATAGGTCTTCAACGCGGGATGCAACGGGTTTTCGGTGTTGCGCAGGTACACACCGTCCAGGTCGCGGGGGATTTCGCCCTCCACGGCGGTGAGGTCGTCGGCGTCCCACTCGGTGGTCTGCGGTCGCCACGGACCGGTCCGGTACGGGTGGTCGTCGTCTTCGGGCAGGGTCGACAGGAACTTACCGACGATCTCGACATCCATGGTGTCAGCTTTCCGCCTCGGCCACGACGAAGCTGACCGTTGTCGCGGTGCTACCGCCGAAGTTCAGCGTGCCAAAGGTTTTCGCGTTCTCGACTTGATAGTCCCCGGCCGTTCCGCTGACCTGCTTGGCCGCGTCGACGAGCATGCGCACCCCGGACGCGCCGACCGGGTGCCCGCCCCCGATCAGTCCGCCGCTGGGGTTGATCGGCAGCCGACCGCCGATCTCGATTTCACCGTTCTCGATGGCCTTCCACGATTCACCCGGCCCGGTCAGCCCGATGTGGTCGATCGCCAGATACTCGCTGGGCGTGAAGCAATCGTGGACTTCGATCCCGTCGAGGTCATCGAGCGATACCTGGGCGCGGTGCAGGGCATCGAGCACCGCCGCCCGTACATGAGGCAGCACGTACGGATCGTCGGCGGCGCGGTCCAGTTTCTGTTGCAGGCCCAGCCCGACGGTGCAGTGGCCCCAACCGTCGACGCGGGCGATCGGACGCGCACCCGGATGCTCCCGCAGGTATCGATCGGTGACCAGCACGACGCCCGCGCCGCCGTCGGTCATCTGGCTGCAATCGAACCGGCGCAGCCGGCCCTCGATGCCCGGGTTGGTGGCGTCGTCGTCGCTGATCGGGTCGGGGACATTCCATTCTCGGGTCTGCGCGTTGGGGTTTCGGCGCGCGTTGGCGAAGTTGAGTCGCGCGATCGCCCGCAGATGGCTGTCATCCAGCCCGTAGCGGCGGTCGTACTCGTCGGCGACCCGGGCGAACATCGAGGGCCAGAGGAACCGGGCGTCGGCGCCCTCGTGGCCGGTCCACGCCGCGGCCCCGAGATGCCGGGCCGCGGTGTCGCCGGTCACGGTCTTCTCCAGTTCGACGCCGATGACCAACGCGCTGTCGTAGTTGCCCGACCGCAGGTCGGCCATCGCGGCCAGGGTCGCCACACTGCCGGACGCGCACGCGGCTTCGTGCCGCGACGCCGGGGTGTCCCAGAGGCCGTCACACACGGTGGCCGGCATCGCGCCGAGGTGGCCCTGTTCGGCGAACATCTCGCCGAATGCGTTCGCGACGTGGACGACGCCGATATCGGCGGCGTCCACTTTGGCCGCGGCGAGTGCGGCCTCGACGACCTCGCCGGTCAGGTCCGCAAAGTCGCGCCCTTCTTTGGTGAGGTTGCGGGCGAAATCGCTTTGGTAGCCGCCGAGAATCCAGACATGGTTGTCCATGAGCGGCACGTTACTACAACTAAAAGAGTGACACCATGTCCGGCTGAGTGGACGTCAGCGCCGGAGTGCCGGATGCTGAAGGGGCTAAAGATTAAAGACGGTCTCGTCGGCTCTCGGCTGAACCGACGAGACCTAAGTGAACGCGCAGGTCGACCAACACGCCCACCTTCCTAGCCGCATTACCGTCGGCGGCGATTGACAAACCTTGTAGTCGCCGACGGCTATAAGGCTCCCCGGGCCACGGCATGCGACGGGTCCGAACTCCATTCCGACCACGACCCGGGATACAGCGCCGCCGGGTACCCCATAGCAGTGAGCGCCGCCAGTGTGATGGTGGCGGTGACACCCGAGCCGCAATAGGCACCGATTCGGCTGCCCCGCTCGATGCCATGCTCGGACAGCAGCCGGCTGAGGTCGCCGTCGGCTCGAAACGTGCCGTCGTCCGCGAGGACAGTGCCGCTGGGCAGGTTCTGCGCGCCGGGGATGTGGCCGGCAACGGGATCGACCGGCTCAACGTCACCGCGGAAGCGTTCCGGTGAGCGCGCGTCGAGCAGTGTCAGGTCGGCCGTGCGCACGTGCTGTGCCGTCAATGTCGGCAGCGCTCCGGCGTACAGATCCTCGTGCAGCACAGTCGCATTGCCCGGTGGCGGCGTGACCGGGCCGCTGGCCAGGCTGCCTCCGGCCGACCGCCACGCCGACAAGCCGCCGTCCAGGATGCGCACGTCGCTCAGCCCGGCCGCGGTCAGTACCCACCATGCCCGCGCCGAACCCGCTCGATTCCAGTCGTCGTAGACGACGGTGGGCACGCCCGCGCGGATGCCCCAACGGCGCGCGGACACCTCGACGCTGTGGCCCGACGGCAGCGGGTGTCGGCCGCGGCCGCTGACCGCGTGGTCGCTCAGCTCGTCCTCCAGTGACACGTACACCGCGCCGGGAACGTGGCCTTGCAAGTACGTCGCGCGTCCATCGGGCTCGTCGAGTCGCCAACGCACATCGAGAATCGTGACGGGACGATCAGCGTGAATGAGATCGGCCAACTCCGCGGCGGTGATCAGGACGTGGGTGCGCGCTTTCAACGAGTCACTCTCCTTGGCTAGATGCATATATTGTGGTCCGATCGACTTCGCCGGGCGAAGGAGTCTCCGACGGTCAACACGGGTAAGACGCCACCACGGGAACCGCTCACGTCGGGTGAACGCCGCGCCGCGCTGATAGTGATCGGCGTTGTGGGCTGTTTGGTTGTGGCGGGCGCGCTTATCTGGGGTCTGACTGGACACTCATCGACATATGACCGGTCCGGTGACGGCTGCGTCACGGTCGCGTTCCCTAGCAGCATGGGTGGTGGACTCGAGCACGCGTGCGGTGTGGCCGCGCACGACTGGTGCCGCGCCGTCGACGGCCAGCGCGACGCGCATGCGCTGGCAGTCCAGGCTCAGTGTCGGGTAGCCGGAATTCGCCCGTAAGGGGCTCGGCCCGCAAGCAGAAATTCAAAATTAACAATTGGTCATCTGACAGAAACGGCCCGGTGTAATAGTTTGACCGCTCGATAGCGCCAGCGCGATAACTGATCGAGAGGGACGCCGATATGAACCCTTATCCCGATTGGCTCAGCGCGGGAGATAACGCCTGGCAGCTGGTGGCCGCGACGCTGGTCGGGCTGATGAGCATCCCCGGTATTGCGGTGCTCTATGGGGGTCTCGTCCAGAAGAAGTGGGCGGTCAACACGATGTTGATGGCCTTCACCGGGTTTTCGCTGGTGCTAGTCGCGTGGGTGCTGTGGGAATTCAAAATGGGTTTCGGAGAGCCCCTGAAGCTCGGCCCGGGCATCCTGCAGTCCGCCATAGGCAAGCCGGGGTCCATCTTGGGTTCCGACAATCAGCATCAGGCGAGCATCCCGCTGCTCGACGCGGGCATGCCGAAGTTCCGATTCTCCGAAACCACGCTGGCCTATTTCCAGTTCGTGTTCGCCGCCATTACCCCGCTGCTGTTCTTGGGCAGCGTGCTCGGCCGGATGAGCTTCAAGGTGTGGCTGCTCTTCGTTCCGCTGTGGTCGACTTGTGCTT
>NZ_DATFZD010000326.1:0-34740 GCF_035314665.1 Mycobacterium sp. | reverse complement strand
GGCGGCAAGATGTTTGGGGTCGGCCGGATTGGGGAACCGGCGGACCTTGGCTTGCCAACCCATAGCAGCCAATGCCACCACGCAGTGATGAAGCGCCGCGCCGCAGCTGAGCATCAGGTCCCGGCGGTCGGGGTCGGTGCTCGGCAGATGCCGGTCGAGATCGGCGTACAGATGCAAGCTGTCCGCGCCGATGCGCCACCGCCATGGCTGAGAGTTGTGCACCGAAGGTGCCCGGGTAGCCATCGACAAGACTGTGCGGATCGTCTCGAGCTCCGGAAAATGAGCGCTCACCAGAATACTGCTTTCTGTTGACACTTCTGACGTTCCCACACTCCCGGCGCGCCGCGGTTACGCCTAGAGGCGAAGGTCCCCCCTTCCCGGGACTTCTGCCGCCGTGACGAAAGCGGCACGGACCAGCGAACCAGAGTCTCTCCGCCGGAAGGGGTTTCGAGGCTCAACGCACCGTTTACTTGCTCGGCGCACTGACGCAGGTTGGCTAGGCCACTGCCGTTGACGCCGGCCGAGGGCCCTTCGACCCGTATCAGCAGCGGCTTACCGCCCCTCCAGCGGAATGGCTAGTCCTCGCCCTTCCGGGTGGACGGGACTGCGTTCGCACATCAGGACGGCTCCGGCCGGGATGGCGTTCAGCTATCGCAGCACGACGAAGGCAACGGCGACCGGGCCGTCACGGGCGCGACTGCGATCTTTCGCGTCGTTCCCTGAGCCCACGGAACGTTCGCCGGTTCTCCTCGCTGCTTAAGTTGAATGCTCCGCCGCTCTTGACGCCGTCAAGACCCGAAACGAAACCGCAGGTAGCGAGCGGGACTGAACCGGAACGAGGCGTAGCGAAACTGCAGGTAAGCCGCTATTCTGCCTGATCAAGGCAGGGGTTCGAGTCCCCTTAGCTCCACCGGTGCAAACGGCACTTCGACGGACCGTCGAAAGCACGTTGACGGCAACTCGATTCAGTTTCGCCTGCGTCGACGTCGTTCGACGCAAACAGCGAGTCCATCGAGTGCAGCACATCACGTTCGCACCCACGACCAAGCCTTTCGACCCGTGGGGGTGTAGCGTGAGGGATGTTGGTACTCCCAGCCGATCCGGAATGGCTCAGCTTCTAACGCTGATCTGCCTGAGCATCCGCTCAAGCCGGACACACCGGTTTTTTACCGCTCAGTCGGGATAATTTTGAATGCTCCATCGTTGTTTCAGCCGTTAATTGCTCCCTTTGGAATGCAACACTTTTCGTATATGCCGCGCTTTGGCATCCTCGGCACCTACTTGCCGACACCATGCGGCCTGGCGACCTTTAGCGCGGCCTTGGCAGGCGAATTGGCAGCTCGAGGCGCCGACGTCGATGTCGTGCGCATCGCCGACGGTGACGTCTCCGACGAGCCCAACGTCGCCGGCGAGCTCGTCAACGGCTCGGCTTCGTCCGTCGAGGCAACCTCCGAGCTCCTCAACCAGAGCGACGTCGCCGTCATCCAGCACGAGTACGGCATCTATGGCGGTCCCGACGGCGATGAAGTCGTCCAGATCATGGCCGGATTGCGCGTCCCGTCGATCGTCGTCGTTCACACGGTGCTCAAACATCCGACACCACACCAACGTTCGGTGCTCGAATCGGTGATGGCATTGGCCGATCAAGTGGTCGTGATGTCGGAGGTGGCCCGCCAACGCCTGTGCGTAGGCTTCGCTGTCGATCGCCACAAGGTCAGCACCATTCCGCACGGCGCGGCACTCCCCAGCACCAACGGCGTGCAACATCCCGACCGGCCGACCATCTTGACCTGGGGCCTGATGGGACCGGGCAAGGGCATCGAGCGGGTCATCGACGGCATGGCTTCGTTCAAGAATCTGCCCAACCCGCCGCGGTACATCATCGCCGGCCGCACTCACCCCAAGGTCCTCGCCGCGCAGGGGGAAAGGTATCGCGAAGCACTTGTCGCACAGGCGAAACGCCTTGGCGTCGCCGATTCGGTGTCCTTCGACGCCGTGTACCGCACCACCGAAGAGCTCACCGCGCTCATCCAGACGGCTACCGTCGTCGTCCTGCCCTACGACTCGAAGGACCAGGTCACCTCCGGTGTGCTGGTCGACTCCCTCGCGAGTGGCCGCCCGATCGTCGCCACCGCTTTCCCCCACGCGGTCGAGCTCCTCGGCAGCGGCGCGGGCACCGTCGTCGCTCACGACGATCCCGACGCACTGGTCGCAGCGCTGCGCCAGCTGTTGACCGATCCGCACGTCGCCGACTCCATGGCCACCGAAGCCCGCGGGCTCGCCCCGACGATTGCCTGGTCCGTCGTCGCGAACGCCTACGTCGGCGTGGCGCGACGGCTGCTGGTCACTCAATCGGCACTGACGTGACCGGCGCCGCGCCCACCCCGGTGTTCGCGCATCTGTTGCGAATGACGGACCATCGCGCCACCTTCGAGCACGCCTGCATGAGCGAGCCCCGCCGTGACGACGGGTACTGCACCGACGACATGGCCAGGGTGCTCGTCGTCACCACCCGCGAGCCCGACGCACCGGGTGCCGTGAAGGGCCTCGCCGGCAAGGCTCTGCAGTTCTTGAACGACGCCCAGTCCCACAACGGCTCCTGCCGCAACCGGATGGACCGCGCCGGAAATTGGACCGACCAGCCCACCACGGACGACCACTGGGGCAGGTGCATCTGGGGGCTCGGCACCGCCGCCGCCCACAGCGGCGTCAGCCTGGTGCGCCGACTGGCCGTGATTCAGTTCGAGCGCGCTGCCAAGGCCAGGTCGCCGTGGCCGCGGGCGATGGCGTTCGCCGCCGTCGGCGCCGCCGAACTCCTAACCGTCGAGCCCGGTAATTCCGCGGCCCTGCGACTCCTCGCCGACTACGCCGCCACCGTCGCGAGACCCAAGACCAAGTCCGACTGGCCATGGCCCGAGCCAAGGCTCACCTACGCGAATGCGATTCTCCCCGAGGCGATGATCGCTGCCGGCGTCGCGCTGGACGACCCGGACCTGAAACAGCGTGGCCTGGATCTGCTGGAGTGGCTGCTCGACTACGAAACGATTGACGGTCACCTGTCGCCCACCCCCGCGGGCGGCCGGGGACCGCAGGACAGCCGGCCCGCCTTCGACCAGCAGCCGATCGAGGTGGCCACCCTCGCTGACGCCTGCGCACGCGCCGCAGCCGCCGATCAGCGGGCGCTCTGGTCGGATGGGATCCGGTCGTCCGCCGCTTGGTTCCAGGGCGCCAACGACTCCGGGTTGCTCATGTGGGACACGGAGACCGGTGGTGGTTTCGACGGGTTGCTTGCCGAGTGCGTCAACCTCAACCAGGGCGCCGAATCGACCCTCGCGGTGATCTCCACCCTGCAACACGCGCGGTGCGTTTCGCTAGTCCCACAATGACTTTGATGCGCGCCGGGCTCGTCACCCGCGACCCTCACCGGATCGCGGCCAATTCGGCGCGGGTGATCACCCGGCTCTTCGTGCCCGGCCAGGAGGGCTTCGAGCTTCAGGAGTCCCGAGCGGGAGTGGTGCTCAAGCGCATCCTCGCACTGACCGAGGACGACGTTCTGTCGTCCCTGGACGACGTCATCATCCGCTTCGACGGACGCCACCGTGACCTCGTGGGCACGTTCCGTCGGCACGCCCGCGAGCTCGCCGACCGCCTGGATCCCGACCTCGACCTCTCCGATGCGCGAATACTGTTGCTGGGAGCGACCTTTACCAGCGAGTACGCCATCGAGGGGGCCGCGCTGTGCAACCCCAGCATTGTGGCCCACCCCGACCAGACCGACACGGCGGCAGGCAGCCTGCGATTCGTGATGAGCGTGCGGGGGATCGGGGAAGGACACCGCTCGTCCATCGGGTTCCGCACCGGTGTCGTCGACGCCGGGGGCCGGGCCACGATCGACGAGCCGACCCGCTTCGCCACCACCGGAAGCGTGTCGGGCGCGCTTCTTGAGGCCGCGGTGTTCCGCGACGAACTCGGCCGCATCGGGAATGCCGGCGATGACGCGAACTACGTCTTCAATGCACTCGGCGACCGCTTCACGCGATCCGACCTCGAAGCGCGACTCGAAAATCTCCGGGCACACCTGAGCACTCGCGGACACGGGGAGCGCGCGGTCGCCCTGATCCGCGCGATCGCCGCTCGATCCTATGCCGTCGAGTTCCCCAGCGACGTATCGGTTTCCGAGCGCGTGCTGTGGCCGTCGATGGAGGCCGAGCAGGCCGGCATGGAGGACGCCCGCTTCGTCCGCTTCGTCGACGACGACGGCTCGGCCGCCTACTACGCCACCTACACGGCCTACAGCGGATCCCACATCAGCCAACAACTGCTCAAGACCGAGGACTTCCAGTCCTTCACCTCCGGGCCGCTCGTCGGGAAGGCCGCGGCCAACAAGGGTTTGGCCTTGTTCCCCCGACGAATACACGGTCGCTACGCAGCCATGTCGCGAGCGGACCGCGAGACCAACACCGTCGCCTTCGCCGACCATCTTGCGGTCTGGACGAGCGCGTCGACCTGCCAGCAGCCGGCCGAGGCATGGGAAGCGGTGCAACTCGGAAATTGCGGCCCGCCAATCGAAACCGACGCGGGGTGGCTGGTGCTCACCCACGGCGTGGGACCCATGCGCACGTATAGCATCGGCGCGATTCTGCTTGATCTCGATGATCCGACCCGGGTGCTCGGCCGGCTACGACGCCCACTGCTCAGCCCCGCCCGCGACGAACAGAACGGCTACGTGCCCAACGTCGTCTATTCCTGCGGCGCGCTCGTTCACGCCGACACCCTGGTGATCCCCTACGGGATCGCCGACGGCGCCATAGGCTTTGCCACCGCCCCACTTTCGCAGCTGCTGGCCACGATCGTTCAGCAACCAGATCGCCCGAGATGAGGTCACCATCAGCACGATGAGAAGGTCCCGCGACAGAACGCGTAATCCGCTCGGCGAGTATGTCCTGCACATGGGTGCGGGATTCGTCGCCACGGAACGTCGGCACGTGCTGGAGGCGTTGGCCACGCTCGAGCCGCATCTGGGCCGGTGGGACCCACCTGACATCAGCCTGGAAGTCTCGTTGCAGGACCGCGGCCGCAAGGAGCAGCGCGTCACGTTGCGGACGACCTTGCCGGGTCTCCCGCCGCTCGTGGCCGTCGCCGACAACCGCGACATCACCCGCGCCCTTCACGAAGCCAAGCATGAGTTGATCCGGCAGCTCGAACACCAGAAGTCGGCGCGCGAACCCATCCACAATCGCAAGCTCGGCCACAACACGATCCGCCACCCGGGCACCTCGGGGAAGGGGCATCGCATCCCGCCTGCACCGTAGCCGTCCTGGTCAGGGTTTGGGTTCGAGTCCCCTTAGCTCCACTTAGAAACCGCAGGTCACGGCCCGGGGGACCTCGAGGCCAGCGAACTTCTCAACGAGTTCTCAGCGAACCGTTTGTAGGCTGGCGCTCCCATGCTCAGGATGCGTTGCTTGGCTTAGCGGGCAAACGCGTCGTGGGCTCGATTTGGTTACGGGGCAATATGATTCACGCGGTTTATCGGGATGATACCGACGACTGTCACACGCCGTCGATGAGCGGATTTGGTCAGGCTCGATCGCTACGACCCAGCGAACTGGCGCAGGCATCGGTGATGGGCGCTCTGTGCGCGGCGATTGCGATCATTGCGGTCGTCCTCCCGCACGCGGGTGGGCTGGGTCTGCTGGGCGCCGTGCCGATGGGGCTGCTGGCCTACCGCTATCGGATCCGCGTTCTGATCACCGCGACGTTCGCAGCCGCTGTGATCGGCTTCTTGGTAGTCGGCTTGAGCGGCTTCGGGGCGGTCGCGCTCTGCGCCTATGTCGGCGGACTGGCTGGAATCGTGAAACGCCGCGGTCACGGCCCGCGGACCGTCGCCGCGGCGTCCTTGGGCGCCGGTGTTGGCGCCGGTGCCGTGGTGGTTATCGCGTTGACCGTCCTGGCGCCGCTTCGGCAGCTGTTGTTCCACGCGATCACCGCCGCCGTGGACGGAGTTGCGACAGTCCTGGCGCGGGTGCCGCACCTGCACGCGGTCGGGCAGGAGGTCAAGCGGATCTTCGCCGCAGCATTGGATTACTGGCAGTGGCTCGCCCTCGGATTCGCCGTCGTCGCCATCATGGGCGCCTCGCTGATCGGTTGGTGGGCGCTCTCGCGCGTGCTGGAGCGGCTGGGCGGCATTCCCGATGTGCACAAACTGGACGCGTCGGCCGGCGCCGGACCGATCCAGCCGGTCCCGGTGCGGCTGGACGAGGTGCGCCTGCGCTACCCGGACACCGACTACGACGCACTGCCTGCGGTCAGCCTGGATGTGCGGCCAGCCGAACACGTTGTGGTCACCGGTGCCAACGGCTCCGGGAAGACCACGCTGATGCTGATCCTGGCCGGCCGCGAACCGACCTCGGGCACGGTCGAACGCCTTGGTGCGGTGGGTCTCGGTCAACTCGGTGGCACCGCCGTCATCATGCAGCACCCGGAAAGCCAGGTGCTGGGCACGCGGGTCGCCGACGACGTGGTGTGGGGACTGCCTCCCGGCAAGACGACCGATGTCAACCGATTACTTAGTGAAGTCGGGCTGGACGGCCTCGCCGAACGCGACACCGGTGGCCTGTCCGGCGGGGAACTGCAGCGCCTCGCCGTGGCCGCTGCGCTGGCGCGGGAGCCGGCGCTGCTCATTGCCGACGAGGTCACCAGCATGGTCGACCAGCAGGGCCGGGACGCACTGCTGGCCGTGCTGTCCGGTCTCACCGACCATCACCAAACCGCGCTGGTGCACATCACCCACTACAACAACGAGGCCGAGTACGCCGACCGCACAATCAATCTCAGCGACTCGCTGGATAACACCGCCATGGTCGAGACCGCTCCCGCGCCCGCGCCGACTGTCACGGCAGGACACCACTCTCACGCGCCGGTGCTCAAACTCGCAGGCGTCGGCCACGAATACGGGAGTGGCACCCCCTGGGCGCAGACCGCGCTCCGCGATATCAGCTTCGAAGTGCATGAGGGCGAGGGGCTGCTCATCCACGGCGGCAACGGCTCCGGTAAGTCGACGCTGGCGTGGATCATGGCCGGGTTGACGGAACCCACCACCGGCACTTGTCTGCTTGACGAGCGGCTCGCCTCCGAGCAGGTCGGCGCCGTAGCGCTGCAGTTCCAAGCGGCCCGATTGCAGTTGATGCGCAGCCGTGTCGACCTCGAAGTGGCCTCGGCGGGCGGCTTTTCGCCTGACGACCACGCGCGAGTGACCGCAGCGCTGGCCGCTGTCGGCCTGGATGCGGCGCTAGCGAAGCGGCCCATCGACCAGCTCAGCGGCGGCCAGATGCGCCGCGTGGTCCTGGCCGGATTGCTCGCGCGGTCACCGCGGGTATTGATACTCGACGAGCCACTCGCGGGACTAGACGCCGCCAGCCAGCGGGGTCTTGTGCGGCTGCTCGCAGACCGGCGCCGTGACACCGGGCTGACCGTTGTGGTCATATCGCATGACTTCGCGGGGCTGGAAGAGCTGTGCCCGCGCACTCTGCACCTGCGCGACGGTCTGCGGGCCCCGGCGCCGGTCGCGGCCCCGGCAAGTGAGTTGACGGCGCCCCCGCCGACGCAGCACCCGACCCGCCGCACACGTCGACCCGTTGTGCTGCTGCGCCCGGTGCCCGGGCGCTCCGTCATCCACGAGCTGTGGGCAGGCACCAAACTGCTTGTTGCCTTTGGCATTTCGATGTTGCTGACGTTGTATCCGGGATGGATGGCGATCGGATTCGTGGCCGCGCTGGTGCTGGCGGGAGCGTGGGTCGCCCATATTCCCCGAGGCGTGCTGCCGTCGCCCCCGCGCTGGCTGTGGATCATGCTGGCAGTCGTCGGTATGACTGCGACTTTGGCCGGCGGCAGTCCGCAGATTCAGGTGGGCACGGTCACGCTCGGTCTCGGCGGTCTATTGGAATTCCTGCGTTTCACCGCGCTGTCGGTCGTGTTGCTCGGGATGGGCGCGCTGGTGTCGTGGACGACCAACGTCGCCGAAATCGCCCCCGCGGTCGCCACTTTGGGTCGCCCACTGCGACCATTGCGCGTCCCGGTCGACGACTGGTCCGTCGCATTGGCGCTCGCACTGCGCACCTTCCCGATGCTGATCGACGAATTCCGGGTGCTCTACGCCGCTCGGCGGTTGCGGCCCAAAGAGACACCGCCCACCCGCAGGGCCCGTCTACGGCAATTGGGAACAGACGTGATCGACCTGGTCGTCGCAGTCATCACCGTGACACTGCGACGGGCCGACGAGATGGGCGATGCGATCACCGCCCGCGGCGGCAACGGTCAGATCTCGGCGGCGCCGTCGAAGCCGAAACAGGCTGACTGGGTGGCACTTTCGATCGTGTCGGCGGTGTGTGCGGCTGCTTTAACGGCAGGGCTGGTGTTCGGCGGCTGATTCGGCGTCGCTCAGAACCGCACCAGTGCCGGCACGTCTGCGAGCGCGCAATTGGGGATGCGTTCGGCCGCGCGCAACAGAAAGTTGAGTTTCTCGATGCGCTCGCCCGACCGCGGCGCGCCGTTCTTCTGGAACGGCGCGCCTAGTCCCACCGCTAGGTCCATCACAACATCGTCGATGACACCGCCGGACCGGCCCGACGGGATCGCCAGAATAGCGTTCTGCGAGGCGTATTCGAAGCAGTCCAGTGCTTGGGCGATGGTCCCTACCTGATTGGGTTTCAGGATGAAGCCGTCGACGGCCGAAGTCTTCACGGCCCGTTGCAGGCGTTCGCGGTTGGTGACGATCAGGTCGTCGCCGAGGATGATGGACCGATCGATGGTCTGCGTCGCTTTTGTGAACCCGTCCCAGTCATCCGCGTCGAGCAGGTCCTCGATGAACACCATCGGGAAGTCCTCCGACAGCGTGCGTGCGTAATCGATCAGGGCCTCGGCGGTCACCCGCTCGCCGTTGAACGCGTAGGTCTGCGTGCTCTTGTCGTACACCTCGCTTGACGCACAGTCCAGTGCGAACGCCATGATGTCGGCACAGCCGGCGCGCTCGACGGCCTCGGACAGCACCTCCATGACGACACGCGGGTCGCTGGACGGAGCGACGTACCCGTACGACGCGGCGATCAGCGGCGGGCGGCCAAGCCGTCGCGCAAGCACCTCTCCCAGCACCCCGAACAGAGTCACACCTTTTTCGACCGCCGACTCGATGGAGTCGGCGCGGTAAGGCACGACGAGGAACTCGTTGAACGTCTGGAAGACACCTCCGTGGCGGCCGCCGTTGATCATGTTGAAGCTGGGCGCCGGCACGGTGGTCGGCGGTTTCATTCCCAGCAGCCCACCGACATAGGTGGACGTCGGAATGCCCGCCGCCGCCGACGCCGCGCGCAGTAGCGCGATCGATGTGGAGTAGATGGCGTTTCCGCCAAGCCGGTGCTTGTCCGGCGTGCCGTCGAGCTCGATCATGACCCGGTCCAGGGACCGCGGGTCGTCGAGTTCGGCGCCGACAAGAACGGGAGCGATTTCGTCGGTCACGGCCGAGACGGCGCGGTGCACGCTCAGCCCGTTGTATTCGGACCGGTCTCCATCGCGCAGGACGAACGCCTCGTGCGCGCCGACCGAACTGCCGGTCGGCGATGCGCCACGGCCGACATGGCCTGTGTCAGTGGTGATTTCAACCTCCACCAACGGACGGGCCTTGCAGTCCAGCACTTGGCGAGCGACTACGGATGCGACCTTCATCAACGAACTCCCACGACACGGGAGCGCCAGCCTACGAGCATGCCGCTGAGAAGCCGTTGGGAAGCTGCATGTCTTAGAACACCGTGAGGCAGACCGCCACGAAGTGGCAAACCGCCGCGACTGCGGTACACGCGTGAAATATCTCGTGATAGCCGAAGGTCGCGGGCCACGGGTCGGGCCAGCGTAGTGCGTAAAACACCGCGCCAAGGCTGTAAAGGGCGCCGCCGATCGCGAGCAGTACCGCCGCGGCCACGCCAGCGTTATGCAGGATCGTCCCTGCGTACGAAACCGCTACCCACCCCAGCAGCAAATAGAGCGCCACGCCCAGCCAGCGCGGAGCGCCGGGCCAGAACACCGTCAAACCAACTCCGGCCAGCGCCCCGCCCCACACGATCGCTAATACCTGATGCCCAGTCGACGGTGGCATGTCCAGCCTGGCGAACGGCGTATAGGTGCCAGCGATGAACACAAAGATCATCGAGTGGTCCAGCCGCCTCATCCGGCTCCTGGCAGCCGTCGAACCCCAACTGACACGGTGATACGTCGCGCTTACGGCAAACATCGCCACGATTGCCAGCGTGTAGGCCAACGTTGCGTGCCCAGCCCGGGTCGATACCACGGCCCACGACACCGCGACCAACGCCGAACCGGCTACCAGCGCCACATAGGCGCAATAAAGGTGGATCCATCCGCGCAACCGTGGCTTGCTTAGAACACTGGCCCCGGACTCGGCGAGCCGTCCGGTGCCGTGAAAATCAGAGGTCGGTCGGCGCGCCACGGACTGGCGGGCCGCATCGATGTGGTGGCTCAGCATCCCCCATCCCTCCCTTGCGATCGCCATCAACATGGGAGCGCCACGGTATGAGAAGGCCGCTGAGAAGCCGCTGAGGAAGGCATTGAGCTGGGTGTCCGGCACCAAAGGGAGGGTGATTTCGCTGTTCTCAGCCGGCTATTAGCCCTGCAGAATCAGACTATGTCGGTGTCTTCCCGGCCGCCGCGGCGAAGTGAGCTTGTTCGCCTGCTGCGCCTGCCCAGTTTGGGTATCCCTGCTCGCTCAGCCGCAATCTCGGCGGTGGTCGTGCTGGTCGTCCTTGCCTTCGCGGGCGCGGCCTTTGACCTGGTCTTGTATCGGTCGTTGTTAGCGGGTGTCGACGACGCCACCGCGGGCAGAGTTCGCGCCATTGTTGACGCCCTGCATTCGGATTCGCCCGACCATCTCGACAGCGTGCTTCTCACCACCACCCAGCGCGTGGTCGCGGTCCAACTGATTGCCCCGGACGGCAAGGTGGTCAAGCGGGCCGGGTCGGCGCCTGCGAAACCTCTGGTACCTATCACGGAGTTCAACTTCAACTTGCGCCGCGGCATGTCAGACGATGCGGTGCCCGACGACGACATGCGGGTGAGCGGTCAGCGGGTCAACACTGCATCCGGTGAGTACACGGTGCTCGTCGGCGGCGGTAGCGAGGCGGTCGAGGCGACTGTGCGGATTGTCGCGCTGCTTGTGGCTGGCGGCGCGCCGATCATCAGCGGGGTGGCAGCAGCCGCCAGCTACCGGCTCGTTCGCCGGTCACTGCAATCGGTGGACGCGATTCGCAGCAGGGTGGCTGAAATCTCAACCTCCGATTTGGCTGAACGGGTACCCGTGCCAACGAGTCGTGACGAAATCTCAGCCCTGGCAGTCACCATGAACGAAATGCTGGCGCGCCTGGAAGCCGGCCACCGAGCGCAACAGCAGTTCCTCAGCGACGCCTCTCACGAACTGCGTAGTCCGCTGGCCACTATCATCTCCGGCTTGGAAGTCGCCGAGGCGCATCCGGAACTACTCGATGCAGAATTGGCCATCGACACCCTGCTTCCCGAGGCGCACCGCATGCGGGTGCTGATCGAGGATCTGCTCTTGCTGGCCCGCGCCGATGAACGAAACCTGATGGTGCGTAAGGAGAAGGTACCGCTTGATGAGCTCGCCAAACTGGAGGCCGCTCGGGTTCGGCGCGACGGCTGCACTATCCACACCGCAATCTCTGCGGCGCGTTTGATCGGCGACCGGGCAGCGGTCTCGCGGGTGGTTCGCAATCTCGTGGATAACGCTGTGCGCCATGCGAAATCGCGTGTCGACATCCATGTTGGCAGCCAAGACAGCAGCGTCGTACTCACCGTCAGTGATGACGGCGGAGGCATCGCCCCGGCCGACCGAGCCCGAGTCTTCGAACGGTTTGTCCGCCTAGACTCAGACCGTGCCCGCAGTGGCGGAGGGACCGGCCTGGGCTTGGCGATCGTCGCCGAGGTCGTGGCCGCGCACGGCGGCACGGTCAGTATCGACGACCGCCCGGGCGGCGGAACCTGCGTAATCGTGACGTTGCCTCAACAAACCAACCGGTAGCCGACGCCTCGGATCGTCTCAATGGTGTTGGTACCGAAGGGGACGTCGATCTTGCGGCGTACATATCCCATATAGACCTCAACAACATTGTCAGGGCCCTGATAGTGCGCATCCCACACATTGCGCAATATCTCGGCTTTCGTCACCACCGTGTCCTTGTTGCGCATCAGAAACTCAAGCAGCCCATACTCACGGGGAGTCAGCGTGATTGGGGTCGAATCGCGTTGGACCGTGTGCCGAGCAGGATCCAGTGACAGCGAACCAGCGGTCAATACCGTAGGCCGCTCGGGCGCACCGCGACGCACCAACGCGCGCAGGCGCGCTACGAGCACCCTGAACGAAAACGGTTTCGTCAGATAGTCATCCGCCCCAAGATCGAACGCATCGGTCTGGTCGTACTCGCCATCTTTTGCAGTCAGCATGAGCACCGGTGTCCACACTTCCTGCGCCCGCATTCGACGCAGCACCTCATATCCGCTGTGGCCGGGGAGCATGATGTCGAGCACCACGACGTCGAAGCTATTGTCGATTGCCTCGCGCAGGCCCTCGACGCCCGTGTCGACGGAGACGACGACGAAGCCCTCGGCCTTCAAACCTCTTGACAGGGTCGCCGACAATCGTGGTTCGTCCTCGACGAGCAGGACTCTCATGCCGGTACGCTACTTCGCGGGCCGTGTGGGCGGAAGATCACGGCGAATCGGGCGGGTCTGGCAGCGGCGGATTTGGATTCGCTGGGGCTGCCCTCGGCATCGCCAACGGCTTTTCGAGGTTCCTTCGTCGGCAAACGTCAGCGGTTGCGACCACCTCGCTGGACGAGCCAGAGGGTTATCGCGACGGAGGCAATGACGGCCCCGACGAGCAGGATGTTTGTCATCCAAGCAATCTATCGGGAGGCGGGGAGCACGTCGGTCAAAGACGTTGAAGTTTTACTGCGAACGCCTTGGCAACTGACCAACACCTGGCCAACCCCAACCGCTGAAGCCTGCCGCTGAGTACTCTCAAACGGACTGTGCTGAAAGGCAGCTCAATGGATTTAGGCTTGGATCACCGCACGGCGTTGATCTGCGCATCGACATCGGGTTTGGGGCTGGCAACCGCGCAGGCGCTTGCTGAGGAAGGCGCGACTGTCGTCATTAACGGCCGGTCGGCCGCCCGGGCGGAGGACGTGGCCGTCGGATTGCCCGGGGCGGTTGCGGTCGGATGTGACCTTGCCGGCGAGGGTGGTGCTGGGAAACTGTTCCACGCTGCGACTGACAAAGTCGGCGATATCGACATCTTGGTTCTCAACGGGCCGGGTCCGCCGCCGGGGCGTGCGGTTGACATTGAGGCTGGTGCCGCCGATTCGGCAACAGCGACATTGCTTATGCCGCAGCTGGAGTTGGTGAGATTGGCCCTTCCTGGCATGTCGGCGAAGCGATGGGGACGCATCCTTAGCATCAGCTCCACCAGCGTCGTGGAGCCAATACCCAATCTCGCATTGTCCAACTTGGGCCGCGCTGCGCTATCGGGATATTTGAAGACCCTCGCTGGAGAGGTTGCCCCGCTGGGCATTACGGTCAATTCGCTTCTACCGGGCCGTGTCTCGACACCGCGAACTCAACAAGTCGACAAAGCCGTCGCGAAGGCCTCTGGCGTCTCGGTCGCCGAGGCCGAGCAAGAAGTGTTTCGCCAGATACCCATGGGCCGCTACGGCCAGCCCGAGGAATTTGGCGCCGTCGCCGCCTTTCTCTGCAGCGCGCAGGCGTCGTATATCACTGGCACAGCGATCAGGTGCGACGGAGGAATGGTGTCGACGATCTGAGTCCTCGTCGGGGTGAAGTCTGGCTGGCCCAAACGAATCATAGAAATCGTTCAGCCGGGTCTCAGCAAGGTCGGCTGTGATGGTAGGAGTCAGTTCGGACACCTAGCTAGGGAGCGCGACCAGTGGACACCGAGACCGTGGACCGCCAATTCAGTGCTCTGCAGCAGCAGGCGCAACAAACCGGAACGTTGATCCAAACGCTCGCCGGCAAATTGTCCACCGCATCCGCTGCGGGCGACCCAAATGCCCGCGAATGGGCATTGGACCTCAAGGAGATCGGCGTTAGCGATCCGCGACGAGCAAAGCACGACCACGGAACTTCTGCAGGCGATTCACGCGCTGGTTGACAACCACGTCGCTGCCACCGAGCCGTCCGCACCGCCGTACTACCCGCCGACCGCCCAGTACGCCCAACCGCCGCAATACGAACCTCAGTACCAACCCCAATACCAACCGCAGTACCAGCAGCCCGCGCCAGCTGGCGGGGGGTTGCAGCGGTTCCTTGGCGGGCGGTTTGGCCAGGCGATCGTCACCGGCGCGGGCATCGGCATCGGTGACGACATTGTCAACAGCATCTTCGACAGATTCTGAGCTGCAACGGTATTCAGACCGGCTCGGCACGATGGGCCATGCGGTAGCAACAACTTTGAACGCCTTCGCTATCGCGTTCGAGAGCCGGTGAATCCACCGTTAATGAGACAGGCCCGATACACCCGTCCCTGCGGTAGATGGTTGGTGTGTCTGGGGTGTGTTCGAGCGTAGGGGCGGTCTTGCCAACTGCTAGGAGCGCTGCCTTCACAAGGGCCCCCAAACTTCGACTGTTGACTGCTTTTAAGATAGTCGTCACTATCTAAAGGATCTTGCTCGTATCGAGAGAGGTACGGACGTGCGCGCTGTTGTCATGTTAGGCACGCCGTCCGGACTGATCGACCACTTATGAGCGAGGTGGCCCCGGCCAGAATCGGTTTGCTCGTCGATTATCTCGACGAGCACGGAGGCTTCGACGAAAACATCCTCGACTCGCTCCCTCCGTTCGTACGCGGCGGGCTTCCCCTAGAAAGAGCAGGTTATTGCCATGACCGACCTGAGGTTTGACGACAGAGTTGCGGTTGTCACCGGCGCCGGCGGGGGACTGGGCAAGTCTCACGCGCTGCTGCTGGCCTCGCGTGGAGCGCGCGTGGTGGTCAACGACATCGGAGGTTCGGTGACCGGCGAGGGTTCGGACGATGGTCCAGCTCAGCAGTTGGTCAGTGAGATCAGAGCCAACGGCGGTGAGGCCGTCGCTGACGTCAACAGCGTCGCGACCCCCGAGGGTGGCGCGGCCATCATCAAGACCGCGATGGATAACTTCGGGCGGCTCGATATCGTCGTGAACAACGCGGGAATCCTGCGCGATCAGACTTTTGACGCGATGACGATGGATCTGCTGGATCCTGTTCTCGACGTTCATCTCAAGGGAGCATTCAACGTGACCAGGCCGGCATTCGTGATCATGCGCGAGCAGGTTTACGGCCGGGTGGTCAGCACCTGCTCGGCGTCGGGAATCCTGGGCTCTCCGCACAAAAGCAATTACGCCGCAGCGAAAACCGGCTTGATTGGCTTCACTCGAGTCATCGCAGCCGAAGGAGCGGCGCACAACATCAAGGCCAACGCCGTGAGTCCAATCGCCTACACCCGGATGCTTGCTCATTCGCTGGAAGGGCCAGAAGCTGATGACCAGTTTGGTCCGCAGGCTGAAGAGGTAAAGGAACAGCTGACCAAGATGTTCACCGATACGCTTGCCCCCGCGTTGGTGTCACCGGTAGTCGCCTTCCTCGCACACGAGAACTGCCCGGTTTCTGGCGAGATCTACACGGCGGGGGGAGGTCAGGTTTCGCGGTTCTTCATCGGCAGAACCAAGGGATATTTCAACCGAGACCTGTCCATCGAGGAAGTAGCCGACCACTTCGCAGAGATCCGTGACGAGACCGACTACACGGTGATGAACGATCCTGCCGAGGAAGTCGGCCAAGTCTTGACTGCGGTCACCGGGACCAACACGACAGTGAAATAGGCAACTTCATGCGCGCGGCTTCGCCGCACCGGTAGGCGTGAGTGCGACAACCGGGATGGTCCGCGAGGTCTTGCGCGCATACTCAGCGAATCCCGAATAACGCTGGGCCTGCAGCGCGTACTTGTCGGATACTAAGCGTGAAAAGTCCAGCAGAAAGATCGTGAAATGCCACGTCCTCGCCGCTCACCGGCTGCCGACAGCCCGTGGCTGTCCGCGTCACAGCTCCGCGCCTGGGTTGCCTATATGCGCGTCCAGTTGCGGATGAACTATGAGATCAACCGCCAGTTGCAGCGTGATAGCGGTCTGTCGTTATCCGATTATCACGTACTCAACGCTTTGAGCAATGCGCCCGAACACAAGCTACAGGTCACCGATCTCGCTACCTTGATCGGCTGGGAACGTAGCCGGCTCTCTCACCACCTGCGGCGATTGAGCGACCGTGGGCTAACCAAGCGTGTGCAGTCCACCGAAGACGGGAGGGCGACTGATGCGGTGTTGACCAAGAAAGGCATGAATGCCATGGTCGACGCGGCACCCGGTCACGCGATGCTGGTCAAGAGATTGTTTTTCGAACCGTTGCCCGACGAACTTGTCGCTCCGTTTACCGCGGCGCTGGAACACATCCAGGCGAGCCTGAACCTCAATGCTTCGCTGCCCCCCGCGCCGCTGTAGGCGAGCGGGCCGTTAGGGCGCGAGTACCGGGTTGACGTCCATATAGATGCGGTAATCGTTGACGACTCCATTGTGTACTCCAAAGACGTTGCAGCAGGGCAAATTCAGCTCGCGGCCGTCAAGTCGCCGGTAATACACCTCCATGAGCGCGACCACCATGCCGTCGTCGACCTCCCACAGGTCGAGGATGGTGTGGCGCAGATCGGCGATCGCATCGCGAAAAGACTGGGCTGCTGCAAGCAGTTCGGATTGGGTGTCGGTCGGCGCGGAGTTTCCGAAACGGAAGTGCACGTCCGCCGCCGTGAGTGTGGCGATGGCGTTGTGGTCTGCGGCGTCGACGGCGCGGATCAACGTGCGCACCAAGTCGAGGTGTGTGCCTGGTTTGTCGGTCATGTCCTGCTTTCAGTTCGGTGCGATCAAAGCCTTCATGATTCGGCCGGCCCGCAATTCCTCGAAGGCAGCCAGAGTGTCGGGCAGTGGTGTGACGACGCTGGTCAGGTCGTCCACTACGAGCAGGCCGGTCGCGAGCAGGTCGATCGCGCGGTCGAATTCGTCTGTGTAGGTGTAGGACCCGCGCACCGCAATCTCTTTGAGCAGTATGGTTGCCGCGTCCAGTCCGGTTCCCGCGCCCGAGCCGACCACGACGAGGGTGCCGCGCGGTGCGAGCAGACTCATCGCGGACGCCGTAGCCGACTGATTGCCCGAGCATTCGATCGCCACATCGACGGTCACGTTGGCGTCGGCAGCCTCCTCGGCGGTGATCACTGTGGCGTGCGATTTGGGCGCGAACGCCGCCCGATCGGCGGCGGGCTCCATAAGCAGAACACGTCGCGGGGCTTTGAGATACGCCAGTCTGCACGCGAGCTGGCCGATGGGGCCGCCGCCGGTTACCAGCACGGTCCGTCCCCGCAGATCGCCGGCCTGCTCCACGGCGCGCAGGGCGGTCGCGGCGGGTTCGACCCAGGCCGCGTCCCGTGCGGACATTTCTGGTGGGATGGCCCGCAGGTGGGACGGAAATGCTGCCATCAGCGGCGCGAGTGCGCCGTTGGCTTGCAGACCCAGTGCCGTTTCGAGGGTGGCCTGACGACAGAAGTTGGGCCGCCCCGATCTGCAGAATTCGCAGACCCCGCAGACGTTTCCGTTAGGGTTGACCGCGACTCGTTGACCGATGCTCCAATTCGCCACGTCGGTGCCGACGGCGACAATCCGCCCGGTCGATTCGTGTCCCATGATGCAGTCGCCGAGGTAGACCTGCGGCAGTTGTGCTGCGTGCAAATCGCTTCCGCAGATGCCGCACAGCTCCACTTCGACGATGACCTGGTCGGGTCGCAGTGCTGGCCGTGGACGTTCTTCGAGGGCGATTTTTCGTTCAGCGGTCAGTACCACTGCCGGCATCGTCATGGCTACAACTTTCCCGGAACGTCAGGCAAACGGGTACGGTCCGAACCTGCCCCATGCAACGAACACGGCCAGCGCCAGAAGTACGGCATTGACTCCGATATTCATCGCTTCCTTGCGGCGCGCATGAACGCTTGCCGCGCCCAACATCACGAAGGCCAAGCCGACCGCGGCCAACGGGACAAGAATTGGGGCGATGTGAGTGATCGCAGGCACGATCAGCCCCGCCGCGCCGAGCAGCTCAATGACTCCGATCAATCGAATGTTGGTCGGCGTGTAGTCGGCCGCCCAACCTTGACCAGAGCTGACGAGCTTGTCCTTGGGAACGAGTAGCTTCATCAGCCCGCTGCCCGCGAAGCTCGCCGCCAAAACAATCGCGACTATCCACAGCGCTTGATTCATATTGCCCTCCTTGACAGATGGTGATACTCAGTTCTGTTGATGCTGAACCGATTCCAGTTCGCCGAATGCTGTGTTGAGACTGGCGACGTCGTCGTCGCCCAACGACAACGCACCAGCGGCAAGGTTTTCGGTGAGGTGGCCGCGAGTACGCGTCCCGGGGATCAGCAGCACGTTGTCAGCGATCGCCAGCAGCCAGGCGAGAGCGAGCTGGGCCGGCGTCGCACCGTGGTCGGCAGCCACGCGGTTGACCACTGGATTAGTCCGAATGGCGTGATGTTGTTCCTTGGGCCAGCCCAATGGACAGAACGGGACGAACGGGATGCCCCGGGCGGTGCACTCCTTGAGCACTGGCGCCGAAGACCGATCCGCGAGGTTGTACGCGTTCTGTACGCAGACGATGTCGGTGACTTCGAGCGCCATCAGCAACTGCCGGTGAGTGACGTTGCTGACCCCTACACCTGCGATCAGACCTTCGTCCCGCGCGGTCACCAATGCGCCCAGCTGCTCGACGAACCTTTGGGTTGGGCACCTCCTTGTCCAACACGCGCAGGTTCACCGCGGTGAGCTGCTCGACATCGAGCGTCGCAAGGTTTTCCTCGATGCCGGCGCGGAGCTGATCGGGGTCGTCGTACGGCAGGACACCGCCGGAATTGTTGCGTCGCGCAGCAACCTTGCTGACCAGGGCCAACCCGTCGGGGTAGGGGAAGAGTGCTTCGCGGATCAACGAGTTGACCACGCCGGGCCCGTAAAACTGGGCAGTGTCGATGTGATCGACACCGGCGTCGATGGCGGCACGCAAGACCGCGAGCGCTTCTTGAAGATCTCGGGGCGGACCGTAGACGCCGTCGCCGGCCAATTGCATCGCTGCGTACCCCGCGCGCGACACCGTTTTGTCGGCCAGGCGATAGCGATCGCCCGTCGTCGTGTTCATCGTCGGTGCCTTCCGCAGCGATTGCCGGCGTCGACGCCGTTATCGCGCGCCGACGGGATCCGCAGCCTGTGCGAATCGAACCGTAACATTCAATTACATGACATATCAAGTTATTCCCAAACCACGATGTCAGGACTAGAGGCGTTTCAGTCGGCGTAGGCGATGTGCCATGACGCGTTGGGTCGCTGCCGCATCCGGGGCGGCCATTTCGAAGCCATGGGGGAGGCCCGGAACGACGTGCAGTTCGGTGGGAATCCCAGCGGCCATGAGTCGGCGTGCGTACTCGATGTTCTCGTCGCGCAAGATGTCGAGATCGCCGACATCGACGTAGGTCTCAGGAAGGCCGGAAAGATCGGTCGCTCGCGCGGGCGCCGCGTACGGGGACACGTCGTCGCCGCGCCACGCCGCACCGAGCAGCGCGCCCCAGCCGGTCTGATTGTCGTCGTAGCCGAAGACGAGATATTCCGGCGGCAACTGCGGATCGGGCCCGACGGTTCGGTCGTCGAGCATCGCATAAATCAGCAACTGCTGCGCCAGGGCGGGACCGCCTCGATCACGGGCCATCAACGCAACGCCGGCCGCGAGTCCACCGCCGGCGCTTTCCCCCATCACCGCAATACGTTTCGGGTCCACGTCGAGTTCGCTGGCGCTGTTGGCGAGCCAGCACAGCGCTGCGTAGCAGTCGTCAACGGGAGTGGGATGAGGGTGCTCGGGCGCGACCCGGTAGTCGACCAACAGCATTGGCACACCGCTGCGTTTGGTGTACTCGCGCATCATGTCGTCGTAAATGGGTAATAGCGGCACGATGAAGCCGCCACCGTGCAAGTACAGAACCGCGCTTCCAGGCGGATCGACCGTCGTGTTCGTGTACCAAGACACCCTTAACTCGGCGCCGTCGCCCGCCGCGATCACGACGTCGGTGCGATCGATTCCCGACATGGGCTGGCGCGACGCCGCGACTGCAGCCATTCCCGCGGTGAGGTTCTTGCGGCGACTTTCGACATCGCCGACAGGCGGGCCCGGCTCTCCGATTGGGCCCGATCTGCGCAACCTGGCGAAAACCTCAGGATCCATCCGCAGCGGCATCGGTGACGCCTAGCCGTTATGTTCGTTCAACGCGGCGGATCAGTCAGCACGGTGTAGAGCTCAGCGATGGTGTCGACGATGACGTGCCTCCTGACGAGTCTGTCGCGTACGGTCACAATAATCCATGTGAATGACATGTCGATTGTTCCCTGCTTTATGACTGTCGATATTGGGGCTAGGCCGAACAACTTTACTGCTGATCCACTATGAGCAGGCGCATGAAATATCACGTACACTGCGCTCGATGCCGCCCGCAGGCCGAACGACAAGGAGTCAACATGGCGGGAAGCGCGGTCGACACGGTGACCGAACTGCTGCAGAATCTCGGCAATCCCGAGGTCGTTCGGCGCCTCGTCGCCGCCGACGCCGTCTACGTCTCGCTAAACCAAGACAACCCCGAGCTCAAGCAGATCCTGCCGTGGACGGGCACCCACCACGGTCCCTCGTCGTTCACCGATGCGCTCGGCATGATGTTCACCTGGTGGGCCAATGAACTCTTCGAGGCGACAGACATAGTCGGCGACGACGACCGAGCAGCGGTATTCGGCACCTTCCGGTACCGCTCACACACCCTCGACAAGGTAGTAACGTCACCGTTCGCGATTCTCGTCCGCGTCTCCGGCGGTTTGATTACCTACCTTCAATTCATGGAAGACACGTACGCCACCGCGGCAAGCTTCCGCTCCGCTGGATCATGGACCATCCACGGCGACCCCGCTGGCCGGCCGATAGAGGTTCCTAGCAGCTGACCAAAATTGTGTTACGCAGCGGATAGTCGCGCGTCAGTGATCCCGTAGGGCCCGTCGGTGTCGAACGTGGCCCGGGTGGCGGCGACGTGCTCTTCAACGGTCATTGGCTTGGATCCGCCGATCACCTCGACGAGGTTGTTCATGCCGGAGAAGACGCCGTCGCGGTAGTCCTGTGTCACGTTGCTGAGGTGCTGCACGATGTGGGGAGCCCCGCCCGCGGCCGTCAGTCCCGCAGCGAACGTCGGGATCTCGATCGGCTGGTAGCGGACCGAAATGCCCAGCACGTCGCCAATTTTCGCGGCGATGGAGTGCCAATCGAGCTCGTCGGCACCGAACAGCGGATAGATCTGACGGTCGTGCGGATCGGGGTTTTGCAGAATCGCCGCAATGACTTTGGCTTGATCCGCCGCGGCGATGGGGGCGTGGCGGACATCGGCGAGGGGCAGCCGATAGAGGCCTTCGTCGCCGTCGCGGACCCAGAACGCGTTCAGCCATTCCATGAAGAAGGTGGGTCGCAGATGTGTGGTGACAAGCGCCGTGCGATCCAGTAGCCGCTCGGCGATCCAATGTTGCCGGGCGGCATTGCTTTTGGCTTCGCGGCGCGCCGAGATTTGCGACATGTTGACGACCGCGTGCACACCGGCCTCACTGGCCGCCTGCGCGAAGTTTGCTGTGGCCTCAATCAACCCCGGGGTGATCGGGTAGTTGAAGTAGGCCGCGGTCACCCCGGCCATTGCGGCGCTAACGGATGGAAAATCCAGCAGATCGCCCTGAACGACTTCGGCGCCCTGTTCGGCTAGCCGCTCGGCGCGGTCGTCCAGGGTGTGCGCCAATGCGCGGACGCTACGCCCATGTTCACGCAACAGGCGGACGGTGTGGGCTCCGGTCTTGCCGGTAGCCCCGGTGATCAGAAATAAGTCGTTCGTGGTGGTCATCGTTGTCGCCCTTCGCGGTCGCAGGTGTTCAGTGCTGACCTCCCGGGCAACGCAGGGAAACTGATCGGTATTCCGAGAAAAGCTGGAAAAGCGAATATTTAGTAGTAATAAAACTGATCGGTATACTGGCGGCATTATGGACGATCAGCAGACCATTCCGGCGGTGAGCAGCGCCAACGCGCGAGAACGGATCCTGTCCGTCGCCGGATCGCTTTTCTACTGCGAAGGCATTCACGCGACGGGGGTGGAACGCATCGCAGAAGAGGCACACGCGTCAAAGCGCACGATGTACCAGCACTTCCCGAGCAAGACGCAGCTGGTGCAGGAGTACCTGCGCCGCATCCACGACACCGGAGGGATGCCCAACGAGAAGGCCCTCGACAGGGTCGGGGCAAGCCCGCGCAACCGCCTCTTAGCGATCTTCGACAGCCCGCCAACCAATCGTTTCCGTGGCTGCCCTTTCCACAACGCGGCCGTCGAGGCGGCTGACCACATGCCCGGTGTTCACGAGGTGGTTCACGAACACAAGCTGCAATTCATTACCCGGCTCACCGAGGTGGCGGCGGAAGCCGACGCGAAAGACCCGTACCAGTTGGGCCATCACATGGCAGTGCTGTTCGAGGGCGCCACGGCGCTGGCCACCTCACTCAACGACACCGCTCCGCTACTTCATGCGCGATCCGCGGCGGAGATCCTGATCGACGCGGCCGTCAGGCGGCGCGCGCCGTCCAGGTGAAGCTGTGCATATCGGGAATCTTTGCCGTCAGCGCGGACGCTACGGCGCGACCGATCTGATCGGCCGCGGCGAGCCGAATCTCGGGGTCGAGGAAACCTTCCACCTCGACGCGCAGGGTCCGCCCGGTCCAGCGGGCCCGAGCATGCGCATGCTGGACACCGGGCACCGCGCTGGCGGTGGTTTCGGCGGTCGTGATGATCTCCGGGTCGACGCCGTCGAGCAGCCGGTGACCGATATCAGCGGTCACCTCCCAGCCGACGTGGCAGATGAATCCGGTGACGACGATGCCCGCGACCGCGTCAGCCCAGGCCCAGCCAAGCGCCACGCCGATCAGCCCGAGCATCGCCCCGGCCGACGACAACGCATCCAGCCACGAGTGCTTGGCGTCGGCCACCATAGTCGCCGAGCGGATCCGTCGGCCCACCGTCAGTTTGTAGCGCGCGACGAGCTGATTGCCTGCGATGCCCACCGCCGCGGCGGCGATGCCCCAGCCCACGTGAGTCGTACCGCCGTGCCGAAGCAGCTTGTTGACGCTTTCAAAACCCGCGACCAGAGCGCTGCCCCAAATCACCAGTGCCACACCGATTCCGGCGAGGTCTTCGGCGCGTTCGTAGCCGTAGGGATAACGCTCGGTGGGCAGCCGGCGCGACGCCCGGAATCCGACGAACACCAGGGCGCTGGTCGAGACATCCGACAAGTTGTGCAGCGCATCGCCCAGCAGCGCTACCGACCCCGATACCAGCGCGATCGCCAGCTCGACGAGTCCGGTCAGTGCCAGCCCGACGGCGCTGACCGCGACGGCGCGGTTGGCCTGCCGACGTTCGCCCGCATCGTCGAAGGCAGTGTCGAGTGGAAAACTTGTCGCGGGGTCACGGACTCCATTGATCAGATGCATACCGCCAAGGATGCCCGCCGGCGGCGCAATAACAAAGAGGGCGCGGCCCTCACCATCGCACCGGCAGCCGCGGCAGCCCTCGCGTCATGAACGCGCTCCTGAACCGCAACTCGTCGCGGGGGACACCCAGTGACAGAGCGGGAAAGCGTGCCAGCAGCGCGGGAAGGGCGATGCCGGCCTCCAGCCGGCCCAGCGCCGCGCCCACGCAGAAATGCGGACCGTAGCCGAATGAGACGTGATCGAGATCGGTGCGCGCGATCTCGAACCCGTCCGGGTCGGCGAAGACCGCCGGGTCGCGGTTGGCCGCCGAAATAAGCGGTAGCACAGGGTCACCCGAAGGGATCGCCACACCGGCGATCTCGACATCCTCGGTGGGAAAACGCCAGACCACCGAGGTCGACGGGCTGTCGTAACGCAGCATCTCCTCCAGTGCCGACCCGATGAGGTCGGGCTGACGGCGCAGCTTTGGCTTCAACCGTTCGTATTCGTCGTGCGCCATTCGGTGGTCACATGGGTATCGCTCACGCCAGGTCTCGATGTGGTTGCCGTCCTGATCGAGCAGGACCGGATCGTCGTCGTCCTCATCGTCGACGGTGTATCCGTGTTCGGGCCTCGAAAGGGTTTCCAAATCTATTTCAGGCATAATCCGCCGAGCCTTCCTTTGGGTCGAAGTTGATTGCGCTTGACCTCAAGTTCGGTTGAGGTCATAGCGTCAGCGCCATGACACAACAACCGCCCGCCGGATCGGCGACCGGCTGGCCTGAAGATTTGGCCTTGATCGGTGCGATCCGATTCGCTCGCCGCTCGGCACATTTCGAGTCAACCGTGCAGTTTTACCGCGACGTCGTCGGACTGCCGCTGTGTGCCACGTTCGGGGATAGCTATGGCAGCACCGGCGCAATATTCGGGCTGCCCGGATCCGCGTTGACGTTCGAGATCGTCAAGGCCGATGAGCCCGTCGCTGTCGACGCCCACGAACAACTGTGCCTGTACTTCCCCGATGCGACGGCACAACAGCAAGCGGCGGCAAGGCTTTCCGACGCGGGCATACCACCCGTCGAGTCCCATCCGTATTGGGCGGCGACCGGAGCGGTTACCTACCGCGATCCGGACGGCCGCGAAGTCGTGTTCGCGCCGTTCATCTTCGGGGCCAACAAACCCGCCGAAAGTAACGCCTCGGGCGAGCATTGGAGTATCACCGGGTTGTAGTGCCGCGCCGGCCGGTGATGCCCACGTAAATCGCGATGAGAACGACCGCGGCGATAATGCCGACGAGAAAGGCGGTGAGTTCGAATTTGCCTTGATTGGCCGTGGATATCAGCCGGTAGGTGACCCACGATCCGATGAACGACCCGATCGCGCCGAGCAGGATCGTCATGATGACGCCGATGTTCTGTCGGCCGGGCAGAATCAGCCGGGCCAGCGCACCGACAATGAGCCCGACAAAGATCGCACCGACAATTGTTCCGATCATTCGGATCGGTTACCCATTGCCGCCGATTGCACGCACGGTCTAGACAGCGGAAGGCCACCGGGGCTCCGCCCACCGGTGGCCGTCCTCTGTGCTGGCTTGTTGTGGCTTACTTCTTGAAGGCGTCCTTGACCTTCTCGCCCGCGTCCTTCAGGCTGGACTTCGCCTGGTCAAGCTTTCCCTCGGTCTTGGTGTGGTCGTCACCGGTGGCTTTGCCGACGGCCTCTTTGGCCTTGCCTGCGGCGTCGTCGATTTTGTTGCTCACCTTGTCGTGGGTTCCCATGCGTTCCAACTCCCTCTTCATGTTTTTGTTTCTGCTTCGCGCGGTGGTGACTACCCGGCCCGAGAGCCGGTCAAACCAGATGTGGGACATTGACACGATGCGGATCGCGATCCTCGACGACTACCAGAATGTCGCGTTGAGCATGGCCGACTGGTCGGAAGTGGCGGCGCACGCAGACATCTCCGTCTTCACCGATCACCTCGCCGATCAGGACGCCGTCGTGCAGCGGCTGGCGCCGTTCGACGTCGTGTGCGTGATGCGCGAGCGAACACCGTTGCCGCGTAACGTGATCGAGCAACTGCCACGGCTGAAGATGATCGCCTCGACCGGGCCGTTCAACGCTTCCATCGACGTCGCGGCCGCCAAGGAACGCGGCATCTACGTCAGCACAACCGGCGGCTACGTCGAGTCGACGGTCGAACTGACCTGGGCGCTGATCCTTGCCACCGCCCGCCGGATCGTCGACGAATCCCTATCGGTGCGCGACGGTGGATGGCAGACGACGGTGGGGCATCAGCTGGGTGGCTCGGTGCTGGGAGTGCTGGGCCTCGGGCGAATCGGCAGCCGGGTGGCGCGGGTCGGGACGGCGTTCGGCATGGACGTCATCGCGTGGAGCACCAACTTGACTCCGGAGGCCGCCGAACAATCCGGGGCGACTTATGTGTCGAAAGACGAGTTGTTCAGCCGAGCCGACGTCCTGACCATCCATCTGGTGCTCAGCGAGCGCACCCGCGGTCTGGTCGGCGCGGCAGAATTGGGACTGATGAAACCGACGGCGTTGCTAGTCAACACATCCCGCGGCCCGATCGTCGACGAGACAGCTCTCATCGACGCGCTGCGGTCGGGCCGGCTTGGCGGCGCAGGTCTGGACGTGTTCGACACCGAGCCGTTGCCGATCGCGCACCCGCTGCGTTCGCTGGACACCGTGGTCGCCACCCCGCACATCGGCTATGTCGCCGACCGCGTCTACCGCGTCTTCTATGGCGAGGCCGCCGCCAAGATCGCCCGCTGGCTTAGCGGAAGCAGCGACCGCTGACTTCGGTACGCCTGGACCACCACCTGTCAAACAGAGCGAGCACCAGTGGCACCATCGCGGCGAGTGCCCAGCCCAGCAGGATGTCGACCACGTAGTGCTCGGCGGAGTACACCAGCACGAAGGCCATCGCCAGCGGGTAAGCCACCAGCAGCGGACGCCACCCCGCCCTGACCCGGCGCCATAGGAAGACCGAGATCATCGCGGTCAAAGCGGCATGCAGGGAGGGAATCGCTGCGACCAGATTTACGCTGGCCTGTCCGGAGTTGACCAGTGCTCCGGCCGACTGCAGGTGCAGCGTTCCCCAGCCGCGCGTGGAGATGCGCTCGATGAAGTGGTGTGCACCCGGCTGGCTTCTGTGCATGCTGCCCAGCAGCCCGCCGTGCGGGACACCTGCGGCGCTTCTGAACATGCAGCGTGGGTTGGACGGCCCGCCGGCGACGTTGGCGGGGGTGCAGCGAGCGGCTGCCCACGGCGGCGCGGCGGGCAGGACAACGTAGACGACCAGCGCGGCGAACGACAGCAGGACGAACCGCCGGACAAACGCCGCCCAGTCGCTGCGGTTGTGCAGCCAGAGCACTCCGGCGACGACGTAGGGCAGGACGAAAAACGACATGTAGATGCCGCTGATGATCACCTCCCACCACGGCGGTTGCGGCATCTTGATGCGCTCCTGCAACCACACGGTCGGGACAGTGCCGAAGAACAACCATCGGTCTGCCTGAGCCTGGAAATGCCAAAGGGTAGGCGCTCCGATCAGCGTTGCCGCCCCTCGGCTGAGGTCGTACACCAGCAACACAAGCGCGAACGGGAGCCAGTCGCACACGACGGCGAACACCTTGTGGCCCCAACCGATGCTGGCGGCAATGAGCCCGGTGGCGATGTAGACCAGCAGCAGTTCGCGGTTGAATGCGAGCCCGTCGGTCAGGGTTCGGTAGGCCACGACAAGGACCCAAACGGTGATCGCCGCCCGCCGGGTCAGCGTCAGCCGATACTGCCGCGTTGTCGCAGCGTAAGCCCGTTCGGCGGCCCCGACCGGCACCGGAGCACGATGCGGCCGCCGAAGCGGTGCTGGCTGCCGTTCGCGCGCCAACACCTGAACTTTTCGGCCGGTCGTGACTGACACCAAAGCGGACTCCCGTCGACGACAAGATGCATTCCCCCGTACATCTTGCCGTAACCTTCGTTCGCCGAGGTTTAACCTTCGCAAAGACGCGCGCTGTCATCGCACGTCGAGGGCACTTTTTTGTCGGCAGGGGTGTCAGCAGCACCGCGCGCCGGGCTCGGCGCGGTATCGCTCCCGCCAGTAGTCCCGTTCGGACAGCACCGGTTCGCCCGGGTGCGTGCGTCGGCGGTAGTCGAGGTAGCGGCGGTAGTGGGTGTCGCCCATCACGGTGCCCCAGTACCAGGAGATTGCGCGGGCGATGCGGCGCAACCGGCTTACCCCGACGGAGTCACGGGCAGCGCGTCCCATTGCCGTTGCACCTCCCGCTCGGCCACAGTCGGGATCATGCCGGAGGGCGCGAACATCCTTGACGGCACTGGGTCGTCTTCGGTCAGCGGTGAGCCGTGGCCGCGAATTGTCTTGAGCGTCACGATAATCGCGGCAGCAAGCACGATGATCACGACGGTGGCAAAGATGATCGACAGCGTGCCCTGGATAAAGGTGTTTCTGATGACGTCGTTCAGCTGGTCGGGCGTCTTCGCCGAGCCGAACGCTGTCTTACCCGCCGCCTTGGCAGCGGCGTAGCGGGAATGCTGAGTCCAGTAGCCCAGGTTGGGATCTGACGAAAAGATCTTCTGCCACGACGCCGTCAACGTGACGGCGAGCCCCCATACCAGCGGAATGCCCGGTATCCACGCCCATTTCAGCAGACCCTTTTTGATGACGACGACGGTGATCACCGTCAGTGCCATTCCGGCCAGCAGCTGGTTGGCGATACCGAACAGCGGGAACAGCGAGTTGATGCCGCCGAGCGGGTCGGTCGTGCCGATCAGCAGCATGCTGCCCCACGCCGCGGCGACAGCCAGGCTGCAGCCCCACGCGCCCGGCCGCCAGCTCGGGTTGCGGAGTTTGGCCAGCGGACCGCCCAGATTGCCCAGCCCGTCGGAGAGCATGAAACGCGCGACCCGGGTGCCGGCATCGACGGTGGTGAGGATGAACAAGGCCTCGAACATGATCGCGAAGTGGTACCAGAATGCCTTGAGGCCCGTCCCGCCGAACACTTGGTGGAGCACCTGCGACATCCCGAACGCCAGCGTTGGGGCGCCGCCGGTGCGTGACACGATCGAGTGCTCGCCGACGCCGGCGGCGGCGGCGCGGATCTGTTCGTCGGTGACCGGCGCACCCGACAAGCCCAAGCCGTTGACGTAGTGCGCGGCCGTGGCGGCCGTCGGGCCGGTCTGGGCGGCCGGCGCGTTGAGGGCGAAGTACAGGTGCTGGTTGAGGATCGACGCGGTGATCAATGCCATGACAGCAACGAACGATTCGGTGAGCATGCCGCCGTAGCCGATCAGCCGCATCTGGCTTTCCTTTTCGAGCAGCTTCGGTGTGGTCCCGGATGAGATCAACGCATGGAATCCGGACAGCGCGCCGCACGCGATGGTGATGAACAGGAACGGGAACAGCGAGCCGGCGAACACCGGGCCGTTGCCGCGGTGGGCGAAGCTCGAAATCGCCGGCGCCTGCATGCTTGGGTGGGCGATCAGGATGCCGACGGCGAGCAGGATGATGGTGCCGACCTTCATGAACGTCGACAGGTAGTCGCGCGGTGCAAGCAGCAACCACACCGGCAGCACCGACGCCACGAACCCGTAGACGATGACGAGCCACGACAAGGTAACCGGCGACAGGTTGAACCACGCTGCGCCCCAACGGGTTTCGGAAACCCAGTTTCCGCCGGCCACCGCGAGGAGCAGCAGCACGCATCCGATCAGCGACACCTCGGATATCCGTCCGGGGCGGATAAAGCGCAGATAGCAGCCCATGAAGATGGCGATCGGGATCGTCATCGCGATCGAGAACACACCCCACGGGCTTTGCTGCAGCGCCCGCACCACCACCAGCGCCAGCACCGCGATGATGATCACCATGATGATGAAGACTCCGACGAGAGCGGCCGCCCCGCCGACGGCGCCCAGCTCGTCCCGGGCGATCTGGCCGAGGGTACGGCCGCGTCGCCGGGTGGAGATCCACAACACCAAGTAGTCCTGCACACAGCCACCGAGCACCGCACCGAACACGATCCAGATCGCGCTGGGCAGGTAGCCCATCTGGGTGGCCAGTACCGGGCCGACCAACGGGCCTGCCCCAGCGATGGCGGCGAAGTGATGACCGAAGAGCACCCGCCGGTCGGTGGGCACATAGTCAGTGCCGTTTTCGAAGATCTCCGCCGGGGTGGCCTGGTCGTCGCGCGGCTGGACGATTTTTGTCTCGATCAGCCGCGCGTAGAACCGGTACCCGATGACGTAAGTGCAGATCGCCGCGACGACAAACCAGACCGCGTTGACCGTCTCGCCGCGGACGAAGGCGATGACCGCCCAGGCGACCGCACCGAGCAGAGCGATCACCGCGAAGATGATCTTGTGCCTGGTGCGGATCGGCGAGCGGTCGATGACCGCGACCGGCGGCAGGTCGTCATCGGTGTGGACGTAGCTGACGTGCCCGTTGTGCCCTTCCACGGCCGGGACCCTACGCGCCTGTGGATGTGCCGACGCATCCAATCCGCGTGCCACGTCGTGACGTTCACAATCGCGCAACCACTAGTTCAGCTTTGGTGCAGGGCACGCACGGTGTCGATGCTGTCGGCCTGGTCGGGGCCCTTGTCGTCGCGGTAGCGCAGCACCCGGGCGAAGCGCAGCGCTAGGCCCCCGGGGTAGCGCGAGGACTGCTGCACGCCGTCGAACGCCACCTCAACCACCTGCTCGGGTCGGAGCTGCACAACATAGGAAGCGTCGGTCGGACCGACGGCCAGTTCGGTGAATCGCGCGGTCTGCCAGTCCAGCATCGCGTCGGTCATTCCTTTGAAAGTTTTGCCCAACATGATGAAGCCGCCGGTGGCCGGGTCGCGGGCGCCCAGGTGGATATTGGACAGCTTCCCGCGGCGCCGGCCCGAGCCCCACTCGACGGCCAGGACCACCAGGTCCAGGGTGTGCACGGGTTTGACCTTGAGCCAGCCGGCCCCGCGACGGCCCGCCTCGTAGCGGGCGGTCAACGACTTGGCCATCACACCCTCGTGCCCCGCGTCCAGCGTCGCCTGCAGGAAGTCCGCGGCGACGCCCGGATCCGAGGTGACCAGCCGATCGACCCGGTTCTGCTTGGACGCGATCCGGTCGAGCACCGCCATCCGCTCGCTGGTCGCCGCGTCGAGGAGGTCGACGCCGTCGCAGTGCAGGATGTCGAAGAAGAACACCGACAGCGGCTGGGTCGCGCGGGCGGCCGGGACATCGACGGATCGGCCGAACCGTGACCCGGTGACCTGGAAGGGCTGCGGCCGGCCGTCCGGGCGTAACGCGATCGCCTCCCCGTCGGCGATCAAGTCGGTCACAGGCAATGCCAGCGTCGCCTCGACCACCTCGGGCACCCGGGCGGTGACGTCGTCGAGGCTTCGGGTGTACACCGTCACCTGGTCGCCCGCCCGGTGCACCTGCACCCGGGCGCCGTCCAGCTTTGCCTCGAAAGCCGCTGTGCCGTTCAGCTTTTCGAGCGCTTCGGTCACGCTTGCCGCGGTCTGCGCCAGCATCGGGCCGACCGGTCGGCCGACGCGCAGGGTGAACGCGTCCAGCGCCACCGTCCCACCGGTCAGGCCCGCGGCGGCGACCGCGGGCAGGTCTCCGCCCAGCATCGCCGCACGCCGTACGACGGCGGCGGGGATCTGCGCGGCGGCGGCGACCGCGTCGGCCATCACGCCGGCCAGCGCGCCCTGGCGTAGCTCACCGGTCAGCAGCCGCCGCAGAAACGTCTGCTCGACTTCTATTGCGGCCGCGAACAATCCGGCAACCAGCTCGGCGCGCCGCGCTTGCGAGCCCTTGCCCGAGACGGCGCCGATCGTCGAGAAGGTGGCGTCGACGCCGACGACGGTCAATCTGGGCTGCGCCGCGGCGGGTGGCAACGACCGTAAAGCCGCCCAGCCAACACCGATCTGGCGTTGCGGCAGCTCCCCGGAAAGCCACGACACGATGATCGCGACCAGCGCGGGATCGGACTTGGCCCGGCTTAGCAGGTCGGCGATCCGCGCGATCTTGGCCAGCCGCGAAGCGGAGCCGCCCACCTCGGCCGAGGCCCTCGCCACGTCGATCAGCAGCACAGCCCACCTTTACACGCCTGGCCGACAACGTCACGCGCGGCCGCGATAACGTGCAGGGCAACGCCGGGTAATCGGATCGGCGATCAAACACGGAGGTTTGAATGGAGATCAACGGCAAGAAGGTGGTTGTCATCGGCGGCGCATCCGGTATGGGCCGCGCCAGCGCCGAGCTGTTGGCCGCCCGCGGGGCGAGCGTCGCGGTGCTGGACCGCGAGGGTTCGGACGGCAAGGACGTCGCGGCCGGCATCGGTGGCGACTTCTACCCGGTAGACGTCACCGACTTCACCGGTACCGAGGAGACCCTGAAGACCGCGGTCGACAAACTCGGTGGACTGCACGTCACGGTGACCACGGCCGGTGGTGGCATCGCCAAACGGACCATGTCGAAGTCCGGTCCGCACGATCTCGAGTCCTTCCAGTCGGTGATCGATCTCAACCTCATCGCCTCGTTCAACATCAGCCGGCTCGCGGCTAGCTACATGAGCCAGAACGAGCCGGAGGACGAGGAGCGCGGCGTCATCATCAACACCGCGTCGATCGCCGCGTTCGAGGGCCAGATCGGTCAGGTCGCCTACACCGCCGCCAAAGCCGGCATCGCCGGCATGTGCCTGACCATGGCGCGCGACCTCGGATCGTTGGGTATCCGCGTGTTGGCCATCGCGCCAAGCCTGTTCGCGACCGGGCTGACCAAGGGTATTCCGGACGAATACGCCACGGCTCTGACCAAAGACGCGGCGTTCCCGAAGCGGCTGGGCCGCCCAGAGGAATACGCCAAGCTGGTCGCCGCCATCGTGGACAACCCGATGCTGAACGGCCAGTGCCTGCGACTGGACGCCGGACAGCGGTTCGCGCCCAAGTGACGCGATAGCCGTCGTCTGCGCCAACCACCCGGTTGGGAGGCAGCCGCATTTGAGTACACTCTTTCCCACCGGCCTACGGCGTCCAAGAGGAAGGCCCTCGAATGGGTATCGCACTGACTGATGACCATCGCGAGCTCGCCGAGGTCGCCCGCGGCTTCCTGACTTCGCAGAAGGCACGGGCGGCGGCGAGGTCGCTGCTCGACGCGCCGGAGGAGGCCCGACCTCCGTTCTGGCAGGGCATCGTCGAACTGGGCTGGCTCGGCCTGCACATCGACGAGGAACACGGCGGCTCGGGCTACGGGCTGCCCGAGCTCGTCGTCGTCATCGACGAACTGGGTCGTGCGGTGGCGCCGGGGCCGTTCGTGCCGACCGTCATCGCGTCGGCGGTGATCGCCAAAGACGGTACCGCCGAACAGAAGTCGCGGCTGCTCCCGGGGCTGATCGACGGAACCGTTGTCGCGGGCATCGGCCTGGACGGCCGGGTGGGGCTCAACGATGGCGTGGCCGACGGCGAGGCCGGTCTCGTTTTCGGTGCGGGCCTGGGCGACCTGCTGTTGATCGCGGCGGGTGACGACGTGCTGGTGGTGGAACGCGACCGCGCCGGTGTGTCGGTCGAGGTCCCGGAGAATTTGGATCCGACCCGGCGTTCGGGACGGGTCCGACTGCAGAACGTGCATATCACCGCCGACGACATTCTGCCGGGAGCGCGGGAATCGGCACTGGCCCGCGCCCGAACGCTGCTGGCCGCCGAAGCGGTCGGTGGGGCCGCCGATTGCGTCGACGCCGCCGTTGACTACGCCAAAGTGCGCCAGCAGTTCGGCCGCACCATCGCCACGTTCCAGGCCGTCAAGCATCATTGCGCGAACATGACGGTCGGCGCCGAGTCGGCGATCGCGGCGGTGTGGGACGCCTCCCGCGCGGCAGTGGAGGACTTATCAGAGGACGAAGCCCAGTTCCGGCTGGCGGCCGCTTCGGCGGCGGCGCTGGCATTCCCGGCGTACGCGCGCAATGCCGAACTGAACATCCAGGTGCACGGCGGTATCGGTTTCACCTGGGAGCACGACGCGCATTTCCACCTGCGCCGCGCGCTGGTGACCACGGCGCTGTTCGGTGGTGACGCGCCGGCCCGCGACGTGTTCGAGCGCACCGCCGCCGGTGCCGCTCGGGAGAACAGCCTCGACCTGCCGCCAGAGGCCGAAGAGCTGCGCGCCAGGATTCACGCCGACGCCGCCGAGATCGCCGCGCTGGACAAGCAGGCGCAGCGCGACAAACTGATCGAGACCGGCTATGTGATGCCGCACTGGCCCAAGCCGTGGGGCCTGGCCGCCGACGCGGTGGAGCAGTTGGTCATCGAGGAAGAGTTCCGTGCCGCCGGCATCAAACGCCCGGACTACGGAATCACCAGCTGGGTGATCCTGACCTTGATCCAACACGGAACACCTTGGCAGATAGAACGATTCGTCGAGAAAGCACTCCGCAAAGACGAGGTTTGGTGCCAGCTGTTCTCCGAGCCGGACGCCGGCTCGGACGCGGCGTCCATCAAGACCCGGGCCACCCGGGTGGACGGCGGCTGGAAGATCAACGGGCAGAAGGTGTGGACCAGTGGGGCGCACTACTGCGCACGCGGCCTGGCCACGGTGCGTACCGACCCGGAGGCGCCCAAGCACGCCGGCATCACCACGGTGATCGTCGACATGAAGGCCCCCGAGGTCGAGGTGCGGCCACTGCGACAGATCACCGGTGGCTCGGATTTCAACGAGGTGTTCTTCAACGACTTGTTCGGGCCCGACGAGGACGTGGTTGGCGAGCCCAACACCGGCTGGACGGTCGCAAGGGCAACGCTGGGCAACGAGCGGGTCAGCATCGGCGGCAGCGGGTCGTTCTACGAGGGGTTGGCGACGCAGCTGGTTCAGCTGGTCGGGGACCACCCGGATCGGTTGGCGGGCGGGCGAATTCGGGTCGGGTCATACCTTGCCGAGGAGAATGCCCTGCGCTTGCTGAATCTGCGCCGAATCGCACGCAGCGTCGAAGG
>NZ_DATFZD010000325.1:0-4205 GCF_035314665.1 Mycobacterium sp. | reverse complement strand
GGCGGCGGCAACGGCTACGCGCTGAAAACCATGACCGAGCTGATGTCAGCGTTGGGAGGCATACTGACGCTCCCGGGTTTGGCCGGTACGGTGGGCACACTGGGACTGCTAGGGCTCGCCGGCTTGGTCGGCGGGGCGCCGAATCCCTATGTCTATCCGGACAATCTGCCGCGGGTGAACGCTCGTGGTGGGCCGGGGGGTGCGCCCGGTTGCTGGCAGGCCATCACCCGGGATCTGTGGCCCGCGCCCGAGTTGGTGATGGATACCGGCGCGAGTATCGCCCCGTATAACCACGTAGATACCGGCTCACCGTACGCAATCGAGTACGTCTGGGGCCGTCAAGTCGGGGACAACACGATCAACCCATGAAAACCACCACCGGCAGCGCCATCAGGCTCGGCATCGTCTCGTTGGTGCTGCTGCTGATCACCGTGTCCATCATCGTGGTGTTCGGTCAGATGCGCTTCAACAGCACCAACAGCTATTCCGCGGAGTTCAGCAACGCCAGCGGGCTGCGCGACGGTCAGTTCGTCCGCGCGTCCGGAGTGGAGATCGGCAAGGTCAAGAAGGTACGGCTGGTCGACGCCGGCAGGCGGGCATGGGTGGACTTCGATGTCGATCGTTCGCTGACGCTTTATCAGTCGACGACCGCGCAGATCCGCTATCTCGACATAATCGGTGACCGGTACGTGGAACTCGACCGCGGCGCGGGTGAGGGCGCTGACCGGGTCCTGCCGCCGGGCGGACTCATCCCGCTGTCGCGAACTTCACCAGCGCTGGATCTCGATGCGCTGATCGGTGGTTTCAAGCCGCTGTTCCGGGCGCTCGATCCGGAAAAGGTCAACACCATCGCGTCGGCCATCATCACCGTGTTTCAGGGTCAGGGCGGCACCATCAACGACATCCTCGACCAGACCGCGGACGTCACCTCGCATCTGGCCGAGCGTGATCAGGCGATCGGCGAGGTGGTCAAGAACCTCAACATCGTGCTTGACACCGTGGTCAAACACCGGAAGGAGTTCGACCAGACCGTCGACAACTTCGAGAAGCTGATCACCGGGCTGACGAACCACGCCGATCCGTTGGCCGCCGGCATCGCAAACATCAGCAATGCCGCGGGAACAGTAGCCGACCTGCTGGCCGATAACCGCGCTCTGCTGCACAAGGAGATCAACTACCTGCAGGGCCTTCAGCAGCCGCTCGTCGACCAAAGTGATCAGCTCAACGATCTGATCCACAAGACGCCAACCGCGCTCAACCTGATCGGACGCAGCATCGGCCTCTACGGAGACTGGGTGAACTTCTACGTGTGCGACCTCACGATCAAGTGGAACGGTCTACAGTCCGGCGGCCCGGTCCGCACGGTCCGGATCTGGCAGCAGCCCACGGGTAGGTGCACGCCGCAATGAGAACACTGACGGAATTCAACCGCAGCCGCGTCGGCCTCATGGGCGTCATCGTGCTGGTGCTCATCGTCGCCGTCGGCCAAAGCTTCACCAGCGTCCCGATGCTGTTTGCCAGTCCGAGCTACTCCGGGCAGTTCGCCAGCACCGGTCAACTGAACAAGGGCGACAAGGTGCGCATCACCGGCGTGGTTGTCGGCAAGGTTGAGGGGCTCAAGATCGACGGCGACCACGTCGCGATCAAGTTCTCCATCGGCAGCAACACCATCGGCACCGAGAGCCGGCTGGCGATCAAGACCGACACGATCCTGGGTAGGAAGATACTCGAGATCGAGCCGCGGGGAACCCAGATGCTGCGGCCCGGGGGCGTTTTGCCGCTGGGCCAAACCACCACCCCCTACCAGCTGTACGATGCGAACTTCGACATCACCAAGGCCGCCACTGGCTGGAACATCGACACCGTCAAAAAGTCGCTGAATGTGTTGTCTCAGACCGTCGATCAGACCTACTCGCACCTGAGCCCCGCCCTCGACGGTTTGGCCAAATTCTCCGACACCATCGGTAAACGCGACGAACAGATCAAGCACCTGCTCGCTCAGGCCAACAAGGTAGCCAGCGTCCTCGGTGACCGCAGTGAACAAATCAACCGGCTGCTGGTCAACTCGAAGACGCTGCTGGCCGCGTTCAACGAACGTGGACGGGCCATCGACACGCTGCTGGGGAACATTTCCGCCTTCTCGGCGCAGGTGCAGGGGTTCATCAACGACAACCCGAACTTGAATCCTGTGCTGGAGCAGTTGCATGCAATCAGCGACGTGCTGGTGGCACGCAAGGAAGACCTGGCTCAAAGCCTGAAGTATGTAAGCCAATTCGCGGCATCGCTAGGAGAGTCCGTCGCGTCCGGACCGTACTTCAAGATAGTCCTGGCCAACCTGCTGCCGTACTGGATCATGCAGCCGTGGGTCGACGCCGCGTTCAAGAAGCGTGGTATCGACCCGGAGGACTTCTGGCGCAGCGCCGGCCTGCCCGCGTTCAAGTTCCCCGACCCCAACGGCACCCGGTTCCCCAACGGTGCACCGCCGCCTGCACCACCGGTGCTGGAAGGCACCCCGGATCACCCGGGGCCGGCCGTGGCGCCCGGGTCGCCGTGTTCGTACGCGCCGCCGCCGGAGCTGCTGCCTCGGCCGGGCAACCCGATGCCCTGTGCGGGCGTCGACCAAGGGCTCGGTCCCTTCGGGCCTAATGGGCCGTACCCGACGTTGCCCGATGTTTTGTCGTCGCCGCGGAACCCGAACGGGCTGCCCCCGATACCGGGCATTCCGATCGCCGGGCGACCCGGTGCTCCGCCCCCAGACGTCCCGGGCACGCCGGCGCCACTGCCGCCCAACGCGCCGCCGGGAGCGCGCACCGAAAACCTGGCACCGGCCGGCCCGACCCCGCCGCAGTCGACGTTTGCGCCCGGGCTGCCACCGGGACCGGCGGCACCGCAGGGACCGGGTGCGCAACTGCCCGCTCCGTTCATCAACCCGGGCGGAGCGGGAGGTAGCGGTGTCACGGGAGGTAGCCAAAATTGAACGGCAACTTGCGTTTACGCAAACTGCGGCCTCGGACATCGGTGATCATCGGATCGCTCGCGGTGGTGGTCGCCCTGCTAGTCGGGTTCATCGGGTTACGGCTCTACCAGAAGTTGACCAATAACACCGTGGTGGCTTACTTCCCAGAGGCGAACGCGCTCTATTCCGGGGACAAAGTCCAGATCATGGGCATTCGCGTGGGTTCGGTCGACAAGATCGTGCCCGCCGGCGACAAGATGAAGGTGATCTTTCATTACAGCAACAAATACAAGGTGCCGGCCAATGCGTCCGCGGTGATTGTGAGCCCCACGCTGGTGTCGTCGCGGAGCATTCAGTTGGAGCCGCCCTATAAGAGTGGTCCGGTGATGGCCGATAACACGGTGATCCCGATCGAGCGCACACAGGTGCCGACGGAGTGGGACGAACTGCGCGACAGCGTCGCCAACGTCATCTCCAAACTCGGCCCCACACCCGAGCAGCCCAAGGGCCCCTTCGGTGATCTCATCGAGTCGTTCGCCGACGGGCTGGCCGGCAAGGGCAAGCAGATCAACACCACGTTCGACAGCCTGTCGCGGGCGCTGACCGCGCTGAACCAGGGTCGTGGCGACTTCTTCGCGGTGGTGCACAGCCTGGCGCTTTTCGTGAACGCCCTGCACAAGGACGACCAGCAGTTCGTCGCATTAAACAACAACCTGGCCCAGTTCACAGACAGATTAACCGGGTCTGACCGGGACCTCGCCAATGCGATACAGCAGTTCGACGGCCTGCTCGGCACACTGCGCCCGTTCTTGGCCAAGAACCGCGAGGTGCTCGCGCGCGACATCGACAACCTCGCCAACGTCACCACCACGCTGGTCCAACCCGAGCCGCTGAATGGTTTGGAAACCGCCCTGCACGTCCTCCCGACGCTGGAGACGAACCTTAACCAGATTTATCACCCGTCGCACGGCGCGGTCGTGTCTATTCCGGCGATCCCGAACTTCACGAACCCGATGCAGTTCATCTGCAGCATGATTCAGGCCGATAGCCGGCTTGGCTATCAAGAATCCGCCGAACTCTGCGCGCAATACCTAGCGCCCATCCTCGATGCGATCAAGTTCAACTACTTGCCGTTCGGCCTCAACCTGTTCAGCACCGCCGAGACGCTCCCCAAGGAAGTCGCCTACTCCGAGCCGCGGCTGCAGCCGCCGAACGGATACAAGGACACCACAGTGCCCGGGATCTGGGT
>NZ_DATFZD010000324.1:0-10602 GCF_035314665.1 Mycobacterium sp. | reverse complement strand
AACGCCAGCAGGCTCAGCGGGTCGATCTGATATGCCGTCTCAACATCGGCGTTGAACGTGTCGATGCTGGCGTCCAGGTTGGCGGCCTCTGTTGGGTTGCTGCTGAGCAGTTCGGCGTCGGCCGTAGGCGTCCAGGTGTTGACTCCGGCCATGCCCAACAGGTCCTCGAATGGGTCAGGTTCGGTGTCGGCTCTGGCGGCGGGAGCCAGTCCGATCAGCGCGGCCGCGAAAGCAGCGCCGACAGCCATGCCGAGGGTGGGAGTGATGCGGCGAGTGTTCATCGTGGGCTCCCATGTCACGTTGTGATTCGGTTAATACGAGTAGGCATCGAGCTTAACTAAACATAAGTACAGTATTTGAGAATCCTGACAAACCGTTGGGTAAGGCGTCAGTCGCGCTGACCGGCAGACCATCGCCGTCCACGACGCGGCACAGAGTTACGCCCTTTTGGCGTAGGGCATAAGCTGAAGCAACCAAAGGTCCAGGACAGATCCCTGTGGGAGGCCTACGATGACACGCTTCGCTCGCCGTCTGGTCGCTTATTTCGTCGCGCTGGCGTTCGTCCCGATGGCGGCCGTGACGGTCGCGGTGCCGGGAGTTAGTTCGGCGGAGTGCGACCGGAACGTGACCACACAGTGCGTGACCAGTTCGGCGCAGTGCGACCCGAACTGGTCACGCAATGTGTGGACCAACGAATGCAAGCCGCCACCGCCGCCGCCGCCGTGGTACGCAGCCAAGCCGGCGTATGTGCCGGAATTCGCACCGGCGGACATCCCGCCGCCCCCTCCGCCGCCGCCGTGGGCGCAGCAGCTCCAGCTCCGCCCGGTATGGGATGGGGGTAAAAGCCAGTGGGTCTGGATAGGGATCTAGCGACGCCGACCGCTCCGCAGCAGCGTCACGCCTTGGCGTTACCGGCGTGCCACTGATCCCACGGAATGTTCCAGTCGCCAAGACCTTCCGTCCCCGACAGCGGTGGACCGATGGTGTTGAGCACTTGCACGATATCGCCGCGCTTGGTGTGCTCGAAGAACCATTGCGCATTGCTGGGACTGACATTCAGGCAGCCGTGGCTCGTGTTGGTGTGGCCCTGAGCGCCCACTGACCACGGCGCCGAATGCACGAAGACACCGCTGTAGGACATCTGCGTGGCGAAATCCACCTCAGTGCGATAACCGTTGGGCGAGTTGACCGGAACTCCGTACGTCGACGAATCCATGATCATGTGCGCGAAATGCAAGCCGAGTATGTAGAAGCCGCTGGCGGTCGGGGTGCTGTCCTTGCCCATCGACGTCGGCATGGTCTTGACGACCTGACCGTTGACCCGCACGGTCACCATCTTGGTGTTGTCGTCGGCGGTGGCGATCACCTCGTCACCGATGATGAAGTGGGTGTGCAGGTTGTCTTCGCCGAAAACCCCGTCACCAAGGTCGACGCCGTAGGTGTTGACCGCGACGTTCACCGTGGTGCCCGGCTTCCAGAAATGCTCAGGGCGCCAACGTACTTCGCGCTTGTTCAGCCAGTAAAACGCGCCCTCCACGGGCGGGTCGGTGGTCACCACGATGGCCTTCTCGGCCGCTTCGCGGTTGGCGATGTTCTCGTCGAACTGGATCGCCAGCGGCTCACCGACGCCCACCACTTCGCCGTCGCGCGGCATGGCATACGGCATCGCCAGGTTCTGCGGCGAATGGGTCTGGAACGTGATCTCGCGGGTGGCCACGCCGCCCAGCCCACGCGCTTTGGCGGTGAGCGTGTAGCTCCTGTTGTAGCCCAGCGGCTCGGTGGTCGCCCAGCGCACGCCGTCGGGGCTGAGCTGGCCGCCCAGCGAGCGCCCGTTTTCGTTGACCATCTCGACGGAGGCCAGCACGCCGTCGTCGGCGGTCACCGTCACCGGCCTGTCCACCGCGACGCCCACAGCGCCATCGGTCACCGAAGCGCTGATCTTGGGAATAAGCAGGTCACCGTACGGCGTGGCCTTGTCCATGATCGCTTTCGGCGGCGGGTTGCTACCCCCTTTGCTGCAGGCGCCCGCGCCGAAAACGGCAAGCGGAACCATCAGCGCGGCCACCCAACGGCGGCACAAGCGCTGATGCGTCACCAAGCGACCTGCCACGTACCCTGCTTTCCCCTTGCGCCCCCGGAACCCTGTGTTACTGGCGAGTATTCTAGGAGGTAGACGACTGTTAACACTGACCACCGGTCAATCTCGGGCTCGGCGATTTCGTCCGGCCACGGAATGGCTGTTATTGTCTCAAACGCAGTCCAGCAGGATTCAGGCGCCGTTAGCTCAGTTGGTAGAGCAGCTGACTCTTAATCAGCGGGTCCGGGGTTCGAAACCCTGACGGCGCACCACAACAGGCGCACTTCAACGGCGGGCCACAATCTGCAATCGGCGGGCGCGTGCTGTGCCGGATGCTACGTCTGCGGATCCGGTGGGACCGCGTGCCGCGGTTGGTACAACAGTGCACGAACCAGCGGGCGCGGCCCGACGGACCGAAGCATCTGGCTGGCCGGGCGGACCCGTACCCGCTTCGGCCACCAGAACCAGCGTCCCATCACCGTCATGATCGACGGCGTGATGAGCGATCGGACGACGAAGGTGTCGAACAGGAGGCCGATGCCGATCGTCGTGCCGAATTGGCCGATCGCCCGGAGATCGCTGGTGATCATCGTGCCCATGGTGACGGCGAACACCACACCGGCGGCAGTCACCACCGGGCCGGTAACACCCATGCCGCGGATGAGTCCCGTTTTCAGGCCGGCTCCGATCTCTTCCTCGATCCGGGACACTAGCATCAGGTTGTAATCCGACCCGACCGCCAAGAGCACGATTAACGCGAATTCGGTTGCCACCCAGTGCAACTGGAAATTAAGAAGGTGCTGCCAGATCAGTGTCGAGAACCCGAAGGCGGCCCCCAGCGACATCACGATCGTGCCGACGATGACGCCCGCAGCGACCAAAGCGCGGGTGACGATCACCATGATGATGAAGATGAGCACGATCGAGGCCACCCCGGCGATCATCAGGTCGTACTTAGCGCCGTTGGCGATGTCGTAAAACGTCGCGGCCGTACCGCCGAGGTAGATGTCGGCGTTCTCCAGCGAGGTGAGTTTCAGCGCCTCCTTGGCCGCTTGGCGCTCCTGATCGACGGACGCGATTCCCTTCGTCGTCGCCGGATCCACGGCGTGGGTGATGATGAAGCGAGCGGCCTTGCCGTCCGGTGACACCATCAAGCTCAATCCCAGCTGGAAGTCCGGGTTCTGGAAGATCTCGGGCGGCAGGTAGAACAGGCTCTCCACCTGAGAGTCGTTGAAGGACTTGCCCATCACGGCGTTCGTGTCGGTCAGCCGGTCGAACTGATCGATCAGACTGTCGAACGTGCTGTAGATGGTCAGCGTCGTATTCCGGATCGCCTGCGACGTGGCGATAATCTGGGGGATGATCACCAGCAGTTCGTGCGTGGCTGCAGCCGTGTGGGTGAGGTCGTTGGTGAGATTGTGGAACTGCTCGGCGAGCTGATCGAACCCGTCGAGGGCGTCGAACAGCCCTCGTAGCGACCAACAAATCGGGATGTCGAAGCAGTGCTTCTCCCAATAGAAGTAACTGCGAATCGGTCTCCAGAAGTCGTCGAAATCCGCAATATGGTCGCGGATTTCGTCGGTGATGGCCGCCGTCTTCCCCGCGGTTGTCGCGCTGTCGTCCGCGGCGTTCGCGAGCTCCTGGGTCACCGTGTACGTGCGCTGCAAGAGGGAGATCAGGGTGTCGAGGTCACCGACGATCTTCTTGATGTCGGCGATACGGTCCTTCAGGTAGTTCAGGTTGTCGCGGATCGGCGCGCTCTGCACACTGAGCTGGAAGGGAATGGATCCGTCTTGAATTGGCGGGCCGAGAGGTCTGGTGATGCTCTGCACCCGTTCGATGCCGGGCACGTGGAAGAGGGCTCCAGCAATCTTGTCCAGGACCAGCATGTCGGTGGGATTGCGCAGATCGTGGTCCGATTCGATCATCAGAAGGTCCGGATTCAAACGGGCCTGGGTGAAGTGTTGATCGGCCGCGTTGTACGCCTTTACTGAGGAAGCGCTCTGCGGCAGGTAGTACAGGTCGTTGTAGCGCGGGTTGAAGCCCATCAGGCCCAGGGCGCCGACGATCGCCAGGATGACGGAAGTAGCGAGGATGGGCGCCGGCCAACGCACGATGGCCGTCGCCAGACGGCGCCAGCGGGTGTAGTTAAACTCTCGCTTCGGGTCGAACAGACCGAAGCCGCTTGCCACCACGATCAGCGCCGGCGTCAGGGTCACCCCGGCGGCCACCACTACCAGCAGACCGACTGCGCACGGAAACGCCAGCGAACTGAAGTAGGGCAGCCGAGTGAAATGCAGACAGGCCAGCGCCCCAACAATCGTCAGACCCGAGCCCAACACCACCTTGCTGACACCGGCGAAGGTGTCGTAGTAGGCAGCTTCGCGGTCCAGGGCCCGTTCGCGGCCCTCCTGGTAGCGGCCGACCATGAATATCGCGTAGTCGGTACCAGCCGCGATGGCCAGTGCCGTCAGCAAGTTGACGGCGAAGGTCGAAAGCCCCATGATGCCGGTTTCGCCCAGCAGTGCCACCACGCCCCGGGCGGTGGCCAGTCCGACGAACAGGATGACCATCGTCAGCAGCACGGTGCCGATGGATCGGTAGACGAACATCAGCATGATCGCGATGATGATGATGGTGATGATCGTCATCTTGGCCAGGCTCGCGTTGCCGACAACGATCGTGTCGGCGGTCAGGGCTCCCTGACCGGCGACGTAGGCCTTCACCCCCGGCGGCGGCTTCGAGTCCGCCACAATCTTGCGAACCGAGGCAACTGACTTGTCGCCGACGGCTCCGCCCTGGTCACCGCGCAGGTTGACCTGGACGTAGGCGGCCTTGTGGTCGTAGCTCTCGACACCCGAGGACGTAAATCGCTGCCCCCAGAAATTCAGCGCATGCTCGACGTGTTCGGTGTCCTGCCGCAGCTTCTTGACCAGATCGTCGTAATACTGGTGAGCGTCCTGGCCGAGAGGTTTCTCACCGACCAGGGTCACCAGGACGAGGTTGTCGGAGTCGTACTCCTTGAATTTCTCCCCGAGGTGCTTCATCCCGGTCACCGAAGGCGCGTCGGATGGCGAGAGCGGAACCGAGACGTCCTCGGCAACCTTCTCCAACTGTGGGACGAAGACGTTGACGCCGACCGCGATCAGCAGCCAGATCACGACGATCGGCAGCGCCAGGACGCGGATGGTGCGGGCCAGCCGCGGTTTGCGCTCAAGTTCGTAGTGCGGCGCGACGGGGATTTCTTCTGTGTCGCTGGTGTCGCTCGTGTTGCTGGTGTCGTCGGTCACGCGGATTTGTCCAAGCAGGAAACCTGCGCGTCCCGGGTGTTGACCTGTTGTTGATCGACCAATTTGCCGTCAACGGTGATCCGGCAGCCGATGGAGGGGCCGTCACCTTGGGCGACGACGTAGGCGAAGATGCCGGGCATCTCGGCAACGATCGTCTTCGACCACGGCAACGTGGTGAAGTTGGCCTTCTGCGGTAGTGCCTCCGCATCCATCCAGTTGACGACGCCGGTCGTCCCGGGTGGTCCCAGGATTTCGTAGATGGCGGTCTTGGCCGCGTACGGCGGGGTCGCATCCCGGGGATCGGGCTTGGGCAAGCCGGGTCCTGGGAAGACGCCATTGAGTCGGAAAACCGCAACGCCGCCGATGATCAGGGCCACGACCACGACCAGCGGAACCCATGCCCGCTCGAGAAGTCTCAACACCGTGCCCCCCGATTAAGAATGCTCGACGGGCTGATATTAAGGCATCTCGTCGCGTGCGCCACCGCTAGCCGAACGCCATAGCTGCAGAGTTAATTCCTGCGGTCCGCCGTCGAATCGGAGCCGCGCCGCTGGGTGTGCTCAAACGGATCAGTTTGATAGGCGACGACGTGACGCCAGGTTGGGCTACTCGCGTGCGGACAGCACAAAGCGACGCGCAACAGTGGATGCGCACGACCGTGTTGTAAGGCGAAAGGCACTCGGAGACGGTTGCCGAGTCGGAGATGTGGAAACGTTATGCCCTACAGGCGATTTTCGCTGTGAGGCGCTGATTTTCTGCCCGTTGACCTGTTGCCGGTCGATCTCATTGAAGTGACCGCGCGGTCGAGTCGACCTGCGGCGATAGCGAGAATCGAAGACGGCTGAGTTAGTTTCAGAAAGTAATTAATTCGCCGGCGCAAACGATCACCTTGAATTGCACGCCATGTGCGAGACGTCGATTGTTCGCCGTCGGCCTGAAACCAGCACCGATTTAGGGCCACGACGCGTACCCTGACCGGTATGGCTACCAAGACGAAGGTCAAGACCTGCGTACATTGCGGCCACACGTTCGATCCGAACGACCGATGGCGTGACCTGTCCGATCCGGTCTGGTTTCCGGCCGCATCAGTTTATTGTTCGCCTGAATGCAGTGACCGATACCATTGCGAGATGGTGCATTGCTGCTCGACCCACGTGAAAGAGAAGGCTCGGCGCGAAGCCGCCAGGGCGGCGCGATAATCCGCGCTTTCACCAGATCAACGGGACTCGCCACTTTCTGCAACGAATTGGCTATTTGAAGCGTCACTCCGCCGTGACGGAGCTTAAGAATATAGACGCGAGCGGGATATTCCCGACAATCGAGTCTTCAAGATAAATGTCGGTTTCGCGCGCTCTAACGGCTCGGTGCGGACTGAAGTCCTTAGGAATGTCATCGATTTCAATCGCCGACGAGTGCGCCAGGAGATCCACACCTCGTCAGCATGATTCAACGCCCCGCTGGACGAGTTGAGGTCATAGATCGCGCCGTTACAGCAGGCCTTGCTTGACCGGATCCGACGACGCTTCCCAGCTGATCACCGATGGCGAATCCTGCGGATCGCCAAGGCGACGGTCAGCGCCGCGAGCCCAGCCAGAGAGATCGCCACCGCGGGCTTCTTGACGAACCTGATCGCCCGCGCTTTGGCGTCGTTGGCGAGGCGGCGGGGATTGGCCCGCTCGGCCAGTGAATCGACGGTCGACGCGAGCTGGTCGCGGGCCTGGTCGATCTCCTGCTTGATGGCGTCAGGATCCCGCTCAGCCACTCTCGTCCTCCCTGTCGTCGGCGCACCGAGGCCGGGCTCGGTCTAGGTTGGTGCCTGCCGACCTACCCTAAATCAGCCGGCCGATCCCCACGCGCCGGTGAACAGAAAACAGAAAGGGACCTTCCTTGACCGACAATGCACGCCTGGCGCCCGGCGACAAAGCGCCCGCCTTCACTCTGCCCGACGCCGACGGGAAGAAGGTGTCGTTGGCCGACTACAAAGGCCGCCGCGTCATCGTCTACTTCTACCCAGCGGCATCAACCCCCGGCTGCACCAAGCAGGCCTGCGACTTCCGCGACAGCCTGGCCGAACTCAACGGCGCCGGCCTCGATGTCGTCGGCATCTCCCCCGACAAGCCGGAGAAGCTGGCCAAATTCCGTGACGCCGAAGGCCTGACCTTCCCGCTGCTGTCCGATCCCGACCGCAAGGTGTTGACCGCCTGGGGCGCCTACGGCGAAAAACAGATGTACGGCAAGACCGTCCAGGGCGTGATCCGCTCGACGTTCGTCGTCGACGAGAAGGGCAAGATCGCGGTGGCGCAGTACAACGTCAAGGCCACCGGGCACGTGGCCAAACTGCGCCGCGACCTGTCCGTTTAAGCCAGGTTGGCGAGCAGCAGCGCCTCGGCGGTCGCGGCCCGTTCCAGCACACCCAGGTCAAGGCTCTCGTTGATGCTGTGCGCCTGCGTTGCCGGGTCCTCTACGCCGGTGACCAGGATCGCGGCCTTCGGGAATGCGGCGGCGAACTCGGCGATGAACGGAATTGAGCCGCCCATCCCCATGTCGATCGGTTCGGTGCCCCAGGCTTGCCGGAAGGCCGCCCGGGCGGCGTCGTAGACCGGGCCGGTGGCGTTGATGGCGTAGGGCTGCCCGACGTCGCCGGGCGTCACCGTGACGTGTGCACCCCAGGGAGCGTGATGTTCCAGGTGGGCGCGCAGCGCGTCCAGGTGCGCGGCCGCGTCGCCGCCCGGGGACACCCGCATGCTGACCTTCGCGCGTGCGCGCGGGATCAGCGTATTCGACGATGCGGCAATGGATGTGGTGTCGATGCCGATCACGGTGATCGCCGGCTTGGCCCACAATCGCTGCGGCACCGAGCCGGAACCGATTTCGCTCACTCCGTCCAGTAAGCCCGATTCCGCACGCACCCGCTCGGCGGGGTAATCCACTGCGGCGGCTGTGCTTTCGTGCAGACCAGCCACCGCGACGTTGCCGTCGTCGTCGTGCAGGCTGGCCAGCAGCCGCGTCAGCACCATCAGCGCGTCGGGAACCACACCGCCCCACAGGCCGGAGTGCAGGCCGTGGTCGAGGGTGGCGACCTCGACCACGCAGTCGGCCAGCCCGCGCAGCGACACCGTCAGCGCGGGGACGGCGGTGCTCCAGTTGTCCGAATCGGCGATCACGATCACGTCGGCGGCCAACACGTCGCGATGCGCAGCCAGCAGAAGGCCCAACGATGGTGAGCCGATCTCCTCCTCACCTTCGACGAACACCGTCACCCCCACCGGAGGCCGGCCTCCGTGTGCCCGAAACGCCGCCAAATGCGTTGCGATACCGGCCTTGTCGTCGGCGCTGCCGCGCCCGTAGAGCCGGCCGTCGCGTTCGGTCGGCTCGAACGGTGGTGACGCCCACTGGGCGGGATCGCCTTCGGGTTGCACGTCGTGGTGCGCGTACAGCAGCACCGTGGGTGCTCCCGGCGGCGCGGGATGGCGAGCGATGACGGCGGGTGCGCCGCCTTCGCTGACGATCTGCACATCGTCAAATCCGGCCTGCGACAACAGATCCGCTGTGGCCTGGGCGCTGCGCTGCACCTGGTTGCGGCGCGCCGGATCGGCCCCGACCGACTCGATGCGTATCAGCGCCTCCAGATCACGGCGCACCGACGGTAGTACGTCGCGGACGCGTTCGACCAGATCGCTCACGATCTTGAGTCCTAATTGGTTTCCAGGATGGCAACCGCAGCCGCGGTGTCAGCTTCGTGCGTCAACGAAACGTGGATCGTCACGTCCTTCAGATGCTTAGCGATGTCGCCGGTCAGCCGCACCCGCGGCCGGCCCCACATGTCGGTGACCACCTCGATGTCGCGATGGATGTCTTCACGCAATACGGGCCGCTGCGAGAAGCGTGATCCAGACCAGGCCTTGATCACCGCCTCCTTGGCCGCCCACCGAGCCGCCAGGTGGCGCGCCGCCGACGAACTCTTGTCCGAGGCGTCACGCCGTTCACCCGGCGTGAAGGTTTCAGCGAAGATTGTTCCGGGCTGGTCGACCTGCTCGGCGAACTCAGTAATGGAGACGAGGTCGATCCCCACTCCCACAATGCTCATTGGCGCTGCTCCTCATTCATCGCAGCGCTCGGCATCGTCGCGACGCGGCTCATGGGTTGCGAACTTATCGGATAGCCACCGGAGGTGGTTAAAGACGGTACAAGTCCCCGTCGCCCAACCGCGCCTCCGCGTCGAGCAACATCGCCGCTTCCTGTCGCTTTTCGGACACCTCGTGATCGAAACGACGGTCCGCGGGCCGCTCGTACATCGGGCGGCCGCCGGCGATCGCCGAGGTCAGCCGGCGCTGACCGGCCAGCAGACGCGCGTCGGCCCGTCGCTGGTAGTCGGCGCGCTGCTCGTCGTCCAGCGTGGCCAGGAAGGCCTGCGGGTGCACCAGCGCCACCAGGCCGGACACGTGGCCGAACCCGAGGCTGGTCACCAGCCCGGCCTTCAGCGGGAACTTGCCGTCCAGCTGCAAGGTGTCGCGTACCCACACGAAGTGGGCGGAGCCGGCCAATTCGTCGTCGACGCAATCCAGGCTGCGGTTGGGCGGGATCACCCCGTCGCGCAAGATCTGGCACAGTCCCATCATCTGGAAGACCGCCGCGCCGCCCTTGGCGTGCCCGGTCAGGCTCTTCTGCGACACGATGAACAACGGCGCGCCGGCGGAACGTCCGAGCGAGTCCGCCAGCCGCTCATGCAGCTCGGTCTCGTTGGGGTCGTTAGCCAACGTCGAAGTGTCGTGTTTGGAGATCACCGCGACGTCGTCGGCGGCGACACCCAGCTTGGCCAGCGAGCGGGCCAACGGGGAATCCTTGCCGCCGCGGCCGGCTCCCAGCGCGCCCAGTCCCGGGGCCGGGATCGAGGTATGCACGCCGTCGCCGAACGACTGCGCGAAGGCCACCACGGCCAACACCGGCAATCCCATCTTGAACGCGAGGTCGCCGCGGGCCAGTAGGATGGTGCCGCCGCCCTGCGCTTCCAGAAATCCGAGCCGGCGCCGGTCGTTGGGCCGGGAGAACTTCGAGTCGTGGATGCCGCGGCCGCGCATCATGGAAGTGTCGGCGGTGGCCGCCATGTCGCCGAAGCCGATGATGCCCTCTAGCGTCAGGTCGTCTATGCCACCGGCCACCACCAGCTCGGCCTTGCCCAGCCGTATCTTGTCGACGCCCTCCTCGACCGACACCGCGGCCGTCGCGCACGCGGCA
>NZ_DATFZD010000323.1:0-7559 GCF_035314665.1 Mycobacterium sp. | reverse complement strand
CGTCCAGCCCGGGCCAGAGACGTGCTGGCGCAGCTCCCGGCGGGCGATGTGCTGTTATCAGCCGGTTCCTTCGACGATGACGTCGCCATCGCGCAGTGGGCCAGCGAACGCCGTTGGCGCGCAGTGGGATTGGTCGCCGCCGGAGTCGATGAGCTCCGGCACGCCATCGGTGATCGCGTTGAGGGGCTTTACGGACCGTGCCAGTGGTTCGACGACGGAACAGATGATCCCGCGGACGGACCCAACAGCAAGTGGTTCAGCCACTGTTACCGGGACGCGAACGGTACCGAGCCGCCCTATCCGGCTGCTGCGGCCTTCGCCGCGGGTGTCGTTTGGCAGCGCTGCGTGAAGGAGGCCGGAACTGTTGAATCGTTGCCGGTCCGGGCCGCATCACAACGACTCGACACCACCACCTTGTTCGGTCGGTTTCGTGTCGACCCGGTCACCGGCGTGCAAACCGGCCATCAGATTCGCGTCGTTCAGTGGCGAGGCGGACAGCGGGTGCTGGTTGATCGGCCGCTTCGTCGGACGTGAGCGTCGAAGTCACATCAGCTCGTGGGCTGACATTGGGTGCGGAACCGCCAACTACGTTGAGACAGAAACTGCAACAGCTGTCTCGAATCAGTTGGCGGGGAACAGTAATCGTCCGCCAACTAGATTGAGACCGGACATTCGTACCTGATCCGACGACCGAAAATTGGGCTTCACCGGCGACGACATGTCGGGCCACGCCGATCACCGCAGCTCAAGGACTGTTTTCAAACAGGTCTACCGCCGGTCCGATGGCAGAAAAGTGAGAGCGCGGGTTGATTCATCTGCTGCAATATGGAGGAGTCAAGTCGCGGGTTGATTCATCTGCTGCAATATGGAGGAGTCAAGTTGACATAATGTCGCTTATCGGCACAAGGTAACGGCAGCGTCGGGGGGTTCAAAGCGGTTCGTCCGTGCTAGCCGGGAATAATGACGACTTTCTGGTTTCCGCCCCACTATTCGGAACTACCTCGGAGTACGACCGCTGTAATCAGCCGGGCGCGCCTGAACAAGTCCAGCGACCCCGTTTTCGGAAGATGGCTACCCGCTCACGGCACACCTGCCCATCGTGCAGAAAGGCTTCATTCGTCACTGTGACAATTCGCTGGGGTCGGCCACCCACCCACACACACAAGGCCCATCTTGAGCCGGTCCGCCCAGCGGACCGCGGTCTTCCCTAAATCCGGCTCATCGAGGTGAAGTGAGTGTTGCCACCGGCTCGCGTCCGCGAGTGGTATGGCCAATGCGGTATTGGAGTGATATGTCGAAGCGAGCAGATAAGCAGACGAAGTGCGCCGAACATGGCGTCTGGACCAACGTTCCGAAGGCTCCTCCCGCCGGCCAGCAGTCGCTCGATTTCCGTGCTATTGATGCCGACGAGAATCAGCGAATCACGTCCTCTGGAAAGATGAGTTTTGCGATGGTGGGCTGCTCCGGCGATCCCGTCACGCCGACCAATACCGAAGCCGTCGCCCGTGCGATAAATGCCGACGACGATACCTCGTTCTTCTTTCATCTGGGTGACATTATTTACTTGGAAAAGGGCAGCGACGCGACCACTGATGGCTCTGAAGCTGACGACACGCCGCCGTTGTGGAACACCCAGTTCTATGCTCCGTATACAAATTATCCAAAGCGCATCGTCTCCATCCCCGGGAATCATGATGGGAAATCCTCGCCGATAACCAACTACCTTGACGCTTTTTGCGCCGACCCTTCGAACTGGCCTCAGCCTTGGACGGGGAATACAACCGACAACAGGCCCGCCATGATTCAGCCTTATGTCTACTGGCGCTTCGATACTCCGCTGGCCTACATCATTGGTTTGTACTCAAACATCGCGAACGGCGGCGTGTTGGACGATCCGACTGCGTATCCGGTTTTCACGAACGGTCCGCAGTATCAGTGGCTCGTCGGGGAATTGAAAACGGTGGCCGCCGCAAACAGCCACAACTCGCCGAAGAAAGCCGTCCTGGTGGCGGTTCATTATCCGCCCTATTCGGGAGCGACAAACTTCAACGTGCGCGGAGATCCATCTCAAGGCCCTGGTCCCGACGTGTCCAATGCGCCCTATCTCGCCGATGCCTTGCAACAAGCGATCGCCGACAGCGGGCAGCGCCCTGACGCGATATTCTCGGCCCACGCCCATCTGTTCCAGCACGTGACTTACACGTTCGCGGACGGCACGGTCATGCCCTGCCTGGTTACCGGATGTGGCGGCCACTCTCCCCTCGAAGTGCTCTCCGACCAATGTGACGGCGAGCCCGGGGTATCGCAGACGGCGCCATTCCCGGCCGTGACCCCGGGGTCGTTTCAGTATCCGGACGGCGACTCGGCGCAGGTCGATTACTACGAGGACGGCAACAGCGATGAGAGTGAGTTCGGCTTCGTGAAAGTGACGATCGAGGCGCGGACGTTGACGTGTCAATTCATTGGTGCGACTTCGAACCGCACGCTCAACCAATTTACGCTGGACCTCGATACCCACGAGTATCGGTAGCGAACGGCCGAGCGACCGGTGCCGTGATCACGTCCTCACGGTTAATCTTCCATATCCCACAAGAATTACCGGCATGTCATCAGAGAAGGAAGAAGCGCTCAATTTGTCACTGTGACAGTTCATTAGGGCATCACCCACCTCCTGAAGCGGAGTCTGGCGCCAACGCCGATCTCGACACGACGGGGCTCTCTGATTCCGACACACCCACTCACGGATCAGCTCCCTGGATCAACCACCAGGTTTTGGCCCTGGTCCGCTCAGCGGACCGTGGTCTTCCCCGGACCCAGTCCATGAAGGTGAAGTGAATGTTGCCACCGAGCCCGTGAATTGCGGTCCGAACCTGCTACGCCCGCAGCAAGGGAAGAACGGCCTACTCCTGAGAGGTTTTCATGACCAGCGTCATTCCCCTTCGCCTGCAAGTCGCCGACGCGGCCCAAAGTATCGTTGACACGTTCCACCTTATTGGCTGCAGATCGGAAACAACGATGAAGGTCACGGCAATCGTGGCAGTTGGAATGGCACTGACCACCGCAACGATTGGGATGGGGCCATCTGCGCGGGCTGACGTGATCTACCAATTCATTAGCCCAGACGGAAACATCGCCTGCTCGATGGGCCGAGGAGATGACGGAGGCCATGTCGCCTGCGACATCCACAACTACACGTTCCAGCCAATCGCATGCCCGCCCAGTCCGGTGCACTTGATCGGCGACCGTTTCGTCCTGGATCAGACCAGCCCGGAGGGCAGCCCGGCTCACCTGGATTGTCACTCAGACACAATGGTTTACCCGGGCCAACCGGTGCTGGACTGGGGGGCGAAAAAAGATATGGGCACGGGGTTTGGCTCAATGCAGTGTCAGAGCGTTCCCGCCGGAACTTTTTCACCGAGCATGTTTTGCACGGACTTCCCAAACACCCGTCATTACTTTCACATCTACAGCGATCATTTCGACATGGGTTAAATATGCGGACAGTGGGTGTCGTGAGTATGAGGATGTAGCTGCAGCGCGTCTTTATGGTGCATCTCGACGACTACTCCGGCACCTTCTGATCGGGCAGGCATGGGGCCTGGCGCCAAGGATTTTTAAGGAGGTCCTTCTCTCGATGACGGTGAAAGCTCTGACCTTCGACGTCATCGGCACCGTCTTCGACTGGCTAGGCAGCTTCTCCGCGGGAGTCGTGCCACTGGCGCAGCAGTACGGCCTCAGCATCGATCCCGTAGCGTTCGCCAACGGCGCTGAGCAGGGGTACGGCGACGGAGTAGCGAAGGTGGTTCACGGCGGGGCCTGGGTACCGCCCGACAAGCTCCTGCGCGACTCGATCGCCGCTCTGCTCGCGGCGGGGGGACGCACGCCGTCAGCAAACGAGGTGGACAACTTCTTTACGCTCTGGCGCACGCTCAATCCTTGGGCGGATTTACCGCTCGCGCTGTACGCGCTGCACGACCACTTCACGCTGGCGATCCTGTCCAACATGAGCATGGTGACTGCTTCAGCGCTCATGGATCACGCCGGGCTGCCGTTCGATCGCACGCTTTCGGCGGAGACCGTCCACGCATACAAGCCAAGCCCGGCGGTGTACCAGATGGCGATCTCCAGCCTCGGGCTGCCACCGGACTAAATCATGATGGTTGCTGCGCATCAGTACGACCTAAGCGCGGCGAAAACACAAGGGCTGCGGACCGCGTTCGTCGCGCGCTCCACCGAACCTCCGCCAAATACCCCAAATCCGGCCTTCGACATCAACGTCACCACCTACGGCGAACTCGTCGACGAACTAGGCGCCGGCCCGCCGACGCTGCACGAGGACTGTCTCGGTGTCCAGCCTGACGCTATTCAGGTGCAACATCTTTCGAGCGGTTGGACGGTGGTCGATGGAAGCGAACTACTCCTTGACTTCGGGCCTAGCGCGGCCGACGCCGACCGCGCGAAAGATGTCATCTCCTTCTACGACCTGGACCGTATCTGCTACGTAGCCCGCCCGAATCCCCCGATGATGTACTTCACCGTGAAAGGTCACGCGCCGGCGGGCCCGATGCCCGGAGAGGACGCAATCGCCTTCGACCTCAACCGGATTCACGCCGAGCAGTCCGCCGATGGCTGGATTGTCACCGACGGCGTCTCCCGGCTGCTCGACTTCGGCCCAAGCCGATTCAACGCCCTTCACGCCGTCACGGTCATTCGGAACTACGGCTTCACGCACCAGTGCTTCGTCGGACGCCCCCACGCGCCAATGATGTACTTCCGAAAATAGGGTGCCGTTACTAAGGGGGCTCAGGTCGGTGACGTATTTCTTCGACGACTGCAGAAGGTCACTCTGTTCGGCGCAGCACCAGCAGGCTGCGTGGGTTCAAGGTGTAGCCCGAGTCAGCCGGCAGCGTGGTTGACGACGGCGGCGGAGACCCCGTGGCCTGAGTGGTATCCAGTACCGGTGTCCACGTGGTGCCGAAGCTGGAGGACGGCAGGGTGAAAGACTGCGGGTTCCACGACGCGTTGAACAGGATGAGGAACGTGGCGTCGGTGAGCGCGTTGCCGTCGGCGTCAGTGTCGGTGAGCGCCGCGCCATTGAGCCACATCGCAAATGCCAGCGACCCAGAGTTCCACCGGTCGGGCGTCATCGGCGTGCCATCAGTCCATAACCAGACCACATCCTCGCCGCTGCCGTGCCGAGGCTGCTGACCGGTCAAGAAGCTGCCACGCCGAAAAACGCGGTGTTCCTTGCGCAGTCCGATCGCGCGAGTGGTAAATGCGAGCAGGTCCAGGCGTTCCTGATCTAAGTTCCAGTCGTAATAGCTGATGGCGTTGTCCTGGCAGTAGGCGTTGTTGTTTCCTCCCTGGGTGCGTCCGATCTCGTCGCCGCCCAGGAGCATCGGCACGCCTTGCGAAATCAACAAGGTAGCCAAGAAGTTTCGGCGCTGCTGCGCGCGCAGCGCCACGACACCCTGATCCTCGGTGGGGCCCTCGGCGCCGCAGTTCCAGGACCGGTTGTCATCGCTACCGTCGCCGTTGTTCTGGCCGTTGGCCTCATTGTGCTTGGCGTTGTACGACACCAGGTCATTCAACGTGAAGCCGTCATGGCAGGTGACGACGTTGACGGATGACTCGGGAGACTGATCGGCTGCGCCAAACACGTCGTGCGAACCGGCCAGCCGGGTGGCCAATTCGCCGATGCCGGCCTGGGCCCGCCAATAGTCGCGGACATTGTTGCGGTAGTGGTCGTTCCACTGCGACCAGGGCGGCGGAAACTGGCCAAGGACGTACCCGCCGTTGGCGTCCCACGGCTCGGCGATGAGCTTGACCCGCGAGATCACCGGGTCCGGTAGCCGTAGCGCTGCCCGGCGCCGACCCCGGGCACGTAGGCATGCCACACGTCGCCGGTGCGCGCGGTGAGCGGCAACCTGGTCTCGGTGCCGTCATCGGCGAGCAAGCACAAACTGACGGTGCCCTCACTCGCCGACGAGGAGTAAACGGCGAAGTTCGTGCCCGCCGCGTCTGACGTCGCGCCAATCGGCGTCGGCAACTCGGGCCTCACCTCGCTCGATGGGCCGACGGTCGTAGCCGGGTGCGTCATAGTGATCAATTCCTCGCTCGGGGCGACTGACCGACCCAGCATGGAGCAACCGGTTTGCGGCCTCGTGAGGTCCATCGAACGTCGAACGGGCCTAGTAGGCAAGGGCGGCGGGCACGGGTCAGGTGGAGCCTGGACGCCACCAAACCAAATGAGGTCCTATGTGCTATTTCAAACCGGGCATGCCGTACGTGGGGAATAGATCTGTATTACCCCAGTTTTCGGCTATGGCAGGCGTGATGACCTCCGGGAAGTTCGGGTACCAGTCGCCAGCAACCACGGAGTGCGCCCATGCCAAAGTTGCTACGGGACCAGCGGCTCGCCGTGGATATCGACGCCCTCCCCTTGCCGAGACACGTGCGCGCGGTTACTTCGGCTTCGTTTGCCGGAGGGCAGCACCGATGCGGCCTGCAATGTGCGACACGAGAGCGGGTAGGCCGACGGGCAGATCGGCTGCGTGAACCGAGACGGTGACCGCCCCGGCGCAGGTCCCAGTCGGCCACCACACCGGCGCTGATACGCAGCAGACGCCGGGAATCGCGTCCTGATGGTCGATCAGGGTCGCTCGCGGATCGGCCAGGGAGTCGCGGAGCTCTCGCCATTCACGCCGGGTCCAGCAGTCAGGGAGCTCAACCTCGCCGGGGGGCTTTACGGCGTAGAGCACACGCCCGGTAGCGGTTCGGGCGATCGATTCGGTGTCGACATGGTCGGGCATGTAAGCGCGGCCGTGAGGCACAGCGGCGCATATATAGCGGAGTCGATTCTCATGCAAAATACGCAGTGATGCCATAGCGCGCGATTGCACGGCAAGGGCGTGGATCGGCCTTTGTGCGCACCGCCGCAACAGCGGATCGGGTTGCCAACGCTGCCCGATGCGCATCATCCGCGGACCCACAAAGTAGCGATGGTTGCAGCGCTCCACCGCGCCGAGCAGCACGAGTTGTTCGGCAAGTCGATGCGCCGACGATTTAGCGAGCCCACTGGCGCGAGCCAGCGCCGTCAGCCCGAGACCCTCATCGGCGTGAGCAAGAGCGTCCAGGACGGAGAATGCGCCGTCGAGAACTCTTCGGCCGCCTGCGGCGTCGGGCGCGATCAAGGTTGTCATTTGCATTGACATGCCGCCGGTATCAACGCCAGGCGATGAGGACCCAGACATCACCAACTTCTTTCACATCAGGGGGCTACAAGGCGGACAAGAAATCGAGCTGTCACAACGGTCTTCACGATGCGCCCCCCACGGGGCCAACAACATCCGCGATGATGCGTAGTTCAGCGCGCTCAGGGTCGTACGTCCGCGGCCGGCGCTTTGGGCCCGTCCGCATCCCGCGTGCGTGGCATGTCGCGATCGCCTGTCCACTCTCGTCACGCGGCATAATCGGTAGGCCGCGGAAAGCACCAAATGCGGGGACTTCACGACTTTCTCCCGACGCCGGTAACTGAGTCAGAAACGACGATAAATTCC
>NZ_DATFZD010000322.1:0-5875 GCF_035314665.1 Mycobacterium sp. | reverse complement strand
TCCAACCGGCTACACCATCACCGGTACTTCGGGCACCAAGGGAATCAAGGCGGCCAAGACATCCGGGCAATTCGGCGCCGACGGATCGGCCAGCGCGACCGTCGCCATCACGGTCGACAAGTCGGTGCCCGATGGCTACTACCCGCTCGTTCTCACCACCAGGGTCCGGGACGGCTCCAGGACATTCAAGCTGCTCGTCACCGTCGATCAGGACTGATCCCGTCGTAATCGATGAGCAGATGCCGCGGGCCGCGGAACACCTGGCTGATGCGGTAGGGCGGAGGGTCCTCGACCAGCCGCGGGTTTTCCACCCGACGAAGAAACGCCTCGAACGCGGTGTTGACTTCCAACCGGGCCAACGGGCCGCCGAAACAGATGTGAACACCGCGCCCCCAGCCCACGTGTTCGTTGTCGGCGCGTTGCGGGTCGAACTCGTTGGGGTTGTGGAAGCGCCGCGGATCTCGGTTGGCCGCAGCGTAAATCAGATAGATGGGCGATCCCCGTGGGATCGTGGTGCCGGCAATCTCGATGTCCGCCAACGCTGATCGAGTGGGGAAGAACTGCACCGACGACTGCAGCCTCAGCACCTCTTCGATGGCACCGGGAATCAATTCCGGTTGGCTGCGCAACAATTCGATCGACCCGGGGTTGCGCAGCACGGTGAGCACGCAGTGCGAGATCAGATTGACCGTCGAGTCATGACCGGCGGCAAACAGCAGCATCGTGTTGTTGACGATCGCGCTCGGCGACATCGGCCCATCCGGTCCGTCATCGTGCACCAACTGTGAAATCATGCCCGGGCCAGGGGAATTCTCGGCTTTCTCGACCAGCCCGATGATGTATTTTTTGAACGCGGTGTTGGCCGCTTCACCTTTGGCCCGCCGGGCCTGGCCCTCCTCGGTGGCGATGTCGGGGCCAAGATCGAACAGGCCGGTGATGGCGTCGGCTATCCAGGGGTGAAACTGCGGCTCGTCTTCGATGGGCACACCGATGATCCGGCAGATCACACTCACCGGCAGCGGATAGGCGAACTCGTCGACAACGTCCATGCGGGTCTTGGCAGCTTCTTCGGAGGCCTTGTCGAGCAAGTCGTTGACGATCTGCTGACACAGCGGCTCCTGGCTGGGGATCACGTCCGGCGAATGCGGCGGGCCGAAAAACCGCATGCATTGCCGGCGCGCCCGATCGTGATCCGGCGGGTCCGAGGCGATAAAGCTCGGGTCTCGGTCGTAGGCCTCCATCATCTCCATCAGGGACGCGTCGGCAACGTGCCGACCGCCGGTGACCGCCGGACGACTATTGCGACGGTCGGAACTCACCCGCGGATCGTGGGCGAGCGCGATGAGCTCGTCGTATCCGGTGACGGCATAGATACCGTTGGTCACTCGCACCACCGGCGTCTTGCGCAGCTCGTCGAAGAACGGATAAGGATTCGCGCGGTTTTCATACCGCATCGCGGCGTCAAACGCTTCTTCGGGTGTCATCTGCGCCGCTCCTCACCGTTGCCGTGGCCGGAACTCAGCGTGGCGTTCGCTGAAGTCATGTCCCGTCAACACCACGTCCGGGGCCTCCGTCGGCACGCCGCGCGCCGGGAAATCGGCGGGCATCACCCGCATGTCCTCGGGGAAATCAAAACCCGGCGGTTGCGGCGGAAACGAACCCGACCGGGCGATCTCCTGCCGGTAATGCTCAATCCACTTGCCGTGGTTGAAGGTAACGGCGCCGACGATGCGGCCGCGACGACCATAGGCCGCGGCAAATCGGCGCTGCTTCACCGAACCCTGGGTGAACACGATTTCGTCGCCAAACGACGGCACGCCAACGGATTTGATGTTGACACCGAACTGACCCGACCAGAACTGCGGGATCAACAAGTGCGGCCATCGATCGACCTCCTCGCAGACCATGTTGTGTGCGGCGACCCGGGCGCCCAGTACCGCATTGTCCCAGTGCTCCATCGCCAGAAATTGGTAGTCGTAGAGCACATGCGGGGCACGCGCAATGTCGCCGGCCACGAAGACGTTGGTGGTGATCACCCCGTTGATGTCGAACGCGCGGCAGCCCGCATCACACCCTACCCCCCAGAATCCGGCGGCCAGCCCGCACCCTTCGAGCCACTCGACGTTGCGGATCGACCCCAACGACGTCACCACCACATCGACGTCGAGCGTGCTGCCGTCGGACAGCCGCGCGCGGCGCACGTGCCCGGCCGCGTCCCCCTCCAACCCCAGCACCGAGACGCCGGTGCGCAGATCCACGCCGGCCGCCCGCTGCATCTCGGCGCCGATCGTGCCGATCACCCCGCCGAGCGCGCCGGACAGCGGGGCCGGGCCGCGTTCGGTGACGGTGACCGCCAGGCCGAGGTCGCGGCACACCGACGCCGCTTCCGAGCCGATAAACCCGGAACCGATGATCAGCACCCGATTGGGACGGGCGGCCAACGCCGCCTGCAGCCGCGCGGCGTCGGCGCTGGTGCGCAGGGTATGGACGCCCTCAAGCGCGGCTTCCGCCGCGTTGGGCCAACGCCGGGCCCGCACACCGGTGGCGATCAGCAGCCGATCGCCATGAATCTCGGTGCCGTCAGCCAGCTGCACCAGCCGGTTCGCCCGGTCCAGGGCGGCCGCGGGGACACCGAGTCGCCACTCCGCATCCACCTGCCGCAGCCGCGGCAACTTCGTGTGGTCGGCCGCCACCCACCCCTTGAGGACCTGTTTGGACAGCGGCGGTCGGTCATAGGGCTCGTCCGGCTCATCGCCGATAATCGTGAGCTGCCCGTGAAAACCCTCTTCCCGCAGCCCTTCGGCGGCACGAAGCCCGGCCAGCGACGCGCCGACAATGACGATGCGGCCGTTGTCTTTGAAGCCATTCCGGTTCATCGGCGTCGGCCCGCTATTCGGTGTCGAGCCGGTCCACGATGATTGCCTGGACCGGGCATGACGCCGCCGCCCGCAATACCCGCAGACGCTGACTGTCGTCCGGGTTGGGGTCGTAGGTGAGGGTTTCTTCGCCGCTGAGCTTGAGCACCTCGGGTGCCAGCGGCACGCACTGCGCATACCCCAGGCAGCGGTTCAGGTCGATAACGATCCGCATAGCGACCTCGATCCTCATGCTGAAGACCTGATGCTGCGCAGCCTACATCCAGCCGCGTCGCCAATCTCGGGATTGCGAAAAGCGCTGACGGCGAGACGGATTCGCGGATCCGGGTGCATGCTGGTAGCCATGACGCGAAACGAGGTCACCGAGCAGATCGTCGTCGCCCGCTTGGCTAAGGGCTTGACCTGGCAGGAGTTGGCCGACGCGATCGGCCGGCCGGTGGTGTGGACCACCTCGGCGCTGCTCGGCCAGCACCCGATTCCTCCCGAACGGGGGGAGGTGCTGGTCGAGATGCTGGGTCTCGACGAGTCGGCGGTCGCGGTGCTCGCCGCACCGCCCATGCGCGGCGGGCTGCCCACCACGGTGCCCACCGACCCGACCATTTACCGCTTCTACGAGGCCCTGCAGGTATACGGCGGGGCGATCAAAGAGGTCATCCATGAGCAGTTCGGTGACGGGATTATGAGCGCGATCAACTTCAGCGTCGACGTGCAAAAGAAACCCCACCCGTCGGGCGACCGTGTGGTGGTGACATTCGACGGCAAATTCCTTCCCTACGACTGGGTTTCAGCGAAAGGCTGACGGCGTCGCCGCGGGCGATAACCCGTAACGGCTCTGCGAGCCCGTAAAGAAACCGTCAACAAACGAGCGCCCTGGGCCGTCCGCGCTTAATTTCTTTAAATACACCGTTGAGAGCCGCGTCGGTTGGTGCTCGTAAACGGATAGGACGGTGCCTTATCGATGATTCTGATCGGCTTGGCGCTCGCGGCAGTCTTGGCGGCTTACCCAATCGCCGTACTGCTATTTCCGGAAGGTCCGTAATTGAGTAGCACGGTCGCGGGAATCGCGTTCCTTGTTTTGCTCGTGGCGGCGCTGGCCGCTGTACACGCACCGTTGGGCGACTACATGTACCGCGTCTACACCTCGCCGCGGGACTTGAAAGTCGAAAAGGCCATCTACCGCGCCATCGGCGTCGACCCAAAAGCTGAACAGACCTGGACGTGGTATGCCCGCAGCATTTTGGCGTTCTCGGCGGTCGGCGTTCTGTTCCTGTTCTTTTTCGAACTGTTCCAGGACAAGCTGCCGCTGCATCTGCATGATCCGGCGACCAAGATGACCCCGTCGCTGGCCTGGAACACCGCGGTCAGCTTTGTTACCAACACCAGCTGGCAGTCGTATGCCGGAGAGTCGACGGAGGGCCATCTGGTGCAGATGGCCGGCCTCGTCGTGCAGAGCTTCCTCTCCGGTGCGGTGGGCATGGCCGTGGCTTTGGTGCTGGTGCGGGGCTTCGCCCGAGAAAAGGCCGAAGTGCTGGGCAACTTCTGGGTGGATATGGTCCGCGGCACGCTCCGCATCTTGCTGCCGATCGCGTTCATCGGCGCGATCGTGCTGCTCACCGGCGGGATAATCCAGAATCTCCACCTCCACGACCAGGTCGTCACCACATTGAGCGGCGCCCAGCAGACCATCACCGGCGGACCGATCGCCAGCCAGGAACCCGTCAAGTTGATCACCGGCGACGGCGGCGGGTTCTACAACGCACAATCAGCACATCCGTTCGAGAATCCAAGCTCGTGGACGAACTGGTTCGAGATCTTCCTGATGTTCGTGATCCCTTTTTCGCTGCCCCGCACCTTCGGGCGCGTCGTCGGCAACAGGAAACAGGGCTACGCGGTCGCCGCGATCATGGGTGTCCTCGCCGCGATGAGCATCGCCCTCATCCTGCTGTTTCAGCTGGGACATCACGGCACCGTCCCCACGGCGACCGGCGGCGCCATGGAGGGCATCGAGCAGCGTTTCGGGATCTTCGACTCGGCGATCTTTGCCGACACCGGCACGCTCACCTCCGACGGCGCCGTCGACTCGATGCACGACTCCTACACGAGCCTGGGCGGGCTGATCACCATGTTCAACATGCAGCTCGGCGAGGTAGCCCCGGGCGGGATCGGCTCGGGCCTTTACGGCCTCCTCCTACTGGCGGTGATATCGGTGTTTATCGCGGGGCTAATGGTCGGGCGCACACCGGAATACCTCGGCAAAAAGATCAGAGCCCGCGAAATGACTTTGTCGACAACGTTTATCCTTACCACGGAGCTGGCGGTGTTGGTTGGCACCGGAATCGCGATGGCCTTGCCGGGCCCACGTGCCAGCATGGCCAACACCGGCCCACACGGCCTGTCGGAAGTGCTGTACGCATTCACCTCCGCGGGCAACACCAATGGCTCGGCGTTTGCGGGCCTATCGGCAAATACCATGTTTTACAACACCGCTTTGGGCCTGGCGATGCTCCTCGGCAGGTATCTGCCGATGATCCTGGTGCTCGCACTCGCCGGATCGCTGGCTCGCCAGGGTCATACGCCGGCGTCCATCGGAACCCTGCCCACCCATCGGCCGCAATTCGTCGGTCTGGTTGCTGCGGTGACGGTTATTCTGTGTGCGCTGACATTTTTGCCGGCCTTAGCACTCGGGCCGCTTGCCGAAGGAATCCACTAGATGCGTGGCACCGCGTACTTCGAGCCCGATTGGCGGCGCGAGCAGCTGCGGACCAATTTGTGGCTTGTCCCGATCTTGCAAACGCTGGCGGTCGTCCTGCTGTTTGCCCTTACCTACACGGTGGATCGCATGGCGTATGACGGGATTATTCGGCTGCCGTCGTGGGTGCTCAACGGCACCGCCGATGTCGCGCGGGTCCTGCTGGCCACTGTCGCAGCGGCGATCATCACCGTGGTCGGCATCGTCTTCTCGATCACGATCGTGGCCCTGACGCTGGCCTCAACGCAGA
>NZ_DATFZD010000321.1:0-5659 GCF_035314665.1 Mycobacterium sp. | reverse complement strand
AGCGGTTCGAGGCGCAACGGCAGCGCATCCGCGAGCAGTACCTGCGTCCCGCCGACGAGCGCTCGGCCTCGTCGGCACGGGGTTTGCACCACACCGCTCTGGTGAGCAGCGACGTCGAGCAGACCGTCCGGTTCTACCAGGATCTGCTCGAGTTTCCGCTGACCGAACTGATCGAGAACCGTGACTATCCCGGCTCGTCGCATTTCTTTTTCGACATCGGCAATGACAACCTGCTGGCGTTCTTCGACTTTCCCGGCCTCGATCAGGGCCCCTACCAGGAGGTCATCGGCGGGCTGCACCACCTCGCGATCAGCGTGGAGCCGTCGCGCTGGGAGCGGTTGCGGGACAAGCTCACCGCGGCCGGCGTGGAGTTCGCCGAGCACAGCGGCGTCTCGCTATATTTTCGGGACCCGGACGGGGCCCGCATCGAACTGATCGCCGATCCGCTTGGGGAGATGTACGGCAGCAAGGTGCTGTAGCGCGTCAGATCGGCAGCGGGAGAATGCGGCTCATCACGTCGAGCGGTTCCGCCGCCGGGTCGTCGGCCATACCGTTCGCCCGCCACGCGATGTGCATATCGGGCCGCACCAGCACGCAGCCGTCTTCGCCGACCTCGCGTGCCCGCAGTCCTCGTAGAGATCCAACGTGTCGTCACCTTCGACGCTGGTATAGACAGAGATTCTCCGAAACGGCAAATTGCGAACTGTAAATCCGTCGGCTAAATGGTTCTCATCCTGACTGGTTGCCGGTTCGCGTCATCTGCTGACCGTGGGGGAGCGTCGGGGCAGTTGCCACGGTGCCCGATCCGTTGGGTGTACTGGCTGGAGAACGGGCCACAGCACTGTTACGTCGCGTAACACAGCGGCGCATATCGGCAGGACACAGAGCGGTCGCGTAACACCGTGATCGAACATCCGCCCCAGCTCAGAGCCCATTTTTGCAGGAACGGGCAGGGGTTCGAATCCCCTTAGCTCCACAGAGTTTCAGCAGGTCAGGGGGCTAGACCGGCATGGGTCGGCGGCGCACCTTTGCTGCGGAGCCCGATAGCAATGGCCGCTCGTTGAGCGATACAAGGATTCGCAACCGCCTTTACCATCCAGTCAGTGTCAGGGTGAGGTGCCGCGTGTTGCGGTGGTTGGATCCTGATCACCTGATGTCTGGCTCGTAGCATCCTTGCCGCCTCGGGTTGGCGTTCATGCGTTTTGTCGGCATCAGGTGTGAAGGACCGGCCGGCGTGACTTGATAGGAGCGTGGCATCGCCCCGACTGAGATGTGTCCGCCGACCGGCCCAACCGTCACCTCACAGTGAAGGAGGCAACCACCATGGTTGTTGTTGTTGGAGCCGATGTCCACAAGCGCACGCATACTTTCGTTGCGGTTGACGAGGTCGGGCGAAAGCTTGCCGAAAAGATCGTTGTGGCGACCAGTGTTGGGCATGCCGAGGCGGTGATGTGGGCGCGTGAACGCTTAGGCACCCAAGTGGTGTGGGCGATCGAAGATTGCCGGCATCTGTCTGCCCGTCTAGAGCGTGACGTGCTGGCGGCCGGTCAGCAGGTGGTGGGGGTGCCACCGAAATTGATGGCCCAGACCCGGGCGTCGGCGCGCACAAAGGGTAAGTCTGATCCGATCGATGCGCTGGCGGTAGCGCGGGCAGCACTGCGTGAACCCGACCTGCCCGTGGCTTCTCATGACGGGGTTTCGCGCGAACTTAAGTTACTCGTTGATCGCCGTGAAGACCTTGTTGCTCAACGCACTTCGACGATTAACCGGTTGTTGTGGCGGGTGCATGAACTCGATCCAGAACGCGCACCAAGGTCGCGCTCGCTACACCTGGCCAAGCACCGTCGACTTCTGGGCGAGTGGTTGGCGACCCAGCCCGGACTGATCGCTGAACTGGCGCGTGACGAGCTGGCTGACATCACCCGCCTTACCGCGGCGATCAACGCGGTGGCCAAACGCATCGGCGAACGCATCCGCCACGTTGCTCCGGCGCTGTTGGCAATGCCGGGCTGTGGTGAGCTGACCGCCGCCAAACTCGTCGGTGAAGCCGCGGGGGTGACCCGGTTCAAAAGCGAAGCGGCCTTCGCCCGCCACGCCGGAGTTGCCCCGATTCCGGTGTGGTCGGGCAACACCGCCGGCCGCGTCCGCATGACCCGCTCGGGTAACCGCCAACTCAACGCCGCCCTGCACCGCATCGCAGTCACCCAGATCCGTCTCCACGGGCTCGGACAGACCTACTACCGCAAGCGGATCGCTGCCGGCGACTCGACCACCGAAGCCCTGCGCTGCCTTAGACGCCGCCTGGCCCGAGTCGTCTTCCGCCACCTACACACCGACTACCAAAACCGAATTCAGCCCAGCCAACTGGCAGCGGCTTGACATAGGAGAAACTCATGCTGATCCGGGGCCAGCCGATCCGGCGAACTGTGGAGCTATTGCGTATCAAAGATCCAGAGCGTGAGGCGCTGCGACGCGCCATGCGTGCGGCGATAGTGATACCTCTTGCGGCCGGGTTCACTGTCGTCGTTGTGGGGGGCACCGTGGCACCACTATTCACGTTGCTGGGCGCCTTTTGGCTGCTGGTGACGACCGAGTTTCCCGGCAATCGACAGCAGCGTGGGGTGGCTTACCTCGGCTTGGCCTTCAATATGAGTCTTCTGATCACAATCGGCACCTTGCTTGCCCCCATTGCCTGGCTCGCGGTGACGTTCATGTTTTTCTTCGGCGTGGCGGTGACACTGGCCGGTGTGGCCAGTGCGACGATGTCCGCCGGTCAACGCGCGATCCTGTTGTCGTACGTCTGGCCGGTCTGCACACCGGTCGGGCCAATCAGCGAGCGGCTGCTGGGTTGGCTGATCGCCGTCGTGATATGCGTGCCGGCGGCGTTGTTCTTCCTTCCCCCACGGCACTACAACGAACTGCGCCGTCACGTCGGACGAGTGTGCGCGGCGCTGGCCGACCGGATCGAGGGCGTCGGCTCGGCCGCGGACGTGACCGTGGCAATGGACGGGCTGCGGGCCAACTTCCTGGCTGCCAGCTACCGGCCGGTCGGCCTTAGCGCCGGCAGCCGGGCACTGGTACGCGTCGTCGACTTTCTCCAACTGGTCGCCGATCTCGTCGACGACCACACCGGGGCGACATTGGGGCCGGTGAAACCGCCGGCCATCGACGTCTTGCGGTGCTGCGCTCGGTTGCTCGATGTATCGCAAGTAGCCCATCGCGCCGCGAATCGCGCCGCTCTCGACCAGACACTTCGCCGATTGCGGTCGCTGGCACGTGGCCGTTACCGCGGCGACGTGCTACTGATCCTCAGCGCTCCGGACGACGCAGCGGCGGTTGCGACGGGCCGGCAGCTGCTGGCGTGCCGAGTAATCGCGACAACCATCGGATTGACGGGCAGGGTCATCGCCGCAGCCGGCGCGGCCGATGCCCGACCGGTGTGGGCCCGGGCCCTCGGCCTACAACTGCCACCCACCGGCTTCGCCGATCGGCTGTCGCCGGAGACCGTAGCCGGCACTACGGTTGTTACCGCGTTTCTGGCCGCCCGTTCGGTGGCGGCACATAACGGCCTTCGCACGGGCGTCGGGTTGGCTCTGGCTGTCGCCGTCACTCATCTGCATCTGGTCGAGCATGGCTTCTGGGTCGTGGTGGGAACCATGGTGGTGCTCAGTAGCAGTGCGCTCAGCACCAGAACCAGGGTCGTTCAGGCTGTGGTGGGTACTACGTTGGGCATCGTCCTCGGCGGGGTGCTCATTGGCGTGGCCGGTGTACAACCAGCGGTGCTGTGGCTGCTGGTGCCGATCACGGTATTCGGGTCGACCTACCTGCCGCGTTTCGTTTCGTTCATTGTCGCTCAGGCCATGGCCGCGTTGAGTCTGTTGATCATCCTCAACCTCACGGCCCCTGCTGGCTGGCGCATCGGTCTGCTTCGCATCGAAGACATCGCGATGGGCGCGGCCGTGGGTATGGGCGTATCGCTGCTGCTGTGGCCCAGGGGTGCCACGGCTGCGGTGTCGGCTGTGATCAGAGCCGCACTCGATGTCAATGTGCGCTATCTTCAGGCGGCCGTGCTACGTGTCACCGGTGGCCGTTCGGAGGAAAGTGATGCCAACGTCGCGGCCCTGAGCCACGATGCAGTGGTGGGTTGGCGACGAATCGATGACGCTGTACGCCATTATCTTTCGGAGACCGGCGCCGGTGCCGACCTGCGTACCCCGGTGGTCAGGGCTGCCAACCGAGCCGCCTGGGTGCGCCTGGCGGCGGACATGATCGCCGACATCAGGACGCTGCCGCCACTCGGCACGTACCCAACCGCACGGGCTGTGTTAGAAGCGCATATGGAATTCGTTACCAAACAGATCTCGGGACACAGCGACACGCCTAGGAAGCCGATCGCCGGGGAATTCGTGCGGGCGTTGCGCGCCGAGGCGACCGACGACGTCGAAGTGGTCGAGGCCGCGCAGCCGCTGGTTACGGTGGCCGCCAACCTCGCCCAACTCGAGATGGTGTCACTGCCGGAATCAGAAAGCGCCGCTGCCGCAACGGGTTCGTTGATGAAATGATCCGGCTACACCTGGTCCACCAAGGCTTGGGACTGTCCTCCCGCTGGACGCTGTTGGGTGCGCTCGTCGCCGCTCAGCTAGCGGCGCTCCACTGGGCCGGGTTTGCGTTCGCCGCCTCCACGCTAGGCGTAGGCGATCGCGTCCTCGGTTGACAGGGCCGCGCCCTCGACCCACGAGCATTCAAAGTCCTTCGCGCCGATGGCATCTCGGAGACGGCGCACAATCTTGTCGTCCTCTTCGTGCAGCGATCGACATCCGCACCCACAACAAAACTCACACGTCCGGAAGGTGCCTGACATGTATCGCCAGATCCTTGATCCCGTCGCCCACTCGCTGGCGTGGAGCTCACTCGCGGCTGTCTTACCGCTGGCGACGCTTTTCCTGATGCTGACGATCAAAACCCCCGTTGTGCCAAGAGTGTGCCAAGACGGGCAGAGACAGGCCGACAAGCCTCAGACAGCACGAACACTAGAAGCCGTTGAACTGGCCCTTTGGAGACACTATGGCACCGTCGAGAACGCGGTGGACGACTTGGCGGCGATTTACACACCAGCGGTCGGCGGTTCGATACCGTCCGCGCCCACCAGTGTTTTTGCAGGTCAGCATCATACGGCGATCTGCCAGTCGAGTTCGCACACTCGGTCGGTTCTCGAGGGCTGCAGCCGTAGCGCGTAGCCCACACGAGGATCCTCGCCCCTTTACGTCGTGGCCAACCTGCCGCACGGATCTAGACCATGTGCACGTCGCTCCCGCGCGGCGGTTTCGTACCACCGCGCGAGTGGCTGACGCTCCCGCCTCAATCTTTGATGAAGTGGTACATCCGGTACGAAAGCTGTCCACGTTGCAGTTGGCGGTACATCATCGTGCCGGGCAAACCGGTGAACAGGCGGCCGAAGGGCCGCATGAACCTGGGCACATGTTTAACGACCAGGTCCTGGTACCGCGGCGAGTTCTTGTCCAGCCCGCGCAGCACCTCCGTGTTGATCTCGCGCTTCGACACCATCCGCATTGGCATGTCGGCCAGGGCTGCATCCCAATCGTCATATTCGAGGAACCCGCGGAAATCGGCGTAGAGGAAATGACCTCCCGGACGCAGC
>NZ_DATFZD010000320.1:0-2274 GCF_035314665.1 Mycobacterium sp. | reverse complement strand
GCGATCTCGCCGCCGTCGCGGCCGCACTCAACACCCGACCCCGCAAAACCCTCGACTGGCAAACACCGGCCCAACGCCTCGATAAGCTACTCGCACAAGCTCATTGACCACCAGTGTTGCAACCACCGCTAAAATTCGCCTCCTTTAGTGCTGTTGCTATCGCCGGGAAACTGCTGCAGCGGAGTGGGAGTGTCTACCTGCACCCTCCATTGACGTCCATGGGTCTGGCATGGACAAGAGTCTGGTCCGCTGAGCGGACCGGCAACCGGATTCGCCCTCGCGACATGAGTCGGTCGGGACATCGCCAAAGACGCGATCTGGCCGGCGTCGCTCTGATAGTGGCCTCCGACGCGGCCCGTCTCGATCACCCGAGATGATTCGTCTCCGCCTGCGTGAGGTGCTTCTCGCCATGCCAACGGACCATCGGATCGGCGAAGTAGCTTACGTCTTTGGTTGCGGTCAGCCCTTTACAACACTTGGTTAGGGTGTCGACGCCCGTACCGTCGTTGCCGCCGTGGTGGAGCGCGGGGAGGGGCGAGAGGTTGGTCCGGCCAGCGGATCCGGCGTCGAGGTAATGCCGCTACGACGGTGAGCCGCGGTCCTGGGTTAGAACGTGGTGGCCGGCGCGCCGCCACGGAACCGTCGCGTGGTTGGTATCGGCGCCCGGCCCGTTCTGCCGGCCGCACTGGCCTCGCTGACGCCTGTTGTCGGCCGTAAGCGCACCTTGCTCGCCGCGCTCGAGCATCCTGGGGGAGGGGCGGAACACGCTGGCCCGCATCATAATTTAGAGCCTGCGACATTCGTCATACGCGTCACGGTGACGTCGTGCCCGGCGTACGGCGCGTCTGGCTCCTGATTGTCGGCTGAGTTCGTCGGCCGCAACGACGCTTGCTGAGCCGCTAATTATCACAGACGGTGGTACCGATTCTGGTACCTGAGGTGGTACTATTCTCGGTATGCCGTCTCTAAACGTCACGTTCACCGAAGAGGAGCTGGCTAGCGTGCGTGCCGCGGCGGCAAGTGACGACGTGTCACTGCGCACGTTTGCGCATCGGGCTATTCTCGCCGCTGCCAGCGAGCACCGGCGCCGGGTGGCGGAGGCGGCGCGCATAGTCGCTCAGCGCTCCGCCGAGCTCAATCGACGTTTGGCGTGACGGAATACCTTGATCGCGACGACGTGCTGACCGCGGGCGCAGCGGCTGTCGGTCAGATGCTGAAGGTTAGTGATTACGGGCTGCTCGACGCCGCGGTCGCGCGGCCGCGAACCACTGTTTTCGGCCTCGATGCGTACCCCGACGATTTCGCGAAAGCGGCTGCGCTGCTGCAATCTCTGGCGCGCAACCATGCGTTCGTCGACGGGAACAAGCGGACTGCCTGGGCGGCCGCATGGACCTTCTTGTTCATCAACGGCGTGGCGCTCGGCGATTTCGACGTTGACGATGCCGAGTCGTTCATGAATGACGTTGCGACCAATGGCGATCTTGGTGTCGACTACATCGCCGGCAAGCTATCCTCGTACGCCGTTTCGTCATCATGACGCTTCTGGCCGGGTAAGTCCCCGGGGTCTGGCTTTCCCGCTGACCGGCCGTCGAAGTTCGCCGCTGAGCGCAGCGCGGTCTGGCCTGCTCCGTCTATCCATTCGGAAGAACTTGTGCCGCAGGACTATTCACTGCCGAACGTCACAGTGACGAAAATTGGTGGTTACCGGGGCATCGGCGCCGCTACCGCGGTGCTGAAGACAACCTCTTTCTCGGTGATGAGGATCGGCGCCGGGGACACCGCTTCGAGGGTGGGCTCGGCTTCCAACCCGAACTGGGGCTTGCCGATGGGCCGCTGCAGACGTCTTGTTGGACGGCCGTGGCCACAGCGGTGACAAATGCGGCGTTGCCGTCGACTCGGTTCATGACAGGTTCCTTTCCAATCCCGCGTGGACTCTTTGGGAGACCCAACCGGAGGAGATGGCGGCCGCCGTGGCGCGGCTGGATGGCACGCTGTGCGACGTCGTCGCCAAGCACAGCGGTGTGCGGCCGGTCGAACAGGGCGAAGGTGACAGTTTTGTGGTGGCGGCTGCGTGATCTGGCCCACGGTGGCCAGACCGTGCTGTCGGACACAATGCATGGTCTGATCGTCGACGGCTCCCGGCCGGTGCGTGGGTGACCGATCTGGGCATCCATCCGCTGCGTGATCCAGACGTAGGGGCGCGGGTTGTCGTTCCATGTGTTGATCCAGGCGCGGATGTCGGCGTTGAGTTGGCGGACCGAGGTGTGGGTGCCG
>NZ_DATFZD010000319.1:0-4773 GCF_035314665.1 Mycobacterium sp. | reverse complement strand
ACGTCGATCAATGCGAGCGACCCGATGATTCTCCGGCCGGATGTGGCCGCCAAACCACCCGCCATCGATCTCAACGACCCCGCTCAAACGGGTTGTCGTGAAGCTCGACGTCAAAGCGCATCGCAACTTGTGCAGCAACACGAACGCAGTCTTCGCATGCAGCCCCAGATCGCGGCTCAGCTGGAGACTGCTGATGCCCTTGGCAGCGTTGACGAACAAGCTGAACGCCATGAGCAGGGTCCGAACCGGCAGCTTTCGGTACGCGAGCGAGGTTCCGCTGGTCGCCGAGAACTGCCGATGGCAGGCCTTGCATTTGAACACCCGGCGACACCGATAGGTGTAGACGGCCGCGCAGTTGCAATTGGGGCAGACCGGGGCGCCGTCGGTGTCGGGCCACCGCATCGCGCAGAGCATCTTGTGTGCCGCGTCTTCTGACAGATCGCACAGGTCGACCAGCGACAGGGTCCGCGCCGCCGCGGACATGAGGAAGTGTTGCGCCACGGCAGCGGTCCTGGAAAAGGGCCATGGCTTTCTACCGTTTAGCGAAGCCGACGTCGACCGTAAGTGCTTGATTCCGTTGCTTGGTGTGACTGCGCCATGATACCGGCGCAATGCGGATCACTGGCCCAGGAATCTGGGGCGAGCCGCGAGATCGCAACGCGGCCATCAAACTGCTGCGCCGTGTCGTGGAATGCGGAGTGAACTTCATAGACACCGCGGATTCCTATGGTCCCGAGGTCAGTGAGGAGCTGATTGCCGCAGCGCTTTACCCTTATCCCGCAACGCTCGTAATCGCCACCAAGGGCGGCCTGCTTCGTCCGGGGCCGGGCCGCTGGGTACCGGATTGTCGCCCTGTCCATCTCCGCCGAGCCTGCGAGAACAGCCTCAAGCGACTGAAACTCGGTCAGATCGACCTCTATCAGCTTCACACGGTCGATCCACGGGTGCCGCTGGCGGAATCGATAGGCGCGCTGGTCGACCTGCAACGTGAACGTAAAGTCCGCCATATCGGCGTGTCGAATGTCAGCCTATCGCAGCTGACCGAGGCGCTCAGACTTGCAGGGATCGTATCAGTACAGAACCGCTACAACTTGATGGATCGGGCCAGCCACCACGCTATCGATGCCTGCACGCGAAATGGTCTTGCGTTCTTGCCGTGGCACCCGCTTGCCGCCGGAAGCATTACCGAGGTCGCGGGGTCAATCAAGGAAATCGCAGATCGTCACGGCGCTACACCTGCTCAGATAGCGCTTGCTTGGCTGTTGCATCGATCTCCCATGGTGCTACCCATTCCGGGCACTTCGTCGATAGAACATTTCGAGGAGAACCTTGCAGCTGCAAAAATCCGTCTAACCGACGCGGAATTTGCAGCTCTCCAAAGCTGACCACATCGGTTCTGTCAACGACCATGCCGGGCGGTTGGTGGTCTCCAGATATCGTGGCTACGACTCACGCCCTTTGAGGGGGTAAAGCGCGATATGTTGCCCGGGATCGGTGCGCTGCAGATCGTCGCGCACGGAGCCAAGACGGACGAGCGATTAGACCAGAGACTGGCGGCTCTGGGAGCATGACGTGTTGTCCTACAGTCAAAACAACAGATGCAGATGCAGGATCGTCGCGCCGGCCCCGATTGCAACGCGTGTTACGATGACAGACTCACTGAATGAGCCGGTCCGGCATAGGGGAATGGCTTGGCGCTTGCGCTGAGCAGAACCTACGATACAGCCGGTATCGCGGGGCCATTGGCTCGCAGTGACGGCGATGAGTCATCGCCAGCGAGTTTCGGTATTAGTTCGCTGATGCGCTAGCCAGTCGCTAGAGCATCAGCCAGAGCTGGCTTGGTCGGTGGTGGCCCGAGCTCGCCGATCGCGAACCCCAGAGCGACGGAGGCCACACAGATCCCAACTGCGATCAGCGTATACTGCGTCGGCGGCAGAAGTTCGGTCACTTCACGGATGAAGGAGCTGAACGCGAGTGGCTTCCTCATTGCTTTGACTCTGTCATCGTCGGTGGTCGCAGAGCGCCGAAGTCGTCAGGATGCGTTGAAATCGTCGTCCCTTTAGCTCTCGCTGTTAGCCTCAAACTGCGTGATTTCCTCGGGCAGGACAGCACCACGGGCCAGTGTGCAGTCGGCAACGTCGCGTAGATCGTCGTCCGTGATACAGCGCGCTGCAGAATCCGCCCTAATGGAACGGCACCACTGCGACCCGCAGAGCGCGGTCGTTGAAAGGTGGCGGTCGGACGAATTCGGCAGGTGGTGCAAGCCTCTGACGATGCCGCGGGTGGTTGAGACGAAGTAGCATTGAAGCGACACGTTATCCAAACCCTATTCAGGTGCAATCCGACCCCGCTCGCCTCCGGTTCCAATGCTGGGTGCCTTCGCTCTATACGAGTGTCATTGCGACGTCTGCGATCGTGTCAGCGGTCGAAGCGATCCCGGCTAGCACCACGAGGACTTCTGTTGCCGTCGCCGTCTTCCCGAGTTTGCTGCCCTCCATCGCTTTGTACGTGTCGCAGCGCCCCCGATAGACGTCGTAGAAGAGATCGTTGGACTTGCTCGCTGAGGACAGACTCGAGATCTGGTCCAGCAGTTTCGTCACGGCCGGCCCGAGTTGCTTCAATGTCTTGCTTAGCTTCTCGTTTGCCTTCGCTGGCGCCTGGTCGATGCTCGCCATCAGCTTTTTGGTCTGACCCCAAAGGGCGTCGGCGACCTGATCCTTCTTGGCGTTCTTGGCGTTGTATTCGGAGAGTAATTTGTCCAGTCCGGCAATGCTCTTGACAAACGGCGCGCCCAGCGCGGCGGCAAGCTCTTTTCCGACCTTCCCTGCGGTTAGCTTGTCGTCGGTCCAGATCTTGGCCAGCACCGCGTCGGTGCCGATGATATTGCCCTCGGTCTTGGGGATATCGCGACAGAACGAGTAGATGTCGCTCGCCATTCCGGCGACCGTCTTGGCGGCGCCGACGATGGTGATGGCCAGGACGCCGAGTGACATCACCGCCGATACCACAGACGCGGCGACCGCGATCGTGCCGAGCGTCATCTTCAGCCCGAACACCACCTTGAACTTCGTCAGGTCTTTGTTCTTCTTGACCTGCCTCTCCCATTCGCTCTTGGCCGCGGCACAGGCAGCGTCGCTCTGCGCCTCGGCGATCTTCTTGCAGGTGGCGTTCAGTGTCTCGGCGCGCTGCTCGGCCTCGCGCTTGTCGGCGGGTGGGTCCTTCGTATAGCTCTGGTCGAGTTGGAGGATCGCATCACGCACGTCGTCGCGCGCTTTTTTCACCACCGCGAACGCGGCGGCCTCGATCTTCTGCAAGATCAGACTTTCGTCCTTGATGGCCTTCCGGAGTTCTACCGCAGGATTCTTCAGCACCACATCGACTCGCATCGGCGGCACAACGAGATTCTTCGGCTTCAACCCCTCCGCTAGATCGACACTGGTAACCACGATATCGGGCAAGTCTGTCCTCCTTTTGCGAGCGTAGCCGCGGATTCTCGGCGAAAGTTCGCTTCGATCGCGGCGATAGAATCGGCTTCCTACGGAGCCGGGGCTTCGGCATGGGGCGACAACGGCTAGGCCGACGGTGCGCCGGCCATCCAAATCGCCGTTGATCGGTACTGGGGGCGATCTCGGGGCGTTTCCCCTCGCACACCGCCGAGCGTAGCGATCCGTACCCCGGCGTTAGCTCGATCGTTCCGGATCTGTCTGGCCGTCCGTCCGCCACAGGCAGGCAAGCCGGCCATCAGGTGCGACGTACCACTGCGCGACGAGACGGGGACGCGTCTCGTTGTCGCCCTGCACTTCCTCGGCCGAGAGCGCGTAGGTCGCGAGCTGCGCGACGTCGTAATTGTAGCCGTCCATGATTGGCGTTCCCCCCTGTGCGTCGATATCCGGTTGACCCGCCACGTCCGCCGATGACCGAAGGGGCCATCAGCATTCGGCGAGACGACGATTCCGGATGACAACAGACGGACGCGGTAGATTATTCACGCGGTCGCGACGATTCTTTCCGGGAGAACGCCGCCTCGCGGCCGGTCAGGTGCGGCGCTCCAGTTGCTCGGCGAAATCGCGTATCTCGCCGTCCTCGTGGCCGCCGATCAGCATGAAGCCGCAGCCGTCCTTCGATGCGCCTCGACGAAGCCACGCAGCGTAACCGTCTGCACCGGCGCGTCGGGCTCACCGGTGTGCGTCATGCAGAAGGTGATCTGTGCGCCGTCACCATCCAGGTAGGCGTCTTGCGCCAACGGCTGTCAGCGCGGTGAGCCGTTCGCGCCGCGCGTCATCCTGCGCCAGCGCGGCCCCGATCGCCGGCGACTGCGTCTCTGGGAGCGCAAATCACTGAGGACAACACCTGGGCGTGAAAAATATTCGCCTCGGCATCCTCGCAGGTGGCGACCGGCTTCGCTCGACGGCATCCCGCGCCTCGTGCAGTGTGAATGGCCGCGTTCGGGGAACGTTATAGCACCACGAAACGGCGAAAATGGGCGCTCCATTGCCGGACAGCTTTTGACGGGATCTGGCCGAAAGCGGTCCGGCCGGTTTGGGGTGCGCAACGGCAACAAGCAGACCTTCGTTGATGAGGATTGCCAACGGCAGCCGTCGACCCGAAGCACGCGTCGGTTGCCGACCGCAGTCGACCAAACTGGTCCGTCAGCGACGCGATGAATCGGACTGCCGGACCGAGCGTATGGGCACCGTACTCTCAGGCCAACCGGAGGTTGAGATCCTCCACATCGCCTCGGCAGCCAGAGCCGATGGGGGAGATCGTCTCTTG
>NZ_DATFZD010000318.1:0-12895 GCF_035314665.1 Mycobacterium sp. | reverse complement strand
CGGATGACCGGGATACCGGGACAGCGGCGGCCGCTTTCAAGCTCATCATGGTGTAGAGCAGATACCCACTAGCCTCGGCGAATAAAACCTCCAGCGTTTGGCACGGTGCCGGGCGGGGAAAAACAGCAACACCAAAGCATGCGAAGGAGGTTGCGATGCCCAATCCGTCAATCAAAGACGAGAAGCTCTATCAGGAGTTGCGCAAGCAAGGAGACACCAAGGAAAAGGCCGCTCGGATCTCCAACGCCGCTGCCGCGCGCGGCCGTTCCCGCGTGGGCAGGTCAGGTGGGAAGTCCGGCTCGTATCAAGACTGGACTGTCCCAGAACTCAAAAAGAGGGCCAAACAGCTTGGCATTGCCGGTTATTCGCACTTGACCAAGGACAAGCTGATTACGAAGCTCCGTAACCACTAAGCGGTGTCGGCCCTCGGCTCGTCAGCTTGCGGGCCGTTGGCGCGGAACCTCGGGATGTGCGTCGTACCAGCGGTCTTCGATTCTGCGCACTCGCCGGTGCTCGACCGCCAGCCACACCAGACCGAACGTCATCGTCCCGACGGCGACGACACCTGTGGTCATGCCCTGGCTTTGGTGCCCGGTCCCGAAGGCCGCCAGACAACCCACGACGGCGATCACGCCGGCCACGACGAGTAGATAGCCGGGCCAGCGCAACACATCGATCATCGACTCGCCCGCGTGTGACCGCGTCGTCCGCACATGGTCGACGGGGTCACGATAGGTGTCACCCATAACTGCGTCCCCTCTCCCAGCCTTTTAGGCCGTACCTACCACGGTAGATCGACCAAGGACGGCGCGGAAGTGATTGCCGGCAGTCCGGTTAACCAGGCAGAACATGTCCGGCGATGGGGGGGACACCCATGGTGAGCGTCACAAGCATCAGCATCAACAAAAACCAGCCGGCACCCTGCCATGGCCACCAGGTGCCGTAGCTGCGCCAGATGCGATACGTCCGCCAAAATGCCCGGCACCCCGCGGCCAGCAGGATCAGCGGTGCACCGAACGCCAGGATGGTCAGCTGGGGCGCGCCACACGCGACGGTGTCGACGGCCATCGCGCCCTTGCAGGTGCTGGCCCATAGTGCGGCCACGACAAGGAACGCCACTCCGGCGACCGCGGATAGGACCGTGAACCGCACGGCCGCGTGCACCTCGTTGTCTTCACGCCCGAGGTGGTCGCCTTCTGAGCGCTGACGTTGTGTTTGCATTTCGAACCTCGCCGGAGCCTGAAGAGCCTAGCCATCATCACGTGCCGTCACACACGCCACACCCGTATACCCCGAGATCAGCCAAGGGTAAACACATCGCGGAGGGCCGCGATCGCCTCGTCGATCTCGGCGTGCGCAACGGTCAAGGCCGGTCGGAACCGTACGCTGACTTGACCGCTGGGCAGCACAATCACCCCGCGTTGCCACAACCGGCCGAGTAACTCGTCGCGCTCGGCCGTAGTCGTCAGGCTGAACGCACACATCAAGCCGCGGCCGCGGACATCGTGCACGACTGTTGGGAAGTCGTCGGCGAGTTCGTCGAGGCGGGTCCGCAGATAGCGGCCCATAACGGTGGCATTCTCGAAGAGGCCGTCGGTGTCGATGACCTCCAAGATGCGCCGGGCGCGGACCATATCGGTGAGGTTGCCGCCCCACGTCGAGTTGATTCGGGAAGTCACCGCGAACACGTTGTCGACGACTTCGTCGACTCGCCGTCCGGCCATCACCCCGCACACCTGCGTCTTCTTACCGAACGCGACCACGTCGGGTACAACGTCCAATTGCTGGTAGGCCCAAGGGGTTCCGGTCAAACCGCAGCCGGTCTGCACCTCATCGAAGATCATCAGCGCGTTGTATTCGTCACACAGCGCGCGCATCTCGGCGAAGAACTCGGACCGGAAGTGCCGGTCGCCACCCTCGCCTTGGATGGGTTCGGCGATAAAGCAGGCGATGTCGTGCGGGTAGGCCTCGAAAGCTGCCCGGGCCTGGCGCAGCGACTCGGCTTCCGAAGCGTCGATATCCACGCCGCGACGTTGGTAAGGCGCGTCGATGCGCGGCCAGTCGAACTTGGGAAAGCGAGCCACCGTCGCCGACTTGGTGTTGGTCAGCGACAGCGTGTAGCCGCTGCGCCCGTGAAACGCCCCGCGTAAGTGCAGCACCCGGGTGCCCAGCCCCGGATCGATGCGGCGTGCTTCGTTGTGCCGGCTCTTCCAGTCGAACGCGACCTTCAGCGCGTTCTCCACCGCCAGCGCACCACCGTCGACGAAGAACAGATGCGGCAGCGCCGGATCGCCCAGCACCCGGGCGAAGGTTTCGACGAAGCGCGCCATCGGTACCGAGTAAACGTCGGAGTTACTCGGTTTGTTGATCGCGGCGTCGGTCAGCTCGGCGCGGAACTCGTCGTCGTACGCCAGCGCCGGATGGTTCATGCCCAGAGCCGACGAGGCGAAGAACGTGAACATATCGAGGTAGCGACGGCCGTCGCGAGCGTCGACCAGATACGAGCCGGCCGAGCGACCCAGATCGAGCACAAAATCCAGGCCGTCGACGAGAATGCTGCGCGCCAGCACCTCGTGGACCTGGTCAGGTGCGAGCTGCAGATCGGAGAGTGCCACTACGCCGGTCATGACATCGAGCGTATCAGGAATTTTTACGGTATCTTGACAGATGGCCGTATCTATTACGGTACAAACTGTCGATCGTCGTAAAATGTCTGTAAAATGATCGTGCTGCGGGTCCGGACATTGGCGGCTGTCCGGATCTGCTGCAACAGCTCCTCCAGCGCTCGCGCAGACTCGACGCGCACCAGCAGGATGTAGCTTTCCTCACCGGCCACCGAGTGACACGACTCGATCGCCTCGATGTGTTCCAGGCGAGCCGGCGCATCATCGGGTTGAGAGGGATCGAGAGGAGTGATGGCCACGAACGCCGACAACAAATGGCCGAGGGCTTCGGGATCGACCCGTGCCGAGTACCCGGTCACCACGCCGCGAGACTCCAGCCTGCGCACGCGCGACTGGACCGCCGAGACGGACAGTCCGGCGCTCGCCGCCAGCTCCGCCAATGTCGCGCGGCCGTCGGCGACCAGCGAGCGCACCAGTATCCGGTCGATGTCATCGAGCGTCTCTGCCATGGCCGGAGAGTATCTGCCGACGTGGCGGTTGCGGGAGCGCTTCGCCGCCGGGCTGTCCGCCATGTACGGCAGCGAGGTGCCGGCCTACACCACGCTGGTCGAGGTGAGCACACAGGTCAACCGTGATTACGCGACGCGGCATCCGGGCGCGCAACGGCTGGGCTCGCTGTCCCGGGTGACCGCCGAGCGGCACGGCGCCATCCGGGTCGGCACGCCGGGCGAGCTGGCCGCTGTCGCCGACCTGTTTTCGGCGTTCGGCATGGTCCCGGTCGGCTACTACGACCTGCGCGACGCCGTCTCACCGGTTCCGGTGGTCTCCACCGCATTCCGGCCGATCGACGCGGACGAGTTGGCGCGCAACCCGTTTCGGGTGTTCACCTCGATGCTGGCGCTCGAGGATCCGCGCTTCTTCGACGCCGACCTGCGCGCTCGCGTGCAGACGTTCGTGGGCCGCCGCGAACTGTTCGATCCGGCGTTGATCGCGAGGGCGCGGGTGATCGCGGCCGAGGGCGGCTGCGACGCCGACGAGGCCGATGACTTTGTCGCGCAGGCCGTGGCGGCCTTCGCGCTGTCCCGCCAACCGATCGAGAAGTCCTGGTATGACGAGCTATCCCGGGTATCTGCGGTGGCCGCCGACATCGCCGGAGTCACGTCCACGCACATCAATCACCTGACGCCGCGCGTGCTCGACATCGACGAGCTGTACCGGCGGATGACCGCCCGGGGCGTCACGATGATCGACGCCATCCAGGGGCCGCCCTGTTGGGACGGACCCGCGGTGTTGTTGCGTCAGACGTCGTTTCGCGCACTCGCCGAACCACGCCGGTTCCGCAACGACGCCGGGACGGTCGTCGACGGCTCGCTGCGGGTGCGCTTCGGCGAGGTCGAGGCGCGCGGAGTGGCACTGACACCCAAGGGCCGCGAGCGCTACGACGCAGCGATGGCTCGTCTTTCGGGTAACGACCACCCGGCAGCGGTCTGGGGCGAGTACTTTCCGGCGACCGACGACGAAATGGCCGCCCAGGGACTGGCCTACTACCGCGGCGGCGACTCGTCCAAACCCATTGTCTACGAAGACTTTCTGCCCACCTCGGCGGCCGGAATCTTCCGGTCGAATCTGGACCGCGATACCGAGACTTTAGCGGCCACCGGAATCGTCGACGACTCCGGCTACAGCGTGGACTGGATGGCGGGCGCGATCGGCCGGCACATTCACGACCCGTACCTGCTTTACGAATCGCTTTGCAAGGAGGCAACCTCGTGAGCACCCACCTGCCCACCGCGGACGAGTTGCGCACCCGCGCCCGACGCGCGCTGGACTCAGTCGGCTGCAAGCTGGCCCTCGGCGGGCCGGGCGAACACGGCCTGCCCGCAAGCACGCCGGTCACCGGCGACGTGCTGTTCACTGTCGAGGAGACCACGCCACAACAGGTCGAGCGGACGATTACGGATGCCGCGCAAGCATTTTCGAGTTGGCGAGCCACACCCGCTCCCGCCCGCGGCGCACTGGTGGGCCGGCTGGGCGAGCTGCTCGCCCTGCACAAGCATGACCTCGCCACCCTGGTGACGATCGAGGCGGGCAAGATCAGCGCCGAGGCGCTGGGCGAAGTGCAGGAGATGATCGACGTCTGCCAGTTCGCCGTCGGCCTGTCGCGTCAGCTCTACGGCCGCACGATCGCCTCCGAGCGGCCGAGGCATCGGCTGATGGAGACGTGGCATCCGCTCGGCGTGGTCGGCGTGATCACCGCGTTCAACTTCCCGGTCGCGGTGTGGGCATGGAACGCCGCGGTGGCGCTGGTCTGTGGGGACACCGTGGTGTGGAAACCGTCCGAGCTGACGCCGTTGACGGCGCTGGCCTGCCAGGCGCTGATCACCCGTGCCGCCGGCGATGTCGGCGCGCCACCGGCGGTGAGCGCCCTGATCATCGGAGGCCGCGAGGTCGGCGAGCAGCTCGTCGACCACCAGCGGGTCGCGTTGGTGTCCGCGACCGGCTCGGTGCGGATGGGCCAGCAAGTCGGACCCCGCGTCGCGCGGCGGTTCGGCCGGTCGCTGCTGGAGCTGGGCGGCAACAATGCCGCCGTCGTCACGCCGTCTGCCGACCTGGACCTGGCCGTGCGCGCCATCGTGTTCGCCGCTGCCGGCACCGCCGGCCAACGCTGCACCACGCTGCGCCGGCTGATCGTGCATCGATCGGTGGCCGACGACGTGGCAGGGCGCATCGCCGCCGCCTATCGACAGCTGCCGATCGGCGATCCGTCTACCGACGGCACGCTGGTCGGCCCGCTCATTCACGAAACCGCCTACCGCGACATGGTGGGCGCGCTGGAACAGGCCCGTGCCGATGGTGGCGAGGTGGTCGGCGGCGAACGCCACGACGTGGGCCACCCGAGCGCGTACTACGTCGCGCCGGCGGTGGTGCGGATGCCGTCGCAGACCGACATCGTGCACACCGAGACGTTCGCGCCGATCCTGTACGTGTTGGCCTATGACGACCTCGAGGAGGCGATTGCGTTGAATAACGCCGTGCCACAAGGCCTGTCGTCGGCGATCTTCACCACGGACATGCGGGAGGCGGAACGCTTCATCGATGGCTCCGACTGCGGCATCGCCAACGTCAACATCGGCACCTCGGGCGCCGAGATCGGCGGCGCGTTCGGTGGCGAGAAGCAGACCGGCGGCGGCCGGGAGTCCGGGTCGGACGCCTGGAAGGCCTATATGCGCCGCGCCACCAACACCGTCAACTACTCCAGCGACTTGCCGCTGGCTCAAGGCGTGCACTTCGGCTGAGGCTGCCGTGTGGTCAGCCGTGCGCGCCGTCCGTCGGCGCGGCGCTCCGGCCACTGAAGCGAAGCATGAAGATTGCCGTGGCAATACCTATTACCAGCAGCCCCAAGGCACCCAGCTCGAGCAGCAGGCGGTTGAGCTCCTTGTCCGAATGCACCTGCTCGGTTGCGGCTGTCACGATCAGGATCCGTCGCACGCAGGCAATCAAGCCGATGAAGAGGAAGGGTTCGGCGGCGATTTCGTGATACAGCAGGACGGCGCGGAGCGTAGCGGCAATCTCGGCGATGATCAGGACCATTAGGACGCGGTCGAGGACCAAGACACTGCCCTGCAGGGTGTCGACCTTATGGGTCGCGACTTGCACGACGGCTTCTCCACCGCCGATCACTATCATGACCGCGGCCGCCACCAGTAGCAGGAAGGCGATCCCGTAAATCAAGGTTTCGAAACCGTGGACCAGGACGCCGACTCGATGACTCAACCCCGTGCGTTCGGTCGGGCTTCTCTCGTCCATCGGTCAGCGATTCTATTCTCGGTTGCCCGACGGGCGGCCTGAGAAAACGCTAGGGATCGTCCGCTAATTCGCTGAGTTAACGAACCTGCTGGTAGGACTGCACTGCTGGCTTCGCGATAGGTGCGGTCCCGGGGCCCGTTATTGACGCAGGCGCGGGCAATGACAGGTTTGCAGAGCCTTCCTGAGCGTTGACGGCCTGCGGGAAGGATCGACAAGTAGCATCTGGTCTATGCGAACGCCGCGGCGCCGGTTATCTCCGGACGACCGCCGCGCCGAGTTGCTGGCACTAGGCGCGGAAGTCTTCGGCCAACGACCCTACGACGAGGTCCGAATCGACGAGATCGCCGAGCGGGCCGGGGTGTCCCGGGCGTTGATGTATCACTACTTTCCGGACAAGCGGGCGTTCTTCGCCGCCGTCGTCAAAGGACAGGCAGACCGGCTGTTCGAGACCACCAACGCCCTGCCGTCACCTGGCCAGTCGCTGTTTGAGGAGACCCGGGACGGCGTCCTGGCCTACATGCAGTATCACCAGGAGCACCCGCACGCCGCCTGGGCCGCATACGTTGGCCTGGGCCGCTCCGATCCGGTCTTACTCGGCATCGATGACGAGGCCAAGGATCGGCAGATGGAACACATCATGAACCGCATCAGGGAAGTCGACGGCCCCGATACCGTTCTCGAGCCCGACGTGGAACGCGACCTGCGAATCGTCGTGCATGGCTGGCTGGCACTGACCTTCGAGGTTTGCCGGCAGCGGATCATCCACCCCGAAACCGACGCGGGCCACCTGAGCGAAACCTGCGCTCACGCACTGTTGGACGCAATCACCCGGGTCAACGGGATTCCCGACCAACTGGCCAAGGGGGTCAGCTCCGACCAGCGGTAGCCCCATTGTCGGTGCCCGCTGGCACCATGGCTAGGTGACCACCGCGCCCGCCGATCCACTCGCACGGTTCAGCGTCGTCACCCGCGACTGGTTCGCCGGTACCTTCGCCGAGCCCACCCCCGCCCAGTCCGACGCCTGGGCGGCGATCGCCGACGGCCACAACACCCTGGTCATCGCGCCCACCGGATCCGGTAAGACGCTGGCGGCGTTTCTGTGGGCGATCGACCAACTTGCCAGCTTGACTGGCGCGCCGCGCGACGAGCGAACGCCCGGCACCCGGGTGCTGTACGTGTCACCGCTGAAGGCCTTGGCCGTCGACGTCGAGCGCAACCTGCGCACCCCGCTGGCGGGAATGACCCGGGTTGCCGAACGGCGGGGTCTACCGCCGCCGGAGATCACCGTCGGGGTGCGGTCGGGCGACACCCCGCCCGCGCAGCGCCGCCAGCTCATCACCACACCGCCCGACGTGTTAATCACCACGCCCGAGTCGCTGTTTTTGATGCTGACGTCCGCGGCCCGACAGACTCTGGCCGGCGTGCAGACCGTGATCGTCGACGAGATCCACGCTATCGCCGGCACCAAGCGGGGAGCTCACCTGGCGCTGTCGCTGGAACGGCTCGACGACATGCTGGCCGCACCCGCGCAGCGCATCGGCCTGTCCGCGACCGTGCGCCCGCCCGAGGAGGTGGCCCGATTCTTGTCGGGTGCATCGCCCACGACCATCGTGGCGCCGGCGGCGGCCAAAACCTTCGAGCTGACCGTGCAGGTGCCTGTCCCGGATATGGCCAACCTGGCGGACAACACCATCTGGCCCGATGTGGAGGCGCGTCTGGTCGACCTCGTCGAAGCGCATAACTCGACGATCGTGTTCGCCAACTCCCGGCGGCTGGCCGAGCGACTGACCGCGCGGCTCAACGAGATTCACGCTGAACGGTCGGGCGTCGAGTTGCCGTCGGCCACCAACACACAGGTTGCCGGTGGCGCACCGGCTCAACTGTTGGGTAGCGGCCAGACCTACGGCGCGCCCACGCTGTTGGCGCGCGCCCACCACGGCTCGGTGAGCAAGGAGCAGCGCGCCATCGTCGAGGAGGAGCTCAAGACGGGGCGACTGAAGGCGGTGGTGGCAACCTCCAGCCTGGAGTTGGGAATCGACATGGGTGCAGTCGATCTGGTGATCCAGGTGGAGACGCCGCCGTCGGTGGCCAGCGGCCTGCAACGCATTGGACGCGCCGGACACCAGGTCGGCGAGATCTCTCAAGGGGTCCTTTTCCCCAAGCACCGCACCGATCTGATCGGTTGCGCGGTGGCGGTCCAGCGCATGCTCGCCGGTCAGATCGAAACGATGCGGGTACCGACCAATCCGCTGGACATCCTTGCCCAACACACCGTTGCCGCGGCGGCGCTGGAACCGCTCGACGTCGACCGCTGGTTCGACACCGTGCGACGCAGCGCCCCGTTTGCGACGCTGCCGCACAGCGCTTTTGAGGCCACTCTGGATCTGCTGTCGGGCAAATACCCGTCGACCGAGTTCGCCGAGCTGCGGCCGCGGCTGGTTTACGACCGCGACACCGGCACCGTGACGGCTCGGCCGGGCGCGCAGCGGCTGGCGGTCACTTCCGGTGGCGCGATCCCGGACCGCGGCCTGTTCACCGTCTACTTGGCTACCGATTCGGAAAAGCCTTCTCGTGTCGGCGAACTCGACGAAGAGATGGTCTACGAATCGCGCCCGGGCGATGTCATCTCGTTGGGAGCCACCAGTTGGCGGATCACCGAAATCACCCACGACCGGGTGTTGGTAATCCCGGCGCCGGGTCAGCCGGCCCGGTTGCCGTTCTGGCGCGGCGACGATGCCGGGCGTCCCGCCGAGTTGGGCCAGGCGGTCGGCCAGTTCACCGGCGAACTGGCCGCCCTGGCCCGCGAACTATTCGAGAAGCGTTGTGCTGAGCTTGGTTTCAACGAATTCGCTACCGAGAATCTGTGGCGGTTACTGGACGATCAGCGCACCGCCACCACAGCGGTGCCCACCGACACCACCCTGCTGGTCGAGCGGTTCCGCGACGAGCTGGGCGACTGGCGGGTGATCCTGCACTCCCCTTATGGCCTGCGGGTGCACGGCCCGCTCGCGCTGGCGGTTAGCCGGCGCCTGCGCGAGCGCTACGGCATCGATGAGAAACCGACCGCCTCTGACGACGGCATCGTGGTCCGGTTGCCGGACACTGATCTTTCTGGCGGAGACGGTGCTCCACTCGGTGCTGAGCTATTCGTCTTCGACGCCGACGAGATCGACCCCATCGTCACCGCGGAGGTGGGCGGTTCCGCGCTGTTCGCCTCGCGATTCCGGGAGTGCGCGGCGCGCGCGCTGCTGCTGCCGCGTCGGCATCCGGGCAAGCGGTCGCCGCTGTGGCACCAACGTCAGCGCGCCGCGCAGCTGCTCGACGTGGCCCGCAAATATTCGGACTTCCCGATCGTGCTGGAGGCTGTCCGCGAATGCCTGCAGGACGTCTACGACGTGCCGACACTGGCCGCGCTGATGGGCGACATCGCCGCGCGCAAAGTGCGCGTGCTCGAGGTCGAAACCGCCACGCCGTCGCCGTTCGCGGCGTCGCTGCTGTTCGGTTATGTCGGTGCGTTCATGTACGAGGGCGACAGCCCGCTGGCCGAGCGCCGCGCCGCGGCCCTGTCGCTGGACGCCACGCTGCTGGCCGAACTGCTGGGCCGGGTCGAGCTGCGCGAGCTGCTCGACCCGGAGGTGGTCACCGCTACCGGCCGGCAATTGCAGCATCTTTCGGCCGACCGGACGGCCCGTGACGCCGAGGCGGTGGCTGATCTGCTGCGAATGCTCGGCCCGCTGACGACCGAAGAAGTCGCCGCCCGCGCCGGCGGCGCCGATGTCGGCGGCTGGCTGGAGGGTCTGTTGGCCGCCAAACGTGCGCTCGCGGTTTCTTTTGCCGGACAGAGCTGGTGGGTCGCGATCGAAGACATCGGCCGGCTGCGCGACGGCGTCGGGGTGGCCGTGCCGGTCGGCGTGCCGGCCAGCTTCACCGAGGCGGTCAGCGACCCGCTGGGTGAGCTCCTGGGCCGGTACGCGCGCACCCACGCGCCGTTCACCACTGCCGACGTCGCCGCCCGGTTCGGCCTGGGCCTGCGGGTGGCCGCCGACGTGCTGGGTCGGCTCGCCGCCGACGGGCGGCTGATCCGCGGCGAGTTCTCTGCCGAGGCGACCGGTGACCAGTGGTGCGATGCCGACGTGTTGCGGATCCTTCGCCGCAGATCGCTGGCGGCGCTGCGGGCGCAGGTCGAGCCGGTCAGCACCAGCGCCTATGCACGTTTCCTGCCGGGCTGGCATCAGGTCGGCTCGGCTGAGCATTCCAGCAACGGAGGGCTCGAGCAGCTGGCGGCTGTCATCGATCAACTGGCCGGCGTACCGCTACCGGCCTCGGCGATCGAGTCCCTCGTGCTGCCCCCTCGGGTGCGCGACTACTCCCCCGCGATGCTCGACGAACTACTGGCCTCCGGCGAGGTTGTCTGGTCGGGCACCGGATCGATCTCGTCCGGCGACGGCTGGGTCGCGTTTCACCCTGGCGACTCGGCGCCGTTGACTCTGGCTGCCCCCGCCACGATCGAGCTGACCGCGGCTCACCAGGCGATCCTGGACACCCTGGCCGGCGGTGGGGCCTTCTTCTTCCGTCAACTCGGGCAGACCGGCATCGGCGAGCACGAGCTCAAAGCCGCACTGTGGGAACTCATCTGGGCCGGCTCGGTCAGCGGCGACACATTCGCGCCGGTTCGCGCGATGCTCGGCGGCGGCCCGGGCACCCGCAAACGGTCCACCCCGGCGCACCGGCTGGGCCGCGGAGCACGCCCACCCCGGCTGAGCCGCTACAGCGTCGCGCATGCCCAGTCCCGTGCCACCGACCCCACAGTGGGAGGCCGCTGGTCTGCACTGCCGCTACCCGAACCGGATTCAACGCTGCGGGCACATCACCAAGCCGAGTTGCTGCTGAACCGCCATGGGGTGCTGACCAGGGGTGCGGTAGCCGCCGAAGGCCTGCCCGGTGGATTCGCGATGCTCTACAAGGTGCTGAGCACGTTCGAGGAGGCCGGCCGATGCCAGCGCGGCTATTTCGTCGAGTCGCTGGGCGGTGCCCAGTTCGCGGTGGCATCGACGGTCGACCGGCTGCGCGGCTACCTGGACGGCATCGATTCCGAGCGTCCCCAGTACCGGGCGGTGGTGCTGGCTGCCGCCGACCCGGCCAACCCTTACGGCGCGGCGCTCCCCTGGCCGTCCCGCGTGCCGGAGGAAGACGGGGGTGCCCGGCCGGGCCGAAAAGCCGGTGCGTTGGTTGTGCTCGTCGACGGCGACCTGGTCTGGTTTGTCGAGCGCGGCGGGCGTTCGCTGTTGACGTTCTGCGAGGATCCCGACGCCAATCGCGCAGCGGCCGCGGCGCTGGCCGAGTTGGTCACGACCGGGCGGGTCAGTTCGATCCTCGTCGAGCGCATCAACGGCATCGCGGTACTCGGACCCGACGCGTCGGCGCCGGCCGTCAGCGCGCTATCTGACGCCGGGTTCGCCCGCACCCCACGCGGGTTGCGGCTGCGGTAGCGCATGCCCGAGGGTGACACCGTCTGGCACACCGCAGACACGCTGCGGCGGGCACTGGTCGGTCGAACACTGACGCGATGCGATGTGCGAGTGCCGCGCTTTGCGGCTGCCGACCTGACCGGTCAGCAGGTCGATGAGGTGCTCAGCCGCGGCAAGCATCTATTCATCCGCGTCGGACCGGCCAGCATTCACTCACATCTGAAGATGGACGGCAGCTGGCGGGTGACCTCCCGGGCCGTGCGTAGCGACCACCGGATCCGGATCATCCTGGAAGCCAACGAAATCCGCGCAGTCGGCATCGATCTGGGCATGCTGGAAATCCTCGACCGCGCCCACGACGGCGACGCGGTCGCACACCTAGGACCCGATCTGCTGGGCGACGACTGGAACCCACAGGTCGCCGCGGCCAATCTGACCGCCCGCCCGGATCGACCGATCGCCGAAGCGCTGCTGGACCAGCGGGTGCTGGCCGGGATCGGCAATGTCTATTGCAACGAGCTGTGTTTCATCAGCGGGCGGCTACCTACCGCGCCGGTGAGCGCGGTCAGCGACCCGCACCGGCTGGTGTCCCGGGCCCACGCCATGCTGTGGGCCAACCGCGACCGGTGGAACCGCTGCACCACCGGCGACACCCGGGCGGGCCGGCAGCTGTGGGTCTACGGGCGGGCCGGGCAGAGCTGCCGTCGCTGCGGCACCCCGATCAACTACGACGGCAGCGGTGAGCGGGTGGCGTATTGGTGCCCCGCCTGCCAACGCTGAACGCCGAGAACATGTCCGTTCGGTAAACGATGGGAGGGGCTCCACGTGCCCGGCCGTGGCATGCGATGATCGCAATGTCTGCGGCTTGTACTGCCGTCCCCAACACTCGCGCGTTTGCTCAGCGGAGAGGTTAAGGAATGACGACCACACAAATGTGCTCGCGCCGCTGTGCGCGCTCGCTATTGGCCGGCATCGTCTTGTCGGTCGCACTGCTTA
>NZ_DATFZD010000317.1:0-10499 GCF_035314665.1 Mycobacterium sp. | reverse complement strand
GGCAGCGGGAGCAGCCGCCACAGCCCACGCAACCGCTATGTCGCCGATGTGTTGAACCAAGCGGGCGTTGCCACGCTGCTGCTCGACTTGCTCACCCCCGACGAGGAACGCAACCGCGCCAACGTCTTTGACATTGAGCTGCTGGCCCGGCGGCTCGTTGATGTCTCGGGCTGGCTGGCAGGCCAACCCGATACCGCGGCGCTGCCGATGGGCTATTTCGGCGCCAGCACCGGGGCAGGCGCGGCGCTGGTGGCCGCCGCCGACCCCGGCGTGAAGGTGGCAGCGGTGGTGTCTCGCGGTGGCCGGCCCGATTTGGCTGGCGAGTCGCTGACCAAGGTGCATGCGCCGACGCTGCTGATCGTGGGTGGACGCGATGATTTGGTGCTGGAACTGAATCGACGAGCCCGGGCGATGATGCCCGGCGAGAGCAAGGTTCTCGTGGTCCCGGGTGCTACGCATCTCTTCGAGGAGCCAGGCACGCTCGAGCAAGTTGCGGCGCTGGCCCGCGATTGGTTCATCGATCATCTGAGCACACCGGGCGCAGCCAAATCCGCGTGAAAGCGATGGCGCTCTAGTCGAGTGCGTGGATGAGCTGGCGTGCCACATGGTGGATCTGCCTGTATGCCTGCAGTTGGATGGGCGAGTCCTCGAGGCGGGGGATCGCCATTGTGGTGGTGACAACCGCGGGCTCTTCGGGTTCCCACCGGGCGTTGAATTTATCTCCCAACGCGCGGGCGGCTCCGTTGTCGGCCAGCAATAGGGCATGGAACTGCTTGATGTCATCGACGCAGGCCGTAACCGCGAGCGCACCCAGCAGCAACGTGCCGATGCCGCGGCCCTGATAGGCGTCTGCGACGGTGAGCGCGATCTCGGCTGAGGCAGGGTTATCTGTGTCGCGGATGAAGCGGGCATCGCCGGCGATGGGCCCGTCGAGACCATCGGTCACCACCCACACGAAGTGGTCGACGTAGTCGACCTCGAATAGGTAGGCCAGTTGCGCCTTCGTGGGAGCGCCGCCGGATAAGAAACGCCGGTACAAGGTTTCCCGCGAGAACGCCGCACTACCCTCGACGAAGCGCTCGGCGTCGCCGGGCAGCACAGGACGTAGGAACAGTTCGGTGCCGTCTTTGGCCGTGACCGGGATCGGGGTGATAAGTGCGGCCAATCGCTGCCGGGCTGTGCGGACCATCCGCTCGGCAAGGATTGGCATGGCGAGCATGCATTCGAAAGCGTCGTGGTAGCCGAGATAGCCGCGTACGTCATCTTTCGCCGTCACGGTCGCGGTCCTGAGCCTATGTCGCAGCAAACCGATTTCCCCGACGATCAGCCCCGCCGGCAACTCCGCCAGGAGAACCTGTCCGTCCGGTCCGACGTGTTTGATCTCAACTCGGCCCGACGCGATGATCGCAAACGACACTGCCTCCTGGCCCTGCCGCATCAACACCTCACCGGCGACCGCGTGCAGCGGCTGAAGCTTGGCCGCAAGTACCACGAGGTCGCCGGCGGGGATACCGGCAAAGAACTCGAGCGAGCCCAATTCCTTGCCAGCTGCGACCTTTACTCCGGCCATGTCGACGCATTCAGCTGGCCACCGCGCCGTGGCACTGGTATCCGCGGGGCAGGACGCGCGCGCCGACGAGTAGCCATCGACTTTGCAATTCGATGAGCCAGAATCGTTCCATCCAACGACGGTGTCTGCGCGAAATACACCGCCGCGCAGATCGTGCACGGCTCGGCGACGAAAGACGCATCTCGAAAGTTGCTGATCATCCGCAAATCCGCTGCACTTCTCCTCGGCCGCATCGGGTGTCATCGCTATGGCCGCGCCGCTTTATCCCTGTGTCGACATACCGCTGTGCGCGGACGTGACAATCGGCGAGTGCGGTGTCCATCGGAACCGGTAGGTACGACGAAGACCAGACCATTGCGCCATGCCTGATCGACGGCCTGCGATTGACGACGGTATGGCGGATAACTCAGTGGCTGGTGATGGCCGTCTGCGAGCAAATGGCCTTCACGAACTGGGCGATCGCATGTTCGGGAAGATGGCGTGCGATATCGGCTTCGCTGACGATTCCCACCAAGCGGTGGTTGTCGATGACCGGTAGCCGGCGAATCTGATGTTCCTCCATGACGTTGAGCATCTCTTCAATACTGGCCCCAGCGTCGACACGATAGGTGTTGCCCTGGGCCAGCTCACCTGCGGTAACGGCATTCGGGTCGCGCCCGGACGCGATGCACTTGATGACGATGTCGCGGTCGGTGATCATTCCGTGCAGTCGGTCATCGTCGCCGCAGATCGGCAGGGCGCCGACACCGAGATCACGCATTTGCTCGGCTGCGGCGGTCAGTGTTTCGTGCTCGCCGACACAGGTGGCTCTGGCATGCATGATTTCACGCGCAGTGGTCATAACTTTCTCCCTAACTTCTGGATCTATTGGCCGATAGTCGGAACCTAGGGTGATAGGCCGGGAACCTGTAGGGCCATTGGGCCCTTCGTGAGAACAACTTGGGACGCGGCAGTGGTGCATGTCCGCCGTTGATCTGCACACGCTCCGACACGCACTACTCCGATCCCGATAGCCATCGGCGGATGCAGCATCGACGGTGCCCATTGGCGAATGATCTCGGTTGTCGTGAAAGCCGCTGTCCGACACCAGTATTCAAAAAGGAGAATGCAGACGCCCCGGTGCGCTGGCGCCGAGACTGCGACAACTCGAACTGCGCCTGATGGCATGCGCGCTTGGGGTGGCGGCCCATGACGCGGGGATCTGTTTCAGCTACCTGTTTTTCGATCAGGGGTCATCCGGGCTTGCATTGAACGCATCAGCGCGTTACACGCGGCGTTGTACTACATCCGGCTCATCGAAAAAGACACGGCGGTTCGAATCCTGTCCGCCGACCCGGGAACACGCTGCAGCGTCGACGGCAGCGCCGCGTTGGCGATCACTCGTGGCGCGGCCGAGCCCAAAGACGTGTCCGTCTTGGGCTGCTAACCGATGCGGCGAGGGACCTTTGGCCATCCACGTTGGTGACGTGATACCCCTCCCGCCGACGTGCCCCACGTGTGCACGATTGAACTCCCAAGAAAGGAAAAGCGGATGAAGGCAAAGGTCGGTGACTGGCTGGTGATCAAGGGCACCACAATCGATCAGCCAGACCAACGGGGGCTGATCACCGAGGTTCACTCAGAAGATGGCACACCACCGTATGTGGTGCGATGGCTTGCAACCGACCACCAGGCGACCGTTTTTCCGGGTGCCGACGCGGTCATAGTCACGGCTGCGGAGCAAGCGGACGCCGACGAGCATGCGCAACATCGGTTCGGCGCCGTCCAGTCGGCCATCTTCCATGATCAGAGCAGGTAGGACGCTTTCGGATAAGGCGATGAAATCGGCGTCGACGCCCGGGTGGCCGGCGCAGGTTCGGCGCCGCGATGGGACGTTCACTTCCTTCGATGTCAGACGGATTGAGGCAGCGATCGCGCGCGCCAGCCGCGAGGTGGGTTATGACGACCCCGACATGCCGGCTGCGCTGGCTAGGGCGGTTGCCGACACGCTGGGGCCCGCAATTGCGTCCATCGAACGGATTCAGGATTTTGTGGAGGCGCGGCTCGGTGAAGCCGGCCTGGACGATGTCGCCCGCGCCTATATCGTCTACCGGCAGCGGCGCAACGAGCTGCGCATGGCAAAAGCTCTGCTCGGGGTACGCGACGAGCTAAAGCTGGGCCTGTCCGCCGTGGTGGTGCTGCGGAAACGCTATCTGCTGTGTGACGAGCAGGGTCGGCCGACCGAGTCGACCGGCGAGATGATGGACCGGGCGGCGCGCTTTGTCGCGGGCGCGGAGGACGGGTACCGGCGCGGCACGTCGGCGCGGTGGGCCGAACGCTTCTCGGCACTGTTGCGCAACCTTGAGTTCCTGCCGAACTCGCCCACGCTGATGAACGCGGGCACCGACGTCGGATTGCTCGCCGGATGTTTCGTTTTGCCCGTGGCGGATTCGCTGCACTCGATCTTCACGACCCTTGGACATGCTGCCGAGATCCAACGCACTGGCGGGGGCGTTGGTTACACCTTCAGCCACCTGCGACCCGCCGGGGATCGAGTGTCCGTTACGGCCGGCACCGCGAGCGGACCGAATTCGTTTCTTCGGCTGTATGACACCGCGGCGGACGTGGTTTCGATTGGCGGTCGTCGCCGCGGCGCATGCATGGCGGTGCTCGACGCGTCACACCCGGATATCTATGACTTCGTCACCATCAAAGCCGAAAGAGGCAGCGAACTTTCGCATTTCAACCTGTCGGTCGGAGTCACCCACGCGTTCCTGCGCGCTGTCGAACGCAACGGCACACACCGACTAGTCAACCCGCGAACCGGTAAGACCGTCGCGCGGATACCTGCCGCCGAGCTGTTCGGCGCCATCTGCGAAGCTGCGCACGCATGCGGCGATCCCGGGCTTGTGTTTCTCGACACGATCAACCGGGCCAACCCAGTGCCGGGACATGGCCGAATTGAGGCGACCAATCCGTGCGGGGAGGTTCCGCTGCTGCCCTACGAGTCATGCAACCTCGGCTCGATCAACCTAGCCCGGATGGTTGCTGATGGTGGCGTCAACTGGGACCGGCTGGCCGTGGTGGCGGGGCTGGCGGTGCGGTTCCTCGACGACGTCATCGATGTCAGCCGCTACCCATTCCCCCAGCTGGATGAGGCCACCCGGGCGACCCGCAAGATCGGGCTGGGTGTGATGGGTTTGGCCGAACTACTTGCCACACTGGGCATCCCGTACGACAGCGAGGATGCCGTGCGGTTGACCGGCCAGGTTATGCGTCACATTCAGCAGGAGGCACACACGGCGTCGAGGCGGCTGGCAGACGACCGGGGCTCGTTCCCCGCTTTCGCCGACAGCAGGTTGGCGCGTTCAGGGCCGCAGCGAAACGCACAGGTCACCTCCGTCGCTCCGACCGGTACCATCTCGCTGATCGCCGGCACCACCGCCGGGATCGAGCCGATGTTCGCCATTGCCTTCACGCGCGCTATCGTCGGCAGGTACCTGCTGGAGGTCAACCAGTGCTTTGACCGGCTGGCCCGCGACCGAGGCTTATACAGCGACGAGCTGATTGCCGAGATCGCACAGCGCGGGGGAGTGCGCGGCTATCCGCAGCTGCCGGCCGAGGTACGGTCGGCGTTCCCGACCGCAGGTGAGATTGCCCCGGCGTGGCATCTGCGCGTACAAGCCGCCGCGCAGCGTCACGTCGACGCCGCCGTTTCCAAGACGATCAACTTGCCCGCGACCGCAACTGTCGATGACGTCCGCTCGATCTACCTGGCCGCCTGGAAAGCAAAAGTCAAGGGAATCACGGTTTATCGGTACGGTAGCCGCGGCGGCCAGGTATTGACCTACGCCGCGCCACAACCGGTACTGGCCCAGGCCGACACCGAGTTCAGCGGCGGCTGCGCTGGGCGATCCTGCGAATTCTGACGACATTTCCTAGCAGCGCGCACACGCAGACCCGCACTCTTGAGCCATGTTTCGTTCGATCCCGCTGAGCGCCGTATCGTCCGCCGCAAATTGTTCACGACCGATCGGCTTGTTATGCGATGGAACCCGTTGATGTTTTGTCTAGCCGGTGAACCCGCTGGCCGCGGCGTAGCGCAGCAATGCGCCGATCCCGTCGGCGGGTGCTATCCGGTTGTCGGCCCGAACCAATGCGGCGCCAATCGCAATAGCGGCGAATGGCAATGCCTCATCCGCGCGTACAACGCGTTCCACCGGTTCCCCGAGCTCGGATAGCACATCAGGATCTGGCGCGACGGTACTGCGGGCCTTGCCGGTAACCACCGTGGCATCGCCGAGCTCACCGACGACCAGTGTGTCGACATCGCCGTCACGCAGCGCCGCACATACCGGGCCCAACCCTTCGGTTGCCAGCCCCGACCCGCGGCCGATTTCCGCTTGGAACCGTTCCGCGATGTCTGCGTTCTCGACGCACCGGCGCCGAGCGAACTCTGCGGCCGTTAGATCCCGGATCTCGTCCTCATCGAGACTGCTTTTGCGTGCTCCGGCGTGCAATTGCGAGACACGGTGCGCCACGCGCTCCGGCAACGCGGAAACCAAGTCTGTGCGGGAACGCAGCTCGCCGCACACGAACACCACCTCAGGGTCCGTTTCATCCACCAGCCGCGTGAGGTAGTCGGCGACCGCGCGGACGTTCATCCGGACGGCTTCGTCGGTGGTGTGCTGCAAGTCGCCGTAGCCGCTCCAGCCGGCGGTGACCGGCTTGTGCACCGGATAGCCACCACCGTCGACGCTCATGGACCTGACGGTGTCGTCCTGATACAGCATCACGTCCGCACCCGCGTGGTTCACCGCAGCGAATACATATGTGGGTCGCCACATCTCGAGTTCAATCAACGGCACGATGTAGGGGTAATCCGACCAGCGGGTGATCGGGGCTGCCGGTGGGCTGATCAGGTATTCGTCGACAAGCAGCTGCTCGCCGGTTGCGATCAGCGCGCGGCCGCGCCGGCCCACAGCCGGTCGATGGTGTAGGACGGCATCTTCAAGCCTGCCAATGACTTCAGCGTCCGCTCCCTGTGCCTTGAGATGTTTGCTGAGGTCGCGCCATTTGGCTTCGAGTTGCTCGACAGCATCTCGAGTGTCGTGCGAGTCGTCGAAAAAGACTGAGGCGAACTGACCTTGCGCGTTGACCAGCGATCGGAGGTGTTGTGATCGCATGTCGTCCCCGCTTTCTCCTCTGGCTTGTCTGGGTATGTGGCTGGCTTCTCGCAACGGTATTAAGTGCGAGAAGCGCGCCGGGAGAGCCATTAGCCACCAAGTAGAGGTCTTTGGTCTCCTTGCGTTGGCGTTGGTGGTCTTGCTGGCAGTGCTTCCGCGGTCGCAATGGCGCTGGCGGGTGGCCCAGGGCACCGTCCGGCTGCTGGCCGGTCTTACTGGGACTGCGGTCAGTGTGCTTGGCCGCCAACGCATCCCGCCAGGAACCTCCATTGTCGTTGCCAACCACTCGAGCTGGCTCGACGCAGTGTGCTCGACTTTCCGCGACGAGGCGCGGTCGGCATCGTGATCGGCGAGCCGGTCCAGCCTTCGGCACAGACTGGGCTGCTGCGGCAATAGAGCTGCAACGTGCTGCCCGAGACGCCGTCCTGCGTATCTCAGGCGAGCCGGACGCCGAATGACCTGGCTACAAACATCTCTATGCGAAAACAGCCGACCGGAAGCTGGCCGGAAGCAGCGACTAACCCGGAAGTGGTCGCGGTATATGTCAGCTCAGAGGCGTTAGTCCCCGGCGGGAGTGGCCATAGGACCCTTCAGCGCGCCGGCGTATCGCCACAGACTCGATGACATGCAATTGGTCCATGATCGTGCGGATGCTGGACGTCGATTGGCCCAATGTCTGGAGTCATTCCGCGGCCAGGATGTCGTTGTATTGGCCCTGCCACGCGGCGGGGTGCCAGTAGGCTTCGAGGTCGCCAAGGCGCTGCGAGCGCCGCTTGACGTGCTTGTGGTGCGCAAGCTCGTGGTGCCGTTCCAGTCCGAATTGGCCTTCGGTGCCATCGCTGAGGGTGGGGCGCGGGTGATCAACGATGCAGTGCTGGAACAGACCGGGCTGACCGATGCAGAGATCGCCGACGTAGAAGACGTAGAACTTGCCCGGCTACGGTGGCAAGTCCACCTTTATCGTCGTGGGCGCGAACGTGTTCCGGTCGCCGGGCGGCTGGCGCTGATCGTTGACGATGGGTTTGTCACCGGGGCGACGGCCAAGGCGGCGTGCCAGGCGGTTCGTGCGCAGGGGGCCGACCGGATTGTGATCGCCGCGCCGGTGGGCTCTCCAGATGCCGTTGACATACTGCGCTCGTGCGCCAATGAAGTGGTGTGCCTGGAAACACCCGCGTTCTATTTTTACGCCGCGGTCGCCCAGGGCTACCACAGGTTCCGCAAGACGTCCGACGACGAGGTGATCGCGTTGCTCGATGAGGCGAGCGATGGTTTCCCGGATGTCGGCGCCAGCGACAGCGATGCCAGCCCGACGCTGCACGATGAGCAAGGTCGAGTGATCGATGGACCGGTATCGGTGGCAGGACATCTCACCATCCCGGAGCGTCCGACCGCTAAGCGTCGCGCAATAGATTAGGAAGCCAGTATGGCCTTCTTCAAGGTGGTAGCGCTTGACCTTGATGGCACGCTCACGTCGCGAGGCGAGCTCTCCGCCGAGGCCTTGGATGCCATCGACGAGGTTCGACGAAACGGAGTAGTGGTCATCCTTGTCTCCGGCCGGATCGCATCGGAGTTGCACGCCGAGTTTCCCCAGATTGCCGACCACGTCGACGCGTTGGTGCTCGAAAACGGGGCGGTCGCAGTTGTCGATGGAACGGCTCGTGCACTATCGACGCCCGTGGATGCCGCATTCGACGACGTGCTCACCGATCGGGGCGTGCCGCACCGACGCGGAGAGGTGCTGGTGGCCGTTGATGGTGAGCATGCGGCAACCGTGCTGGAAGTGATCAGCGAGCTGGGCCTTGACTGCCAGATGGTGCGCAACCGGGCTTCGTTGATGGTGCTGCCCGCAGGAGTGACGAAAGGCACGGGGCTGCGTTGGATGCTCAGGGAGCTGGATGTCTCGCCGCACAACGCCATCGCGGTCGGCGACGCCGAGAACGACCTGTCGTTGTTCGGGATGGCTGAAATCGGTGCCGCTGTGGCCAACGCTGTACCTTCCGTTAGAGAACACGCCGATCTGGTCCTGGAGGCAGAAGACGGGGCTGGTGTTGCCAGCCTGCTGACCGGGCCCTATCTGACGGGGGCACAACGCTTGTGTCCTCCACGGCGGTGGATCGAGATCGGCACCTTCGACGACGGCACGCCGGCGCGAATACCAGGCAGTCAGGCCAGGATCCTGGTCACCGGCCCTGCCGGGTCGGGTAAGAGTTACCTGGTTGGGCTGATCGCAGAGCGATGGATCTTGGCTGGCTACTGCATTCTGGTCATAGACCCTGAAGGCGACCACACCGAATTGCAGGATCTGAGCCAGGTGCATGTTGTCGATGCCCGCCACTACCTTCCTGAGCCGACAGAATTGGTCAATACGCTGCTACATCCAGACAGCAGCATTGTGTTGGATGTGTCGGTGCTCGCCGAGCGCGACAAACTTGACTACCTGCATCGATTGCGCTCGACGGTGGAAGCGCATCGCGAACGCCATGGGTTCCCACACTGGGTGATCTACGACGAGGCGCATCTACTCGGCAACAAGCAGGCAGCCCGATGGCTACGGCGAGAGGGCTACGTAATGTCGACGTTCGCACCGGCATCGCTACCGGCCCACGAGATCGACAGTACTGACGTAGTGCTCGAGCTCGCGCACGATGAAACCCCTGGGGGAGTCCCTTCTAAGACGCTCCCGCGGGACACGTTACGTCTTGGTTCCGGGCCTGCTCGTCCGCTCACCCTCGCTGATCGCCGGACCACACACGTACGTCACCGGCACAAATACGCCGACGTGTCGTTGCCCCGTCAGCGGCAGTTCTACTTTCAGCCGGTAGACGGCCAGTACATCGCTCCAGCCGCGACGATGCACGACTTCCGTAGCGCGATAAAGCATTTGGACCCAGAATCGCTTCGCTACCACCTCGAACGGGGTGATTTCTCCCGCTGGCTGGATGGCACCATCGCCGACAAGGACTTCGCCGCGCACGTGGCGGCATGGGAGGACGAGTTGCTGGCGCATCAAGCCTCGGACCTAGAACGAATACGCCACCGGCTAATCCAGGCTGTGGAGGAAAGGTATCTCGATACCCAAGACAAAAATTGAGAAGGTCATAATCACAGCGGCTTACGCCGATGGTTAGGTGGGTCTTTGTGCCGTGCAGGGGTGATTCACCTGAGCGCAGCCCATACAGTTGTGGTTTGGCCCGCCGAATGACCACACTGAGGTACGTCAGGTTCTCGGTCCTCAGTTCGCCTCTTCCTCGGAGGTGGGCGTTCGCGTTCAGGCTCCTTATCTTCCTCGCGCCGGCGAAAATACGTCTCGGCGCTGAGTAGGTGCTTGATGACTTCGAGATAACGGTTGTTAGCCATGTCGACTCCTTACCTGTGGCCAACAGGTGTATGCGATCCCTGCACGATAAGTGTTCGCCCATCGAGGGCATGGTCGAAAGACCTGCGGGGATTGGCAGTGACTTTTGTTGGCGGTCTGGGGACTTTCGGCCCTTCGCCACGGGCCCATATCGCAGACATTGTTGAGATTGCCGGGAAATCCGGTGATCTGCCCGAAGTCCCGCCGTTCGCGGTTCGTTGAGAACCGGTTTGACCCACCGTCACAAGACGGGGATGCGGCCTTCGGGCTGAACCGCCCCGGTGAGTCCGGAGACTTTCTGATCTGAGAACTCAGCCGGCGGCTGGTCTCCGGTGTTGAGCGTAATAGGCAGTCTCCAGTTCGACAGGTGGGACGTCGCCGCAGTACTCGTAGAGGCGGCGGTGGTTGA
>NZ_DATFZD010000316.1:0-3629 GCF_035314665.1 Mycobacterium sp. | reverse complement strand
CACGACGCTCACTACCGCAGCTTTTGGCTGAAGCAGCTCGTGGCGGCTTGAGGCCTCCCCCTGCAGGGCGGCCCCGAAGGGCCCTCCTTCATCTCTCGCACAGCATGACGATTGCTCGTCTTCTTGACGCACCCCGCATACGACACCCAGGCGACGCGAGGATGTCCCGCCAGGAACTGCGCCACGGCCGCGGCGTTCGCCACATGCCGCTCCATCCGCACGTGCAGCGTCTCGATGCCGGTGATGGTCAGGAACGCGTTCATCGGCGCCATCGTCGGGCCGAAGTCGCGCAACGCCACCGCGCGAGCCTTGGTCGTAAACGCGAAGTCGCCGAAATTCTCGAAGAAGTTCAGGCCGTGATAGGCGGGCTCCGGCTCCGCCAGCGACGGAAACTTCCCGCGCCCCCAGTCGAACCGACCGGATTCCACGATCACCCCGCCGAGCGCATTGCCATGCCCGGCGAGAAACTTCGTCGTCGAGTGGCAGACGATATCCGCGCCCCACGCGAAGGGCTGGCACAGATACGGCGTGGCCAGCGTGTTGTCGACGATCAGCGGAATCCCCGCCGCGTGCGCGACATCGGCGATCGCCTGCAGGTCCACCACCACGCCGCCGGGATTGGCGAGGCTCTCGACGAAGACCGCCTTGCAGCGCGGTGTCATCGCGCGCCTGAAGTTCGCCGGATCGGTCGGATCGACGAAATGGCACGTCCAGCCCAGCCGCTTGAACGACAGCCCGAACTGCGTCAGCGACCCGCCATACAGGTTGCGCGAGGCGAGGAACTCGTCGCCCGGCTCCAGCAGCGTGAAGAACGTCAGGAACTGCGCCGCATGTCCCGACGACGCGGCGAGTGCCGCGCGCCCGCCCTCCAGCGCCGCCACCCGTTCCTCCAGCACCGCGACGGTCGGGTTGGACACGCGCGTGTACAGGTGGCCGAACGAGTGCAGGTTGAACAGCGACGCCGCGTGCTCGACGTCGTCGAACACGAACGACGTCGTCTGGTAGATCGGCGTGATGCGCGCGCCCGTACTCAGGTCCGGCGCCGCGCCCGCGTGCACCGCCCTGGTCCCGAACCCGTGGTCGCGCTGTGCCGTCTGCCGCCTCTCGCGCACCCGCCGCGGCTGCGGCGGTTCGGCCGGCCGGTTGCGGATCAGCCCGGTGTTCACCCCCGACCACGACAGCTCGCCGCCCAGCCGCCCGAACTCGATCTTCGGGCAGCGGTTCATGATCACCTCGATCCCCGCCGCCTCGGCCGTCGCGGCAGCCGCGTCGTTGCGGATGCCGAGCTGCATCCACACCACCCCGGCGCGGATCGCGATCGCATCCGCCACCACCTCCGGCGCCGCGCCCGGTGCGCGGAATATGTCGACCATGTCGACCGTCTCGGGGATGTCGCGCAGCGACCCGTACACCGCCTCGTCCAGCAGCGTCTGCCCGGCGAGCTTCGGGTTCACCGGAATGACCCGGTAGCCCTTCCCCTGCAGGTAGCGCATCACGAAGTAACTCGGCCGGTTCCAGTCGTCCGACGCGCCGACCAGCGCGATCGTCCTGACGCGCTGCAGGATCGAGCGAATCTTGGCGTCGGCGTAGGGGATCGGTTCCAGGTCGGCCATGCGCCGAAGGACACCGGGCCGCCGACAGCGTCAAGCCCGGCAGGCTCGCCGTCCGCGCCCGGTTGCTGGTATCGTCACGCCAAGGAGATCATACGAACGCCATGCCGCACGACCACGCACACGACCGCCCGCACGACATCTCCCGCCACTCCGCGACATCCGCGCACCGATGAGGACTCGCGTGGCGCTGCTCCTGGCACTTCTGGCAGCCGGGTGCGGCGGTTCGGACGACAACCGCTTCTACCGGCTCGTCCCGGTGACGTCCGCCGCCCCGGTGGCGGGCGGAAGCTGCTCAGCGCCGATCGCCGTCGCCGCCGTGACGGTGCCCGACGCGGTCGACCGCGGGGAGATCGTTCGCGCGTCCGGGCCCGACGAGGTCGACGTCTCCAACCACGATCGCTGGGCAGCGCCGCTGAGCCTGCTGATCCAGCGCACCCTCGCGCAGGACCTGCAACAGCGCCTGCCGCCGGGCCGCGTGCTCGGCCCCGACGCCCAGGCGACGGCCGGGGGCACGGCGACGGTGCGTCTCGGCATCAAGCGCTTCATGGCCGACGACGACGGCCACGTGACGTTGAACACCGACTGGACGCTGCTGAACGCCAGCGGCGGCCAGGTGTTCACCCGCACCGAGACCATCACCGTCAACGGCGACACCTCGTACGGCCAGATCTCCGCCGGCATGAGCACTGCGGTCGGCGTGCTCGCCGACCGCATCGCCGCGGTGCTCGCGAAGTGTCCGGGGTGAGCTGTCTGTAGGCTGGTCGCGAAGTCGGGCTCCGACCCCTTTCGCCCGCCCGCCGTCGTCCGTGAAGAACGCGATCAACTGCAAGATGGGTAAGATGACAAGAATGCGAGGACTGTTCGCGCGCAAGCGTGCTCCCAAACAGGGTGACGACTTGCTTGTCCGCGCCATTCCGCTCACCGAGCTTGAGGCTGCGCCGCTGCGGGTCGGGTCCTTCACCGTATTCTTCAGCTTCATCAGGATTGAGGCGGTCCTGCTTGCAACCGGATCTCTTGAGACCGCGCGCCGGCACCCTGTGCAAGTCACCGTCCGCGAGGGAGACCGGACGAGGGAAGCCCAGGTTCGGTCAGTCTGGACCGGGCGAAGGGTGGAAAATAGTTGTCGAAACGCTGATCGATCGTGCTCACTTCCCGGATGATTGCTGGTTAGTCGCGCATGATCCTCATGATCGGTGGCACGCCTCCTTTAGCACCCTGATCGAGCTTGGAGTGAACCTTGCCGGGCGTATCGACGACGAGTTTCATGACATCGTCCGAACGCGTCCGGGGGCTCGAATCCTCGATATCGGTGGTCGCGCACGCAGTGGCGTTGATCGGCGAGGTGAATACCCCGGATGCGACTTAATCGTTTTCGATCGCGTTGCAGACCCAACCGTCGATGTGGTCGGTGATGCGCACGCGCTCTCTTCGCATTTTCCAGCGGAAAGCTTCGATTTCATCGTCAGTATCGCGGTATTCGAACACCTTCTGATCTCGACTTTCTGCAATTTACGCTGCGAGGCATAGAGTCTGCACGAATCGATTTAGCAAAGCGACTGGCATTATGACGGTATCACTGCCTTGCCGAGACATTGAAAAATCCGGTATCATGGCGCATTCACACCAAGCACGTGGCTGACACCGTATCGGCTTGCCGGCGATAATCACCTCGATCGTTGCGAGATTGAGGATGGCTGGCCGCGATTCTGCTACGTTAATTTGCGGTATCATGGCGCATTCACACCAAGCAACGGAATCAAGCACTTACGGTCGACGTCGACTTCGCTAAACGGTAGAAAGCCATGGCCCTTTTCCAGGACCGCTGCCGTGGCGCAACACTTCCTCATGTCCGCGGCGGCGCGGACCCTGTCGCTCGTCGACCTGTGCGATCTGTCAGAAGACGACGCGCACAAGAAGCTCTGCGCGATGCGGTGGCCCGACACCGACGGCGCCCCGATCTGCCCCAATTGCAACTGCGCGGCCGTCTACACCTATCGGTGTCGCCGGGTGTTCAAA
>NZ_DATFZD010000315.1:0-18179 GCF_035314665.1 Mycobacterium sp. | reverse complement strand
CGGCTGGCCGGTCGTCGTGCTGGTCAGCATCCTGGTGGCACGCAGGGCCACCGGCCGCAAGGTCGGCGAACTGGATCTCGACGTCAGCAACCGGGTGGAGATCGGCTTCCTGATGTTCGCCGGGGTGGCCGCCTTCCTGGTCCCCGCGACCGGCCGCATCCACATCGCCTTCGGCGTGATCTTGCTGGGCTGGTTCGGTTACTACCTGTACAAGCTGAGCCGCGGCGACGTCGAGGAACCCGAGCTGGTCGGCACCGCCGCGGCGCTGGGAGCCCTTCCCGACCGGACCCGCCGCATCGTGGTGTGCGCGCTGTTCATCTTCGCCGCGTCGGTGATCGTGACGTGTGCAAAACCCTTCGCCGAGAGCCTGATCGACGCCGGCACGCAGCTGGGCATCGATCGCTTCCTGCTGGTGCAGTGGCTGGCGCCGCTGTCCTCGGAGGCGCCGGAATTCATCATCGCGACCATCTTCGCGGCCAGAGGCAAGGGCGCGATCGCGATTGCGACGTTGATCTCGTCGAAGGTCAACCAATGGACGCTGCTCGTCGGGTCATTGCCGGTGGCCTTCATCATCGGCGGCGGAGGCACGTCGATCCAACTGGACGGCCGCCAGATCGAGGAGATGGTGCTGACCGCCGTGCAGACGTTGATGGGCGTGGCGATGATCCTCGGCCTGCGATTCCGCCGCTGGTCCGCCTGGGCGCTGCTCGGCTTGTTCATCGTGCAATTCCCGATCACCTCGACCGAGGGCCGCATGCTGCTCAGTGCTGTCTACGCGGTGATCGCCGTGGTCGCGCTGGTAGTAAATCGCCGCCAGATAGTGCCAACGCTGTTGGCGCCCTTCGCCGGTCGCGCCAAGCGGCACGGCGGACACCCCCATCAGCCTGCCGACCAGGTGCTCGCGCAATAGCGGTGAGCGGCCATTAGGCGAGACCCTTGACACCTGTCAAGTTCGGCGGCGGTACAGTCTGCGCATGCAGATCCGTGAGCATCTAGGCGCCGACAAGCCCGCGATCATCCTTCATCCGTCCGGCACGGTCGTCTCCTTCGACGAGCTCGAAGCCCGCGCTAACCGGCTGGCGCACTACTTCCGCCGCGCCGGTCTGGTCGAAGGCGACGCCGTCGCGATCCTCATGGAGAACAACGAGCACATCCACGCGGTGATGTGGGCAGCACGGCGCAGCGGCCTGTACTACGTGCCGATCAACACTCACCTGACGGCGCCGGAAGCCGCCTACATCGTCGACAACAGCGCCGCCAAGGCGATTATCGGTTCGGCCGCACTGCGCAAGACCTGCGAAAACCTCGCCGAACACCTCCCCGGCGGTCTGCCCGCGACGCTGTTAATCGCCTTGGATGAAGAAGAGGCCGACCTCGACGGCTGGCAACGCTACCCGGAATGCGTTGCCGACCAACCGGATACGCCGATCGACGATGAAATCGAAGGCGATCTGTTGCAGTACTCGTCAGGCACCACCGGCCGGCCCAAGGGCATCAAGCGCGAACTGCCGCACGTTTCGCCCGCCGAGGCGCCCGGCATGATGTCGGCGCTGGTCGGATTTTGGATGCACCGCGATGCGGTCTATCTGAGCCCGGCGCCGCTGTACCACACCGCCCCGTCGGTGTGGTCGATGAGCGTCCAGGCCGGTGGCATTACGACGGTCGTGCTGGAGAAGTTCGACCCCGAAGGCTGCCTCGAGGCCATCCAGCGTCACCGGGTCACCCACGGTCAATTTGTCCCGGCTATGTTCACCCGGATGCTGAAACTTCCTGATTCCGTTCGTAATTCGTATGACCTGTCCACACTCGAGCGGGTGATGCACGCGGCGGCGCCTTGCCCCGTGGAAATCAAGAAGCAGGTGATCGACTGGTGGGGCCCGATCGTGGACGAGTACTACGCGTCCTCCGAGGCGATCGGCTCGACGTTGATCAGCGCCGAGGAGTGGCTGGCCCATCCGGGCTCGGTGGGCAAGCCGATGATGTGTCAGATCCACATCCTCGACGAGAACGGCAATGAACTCCCGCCGGGGCAGGCCGGCGAAATCTATTTCGAGGGCGGGTACTCCTTCGAGTACCTCAACGACGCGGAGAAGACCGCGTCCTCGCGCGACAGTCACGGCTGGACCACCGTCGGTGACGTCGGCTACCTCGACGACGACGGCTACCTGTACCTGACCGACCGCCGTCACCACATGATCATCTCCGGTGGTGTGAACATCTACCCGCAGGAGGCGGAGAACATGCTGGTCACTCACCCGAAGGTGATGGACGCGGCGGTGTTCGGCATTCCCGACGACGAGATGGGTCAAAGCGTCAAGGCGGTGGTGCAGACCGTCGACCCGGCCGATGCCACCGATGAGTTCGCCGACGACCTCCTGGTCTGGCTGCGAGATCGCTTGGCGCACTACAAGTGTCCGCGATCGATCTCGTTCGAAGCGCAGCTACCACGTACCGACACCGGCAAGTTGTACAAAAACGAACTGGTCAAGAAGTATTCGGAGTGACGCTGCGCATCGTCGACGTATCTGAGCCGGTCTCGGAGGTCGACGCCGCACCACTCGGCGTCCCGGTGGTGGCCGTTGGGTCGCTCACCCGTGCATCCGAATTCTGGTTGCAGCACGCGACATTCACCCTCACCGAGGATGAGACCGACGACCGCCGGGCAGTCACCGTCGCGTCAATCGAGTCGGCGATCGCCGCACTGGCCGATCGCGTGGACCGCTGGCCGATGGCTGCCGCGGTCTGCGACGATGTGCTGCGGTCGGTCGATCCCGCCGGCCCGACCCTGGGTGGCGTGGTAACCGAATCGCTGGCCTACTCCACCTTGCAGGGCGGTCCGGAGTTCGCTCGCTGGCTGGCCGAGCGCGGCCCGGCTCGCATGCCTGACATCGCCGATCCGGTGCGGGTCCACCGCGACGGCGACACGCTGCGGATCGCGTTCAATCGGCCGCAACGCCACAACGCGTTTTCCACCGATGCCCGCGCCGCACTGCTGGAGGCGTTGACCGTCGCGCAGCTTGACCTTTCAGTCGACGAAGTCGTGCTGACCGGCAACGGGCCGTCCTTCTGCAGCGGCGGCGACCTGGCCGAGTTCGGGACGTTCAGTGACCCTGCCAGCGCGCACCTGGCCCGCACTCGCTACAGCCCGGCGCTGGTGCTCGACGCGCTGACCGCTCGCCTCGGGCGGGCGTGCCGCGCCGAGGTGCACGGTCAGGTGTTGGGCAGCGGATTGGAGATGGCGGCGTTCTGCGGCCACTTGGTCTCCCGGCCCGACGCGGTGTTCGGTCTGCCCGAGCTGAGCCTTGGTCTGATCCCCGGAGCGGGCGGCACCGTCAGCGTGACCAGGCGGATAGGCCGTTGGCGCACGGCCTATTTGGTGCTGAGCGGGTTGAGCATCGACGTCCAGACCGCCCTGGCCTGGGGTCTCGTGGATACGAAAAGTTAGTTGGCCGAGAGGCATTCCGACCGGGAGGCATGTGATGGCGCAGAAGGCGACAGTGGAAATCGTGCTCGACTGTGAACGGCCAGACAGGCTCGCGAAGTTCTGGTGTGAGGCGCTCGACTATCGCGAGTACTACACCGACGCGAATCTGGCCGTGCTCGTTCCCAAAGCAGGGACCGCTTCACCGCTGCTCCTTCAGGGAGTGCCGGAACCTAAGGCGGGCAAGAACCGCATGCACATCGACATTGTGGTCGACGATGTCGAGACCGAGGTCCACCGGCTAGAGGCACTTGGCGCTCGTCGCATCGACGCTGGCGTGCAGAGCTTCGCTGGCACCCGATGGGTCGTAATGTTCGACCCGGAGCAGAACGAGTTCTGCGTCTCCACTGGCGTGGAGTGGTAACGATTCACGAAGCGGCAGATCGCAAGCGATGCACGGCTTTGTCCATCGCCACGCGCAGCATTTCCAGCTGAGCCCACAGCGTCAACTTTTCCTCAAACGTCAGGTCGTGCTTTGGTATCTCGGCAATGCGGTCGAGCGCCGAATCCAGCTTGTCGAATGCCGCATGGATCTTCTTTTCTCGAATGGAAATCATGCGGCGACGCTATCTGCAGGCACTGACAATTCGCGGCGTCGGCGGCCCACCTAGATTCCGCCGCGGGAGACCAGTTGTCCGGCGATCACGTTGCGCTGAATCTCGTTGGTACCCTCGCCGACGATCATCAGCGGGGCGTCGCGGAAGTAGCGCTCGACGTCGTATTCGGTGGAGTATCCGTAGCCGCCGTGGATGCGCACGGCGTTGAGCGCGATTTCCATCGCCACTTCGGAGGCGAACAGCTTGGCCATCCCGGCCTCCATGTCGCATCGCTCGCCGCTGTGGTAGCGCTCGGCGGCGTAGCGGGTGAGCTGGCGGGCGGCGGTGAGTTTGGTCGCCATATCGGCCAGGTAGTTGCCGACTGACTGGTGCTTCCAGATCGGCTGGCCGAAACTCTCCCGCTGCTGCGCGTAGGCAAGGGCATCCTCCAGCGCCGCGCTCGCCACCCCGAGCGCGCGTGATGCGACTTGAATCCGGCCCGTCTCAAGGCCTTTCATCATCTGCGAAAAACCTTTGCCCGGTTGGCCGCCGAGAATCGCCGACGCCGGCACTCGGTAGTCATCGAACGACAGCTCACAGGTTTCCACGCCCTTGTAGCCCAGCTTGGGCAGATCCCGCGACACCGTGAGCCCGGGGCCGTGCTCGACAAGCAGCACCGAAATGCCCTTATGCCGGGGCGTGGCGGCCGGGTCGGTCTTGCACAGCAGTGCGATCAATCCCGAGCGACGGGCATTGCTGATCCACGTTTTGGACCCGTTGACGACAAGGTGGTCCGGGCCGTCGGGTAGAGCGGTGGTCGACATGTTCTGCAGATCGCTGCCACCACCCGGTTCGGTGAGCGCCATCGTCGCCCGCACCTCGCCGGTGGCCATCGCCGGCAGGTACTGCCGCTTCTGCTCGTCGGTGCCGAACAGGGCGAGCAGCTTGGCCACCACGGTGTGCCCGCCCATCGCGCCGGCCAGGCTCATCCAGCCGCGCGCCAGCTCCTGGGTCACCAGCACGTAGCACGGCATCGAGACCGGTGTGCCGCCGTAGTCCTCGGGGATCGCCAGCCCGTAGATGCCGATCCGCTTCATCTGTTCGATCCACGCTTCGGGATACTCGTTGGCATGCTCCCGCTCGCGGACCGTCGGTTTGACCTCTTTGTCGACGAACTGACGCACCGTCTCGACCAGCATCGCCTCGTCGTCGTTCAGCCCCGTACCCATACGGCCATCGTGGCATGACCGTCGGCCCGTACTTCGACGAGCTGCACAGCGGCCAGGTCTTCGCCGGCGCGCCCGCGATGACGCTGACCCCCGGGCTGGCCGCCGTCCACCAGAGCATCCTCGGCGACCGGTTGCGGTTGCCGCTGGACGCCGAGCTGTCGGCGGCCGTCACCGGGTTGACCGCGCCGCTGGCCCACCCCGGCCTGGTCTGCGACGTCGCGATCGGACAGTCGACGCTGGTGACCCAGCATGTGAAGGCCAACCTGTTCTACCGCGGCCTGGCGTTCTACCGATTCCCGGCGATCGGCGACACGCTGTTCACCCGCACCGAGGTGGTTGGGTTGAAGAAGAACTCGGCCAAACCCGGCAGGGCGCCCACCGGGCTGGTGGCGCTACGGATGACCACCATCGACCAGGCCGATCGGTTGATCCTCGACTTCTACCGCTGCGCGATGCTGCCGCTGAGCCCGAATGCCGGCCCGAACGACGCGGAGCACGCCGACGACCTGTCGAAAGTCGGTGCCGATCTGACCCCGCCGCCGTCGGCTGCCGCCGAATGGGACGGCGAGGTGTTCCGCGAGCGCATCCCCGGACCGCACTTCGATACCAGCCTGGCGGGCGCGGTGCTGCACAGCAGTGCCGATGTGGTCAGCAGCGCACCAGAATTGGCCCGTGTCACTCTGAATATCGCTGCGGTTCACCATGATTCGCGCATCGGCGGCCGTCGGTTGGTCTACGGCGGGCACACCATCGGGCTGGCGCTGGCGCAAGCCAGTCGGCTGCTGCCCAACTTGGCGACGGTGCTGGGCTGGCAGTCCTGCGACCACACCGGCCCGGTCCATGAGGGCGACACCCTCTATAGCGAGCTGCACATCGACTCCGCCGAGCCGACGGACAACGGCGGAGTGCTGGGATTGCGGTCGCTCGTCTACGCCGTTAGCGACGCTCAGGACGAGCCGCGGCAGGTGCTGGACTGGCGTTTTACCGCCCTGCAGTTCTAAGCCACCCACCGGCGGCGCGCACAATAGTGGCGTGGACCCGGTATCGGACTGGGCGGGTAGCGGGCTGGCCTACCTGACCGGTGCGTCGGACGGACAGCCGGACTTCTCGCGCGCCGCCGTGCTGGCCGAGGCGCGGCGGGTAACCGCCGATATCGCCGGGATTCTCGGTGTCGAGGTCGACGCCGCCACGATGTTGGCCGGCCGGGCGGCGATCCTCGGCCTGACCCGCGGCGGTCGCATCTCGGCGGGCGGTGTCACCCGACTGCTGGCCACCGTCGACGGCTGGTGTGCGATCGCGCTGCCCCGCGCGGATGACGTCGCGACGCTGCCGGCGCTGCTCGAGACCGATGCGGTTCCCGGCGACCCGTGGACGCCGCTGTCCGGTTGGGCGGCAGCACGTTCGACCGAGGCCGTGGTGGCCCGCGGCCAATTGCTGGACATCGCGGTCGCGGGGCTGGCGGAAGTCTCCGCCGAGCCGCCGGCGGTGCGACGGTGTGGTGCCGTGGCCAGACCCCGACCCGCGGACGGATTGCTGGTCGCCGATTTGTCGTCGTTGTGGGCCGGACCGTTGTGCGGGCAGTTGCTCGCTCGCGCCGGCGCCGTCGTCGTCAAGGTGGAAAGCCCGAAGCGACCTGACGGCACTCGCAGCGGCGAGCCCGCTTTCTTCGACTGGATGAACTTCGGAAAGCTTTCCTACACCGTCGATTTCGACGACGACACCGACGGGCTCCGCCAGCTGCTCACCGCCGCCGACATCGTCATCGAGGGCTCCCGGCCCGCGGCGCTGCGGCGGCGCGGGTTGAGCGCCGACGAGGTGCCCGGCCGTGCGGGTCGAATCTGGTTGCGCATCAGGGGTTACCGAGGGCAGCCGTACCGCTCGGCGTTCGGCGACGACGCCGCGGTGGCGGGCGGGCTGGTCGGTGCCGGCACGGAAGGACCGGTCTTCTGCGGCGACGCGATCGCCGACCCGTTGAGCGGACTGGAGGCGGCACGAGCGGTGGGGCAGTCGCTGCGCCGCGGCGGCGGCGAGCTGATCGACGTGTCGATGGCGCAGGTCGCCGCGAGGTATGCCGCGCTGCCGCGGACGTCGTCAACGCCTGCTGTCCCGGTGACGCGGCCCCAGCCGCCGCCACCCGGCCCGTCAGCGTCGCCGCTGGGGGCCGACAACGCTGCAGTGCGCCATATTGTGTCCAAGAAGCTTTGTGCCCCGTGCTGATTCAGCGGGCGACGACACTGGACGGTTTGGTCGTCGACCTCCGGGTGGGTGCCCGCATCGACGACGTGGCCCCGACGTTGGCCCCGCGACGCGGCGAGGACGTGTTCGACGCCGGCGGCGGAACCGTGCTGCCCGGACTGCACGATCACCACGTGCACCTGCATTCCGCGGCGGCCGCCGCGACATCAGTTCGGGTCGGGCCGCCGCAAGTACGCGACCGTGCGGGGTTGGCCAGCCTGCTGGCGAGCACCGAGCCCGGCGACGACGGATGGATCCGCGCCGTCGGCTACCACGATTCGGTTGCCGGACCGCTGGACCGCGCGGCGCTGGACGCGATGGTCCCGAGCGTGCCGCTGCGAATTCAGCATCGCAGCGGCGTGCTGTGGATGCTCAACTCCCCGGGCCTGGCCCGAGTCGGTCTGGCGGAGCATCCCGACGGCCGGCTGCGCAGCGCCGACTCTTGGTCGGATGCGCTAAGCCGCAATGCAACTGATCTCGCTCACCTCAGCGAGCGGCTGGCCCGTTACGGAGTCACCGGAATCACCGATGCCACACCGGATCTCGGCATCGGCGACATCGTGCGGTTGACCGAACTGCATCGGCGCGGTGAACTGCACCAACACGTGCACTGCCTGGCCCCCGGCAAGCGCATCCTGCACGACGACGACTTGGATCTCGACCGGCTCGCCGAGTGGATCGCCGACCGGCACCGCTCCGGCGGCCCGGTCGCCATCCATTGCGTCACCGTGGCCCAGCTGTTGGTGACGATCGCCGCGCTGCGTCAAGCCGGCACGCACCCGCGGGACCGCATCGAACATGCCGCCGTGGCGCCGGCGGACTGCCTATCTGACCTCGCAGAACTCGCAGTGACCGTGATAACGCAGCCCAACTTCGTCGCCGAGCGCGGTGATCAGTATCTCGACGAGGTGCCCGCCGCCGAGCACGATCAACTCTGGCGGGTGGCGTCGCTGCTTCGGGCCAACGTACGGGTCGCATTGTCCACCGACATGCCCTTCGGCCACGCTGACCCGTGGGCGGCCATGCGGGCGGCGGTGCACCGCACCACGCCGGGCGGAGCCATGCTGGGCGCCGATGAACGCGTCTCGGCGCGAACGGCTTTGACGATGTTCTTCGGCTACCCCGACCAGCCCACCCGGGCGCGAACCCTACAACCGGGTGAGCCGGGGGACGTCTGTGTGCTGGGCGTGCCGCCCGAAACGGCACTGGCCGAGCTGGCCGCCGGGATGGTCGCCGCGACCGTCGTCGGCGGTGAAATCGTCTACACGGCAGGTTGAATCAGGAGATTTCGCCGACGAGGTAGCGCTGCAACGTGGGTGCCACCGCGTCGACCAAGGTGTCGACATCCATGGACTGGATCGGCTCGACGCGGACCACGTAGCGCATGATGCCCACACCGACCACTTGCGAGGAACACAGCGCGGCGCGAAAGGTGATCTGGTCGGCACCGAGCGCCTTGAGCAGTGGGTCGAAGACTGGGCCGATGAACAGTCCCTGCGCGACGTCGACTGTCTTGGCGAGGCCCGCAGTCGCGATTGCGCTGGCAGCGAACGGCCCACCGCCGGTGGCATCCCAGGTGGTGATCAGCATTTGCAGCGTTCGTCGGCCGGCTTGGTTTACCCCTCCGCGGATGATCCGATCGATGAAGTCCGGCGTCCCGAAAGGGAGCCGGAGCTTTCGTGCCACCGGGTCGAGGATCCCGCGCAAAGCCTTTTCGCCAGGGGCCATTTTGTCAGGATGACCGCAATGTTGACGAACTTCAAGCATCGACCCGGCGCGGCGTCGCGGGCCGAATCAGTGCGGTAGCTCGCGGAACGGCGTATGGCGATACGGCTCAGGCTCTTTCGGCAGGCCGAGCACACGCTCACCGATGATGTTGCGTTGAATCTGGTCGGTGCCGCCGCCGATCGAGGTGAAGTAGGCGTTCATCGTCCGGAAGGTCACCGCGTCGCCAACGGGATTCTCCGGTCCGGCCAACATGGCTTCCGCCCCGACGATTTCGGTTTCGACGCGGGCGGTCTCGTGCAGGATCCGTGACATCGCAATCTTCCCGAGCGCCATCAGGGTGGCCGCCTCGCCGCGATCGACCGCAGCCTTCGACCGCTGGGTGTTCCAGCGGTTGACCGTGGCCAGCGCGTCAACTCGCGCGATCTGCTGACGAATGTAGGGATCGCCGAGTCGGCCGGCTTCCCGCGCCAATTCCACCAGAAGGTTCGTCTTCTCGGCTCGGGGCCGCTTGCTGTCCTTGGCGGTGCGGGCCAGATCCCCCATGAACCGGCGCTCGTACCCGAGCGCGGTCTGCAGCACCGACCACCCGGCGTTCAGCTCGCCGACCAAGTTGCCGGCGGGCACCCGGGCACCTTCGATGAAGACCTCGTTGAACTCCGACTCGCCGGTGATCTGGTGGATCGGCCGGATCTCGACGCCGGGCTGATGCATCGGCAACATAAAGAAACTGATGCCCTGGTGCTTAGGCATATCCCAGTCGGTTCGGGCCACCAGCATGCCGTAGTCGGCGGTTTTGGCGAACGACGTCCACACCTTCTGCCCGTTGATCACCCACTCGTCACCGTCGCGCTTGGCCCGAGTGCGCAGGCCGGCCAGGTCCGATCCCGCGCCGGGCTCGCTGTAGAGCAGGCACCACTTGCTCTCGCCGCGAATCGACGGCGGAATCAGCCGTCGCTTCTGTTCGTCGGTTCCGACGTCATGCAGGGTGCAGGCAAAGAGGTTCGCCCGGTCGTGGCCGCAGCCGGGCGCCCCGGCGGTCGCGAATTCCGCTGCGACAAGCCGGGATTGGGAATCCGAGAGACCGCGGCCGTACCACTCGGGTTCCCAGCTGGGGACCGCCCATCCGTTGTCGACGACAAGCTGGGCCCACGCCGCACGATCGACTTCGGGACTCCAGTTGGCCGCCAACCAATTCCGGACATCGTCACGCAATTCGTCGTCAGGCACCCCTCAGGCTCCGATCTGCCGCAGGTAACGTTCCCGATGCCACGACGGGCTGCCCAAAAGCTGGGCGTCGCTGCGGGCCCGACGTAAATACAGGTGCGCCGGATGCTCCCAGGTGAATCCGATGCCGCCGTGTACCTGGATGTTGGTCGCCGCGACGAAGACGAAGGCGTCCGAGCAATACGCCTGCGTGAGAGCAAGATCCGCGAGGCGCGACGACCCTTGCTCGGCGAAGGCTCCGGCGACGAAGCGCGCCGCCGACACCGCCGATTCGGCCTCCAGCAGCATGTCGGCACACATGTGCTTGACCGCCTGGAAGCTGCCGATCGCTCGGCCGAACTGATAGCGGGTCTTGGCGTACTCGGTGGCCATCTCGACTGCGCGCCGCGCACCGCCGGCCTGCTCGCTGACCAACGCCAAAGCCGCACGGTCCAGTGCCGCGGTGAACACCGCGACGCCGGCGCCCAGCCGTCCGACCAGGCGCGCCGGGGTATCGACGAATTGCAGGCGGCACTGCTTACGGGTTGGGTCCACCGTGGTCAGCGGCGTCACGTCCAAGCCGGCGGCACCGGCGTCGACCGCGAACACGGCTGGGCCGGCGTCGGTTTCGGCCAGCACGTACAACAGCTCCGCCGACTGCCCGTCGAGCACGAAATGCTTGTAGCCGGTCACGTGCCAGGCGTCGCCGATGGCCCCTGCCGACGTGGCGATCGTCGCGGGCAACCGGGCGGAATCATCCTCGGCGAAGGCGACACTGGCGATCAGGTCACCCGTCGCGATCCGAGGCAGCACCGCGGTACATTCGGCTGCGTCGCCGGCCTCGGCGAGCAGGCTGGGCACCAGCACCGCTGTCGACAGGAACGGGCTGACCAGCAGCACTCGGCCCATTTCTTCCATCGCGATACCCATTTCCACCGGACCCCCACCGGCGCCGCCGTACTCCTCGTCGATCAGCAGTCCGGTCAGACCCATGGCCGCCAGTTCCTGCCACACCTTGGGGTCAAGACCGGTGTCGGTCGCCATCAGCGTCCGTACCTGCGCTTCGCTGGAGTGTCGCGCCATCAAGTCCGCGACCGCGCTGCGCAGCGCCCGTTGTTCGTCGCTCACCGCGAATGGTGCGGTGGTTGTCATGGCCTCGATCAGCCTTTCGGGGCAAGGGCAGTGCGCAGGCTGGCGCACTGGCTGGCGAAAAATGACTGTGAGACAGCAGCTTTCGGCACCACCTGATCGAAGCCGTGGAAAGCCCCGGGGACCACCTCGACGTGGCACGGCACCCCGGCCGCGGTGAGGCGCTCGGCGTAGGCGAGGTCTTCGTCGTGGAACAGATCGTGGGTGCCGACGCCGATCCACGCCGGCGGCAACCCGGCCAGATCGTCGCGGCGCGCCGGAACCGCGACCCGAGGGTCGGCATTCCCGAGGTACGACGCCCAGCCGAACCGATTGCTTTTTGGGCCCCACAGTCGGTAGTTCGGATTTTTCGGCCCCGACCCGCTGCGGTCGTCGAGCATTGGATAGGCCAGCAGCTGCAGGGTCGGGGTGATCTCGCCGCGGTCCCGGGTCAGGAGCGCCAGCGCTGCCGCCAGGCCGCCGCCGGCACTGGCCCCGCCGATCGCCAGCCTTGCCGGGTCGACCGCGGGCAGACCGGCCAGCCAAGTCAGTGCCGAATAGCAGTCCTCCAGCGGTGCGGGGTAGGGATGCTCGGGCGCCAGCCGGTAGTCCACCGCGGCGACGGTGATGCCCAGCTCTCGGGTGAAGCGATGGCACAGCCTGTCGTCCTGCTGTGCAGTGCCCATCACATAGCCGCCGCCATGGATCCACAGCAGCGCGGATGTGGGTTGGCTGACGTCGATCGGTCGGTGCAGCCGCACGCCGACACCGGAGCCCAGGGTGAGCACCTCGACGCCGTCCGGCGTCTTGCTGCGCTGCAGGCCGCTCAGCGTCCGGATGAGCCGCAGGCTCCGCGGGCCGATGAGTGCTCGTGGGGCGAGGCGGGCGACTCTGCGGAGATCGGGGTGGAAATCGGTGCTCGGCATCCGTCCAGTATCGCCAACGGCAACCGGCCGCACGTCTCGGGCTCCGCCGTCAACGGCGAAACATGCGGTGTCTGAATGACGAGGGTTTCCAGGTGTTGGCTTGCCGCCGCGGCACCCTCGCTGCGCGTAGGGTCGAGTGGGTGACGTCAACCCATGCGTGATCACCGGGAGTGTCGGTGTGACGTGTGGTATCGGTGACATGGGGTAGCGGGCTGATCACCGGCCCGGTAAACCGGGTGGTCGCGACCACGCGGACCGGTGTCGAGGTGCTGCGGTTCGGTGGCCTTCAGACCGGATCCCGTCCGTCGCAGTTTCAGATCGTGGAGCGGTGCGACATGTACCGGCTACGACGCTACTTCCCCGACGGCGCGAATGACCCGTCGCGGCCGCCGGTAGTACTCGTGCCGCCAATGATGATGTCAGCCAACGTGTTCGACGTCACCAGAGACCAAGGCGCGGTCGGAGTCCTGCATGATCTCGGTGTGGACCCGTGGGTGGTGGACTTCGGCTCACCGGACCGGGAAACCGGTGGGCTCGAGCGCACGTTGAGCGACCATGTCGTCGCGCTGAGCCGGGTCGTCGACTCGGTACAGGCGCACACCGGCCGCGAGGTGCATTTGGCGGGCTACTCGCAGGGCGGCATGTTCGCCTATCAAACCGCGGCTTACCGACGTTCCGAGGGCCTGGCCAGCGTCATCACATTCGGCGCCGCCGTCGATTCGCTCAGCGGTCTGCCGTTCGGAATTCCCGCGGCCCTGGCGGGCCGCGGCGCCCAGCTGATCGCCGATCACGTCTTTAACCGTCTTTCGGTGTCCGGATGGATGGCCCGTACCGGGTTTCAACTTCTGGACCCGATCAAGACGGTCCGGGCGCGGTGGGACTTCCTACGTCAACTCCATGATCGAGAGGCGTTGCTGCCCCGGGAACAGCAACGCCGCTTCCTCGAGGTGGAGGGCTGGGTGGCGTGGTCGGGTCCCGCGGTCGCCGAACTGTTACGGCAGTTCGTAGTCCATAACCGCATGATGGCCGGCGGCGCGGTGATCGATGGCACGTTGATCACGCTCGCGGAAATCACCTGTCCGGTCCTTGCGTTCGTCGGCGAGATCGATGACATCGGCCAACCCGCGTCCGTGCGAGGAATCCGGCGGGCCGCCCCCCGCGCCGAGGTGTCCGAGGTGCTATTGCGGGCAGGTCACTTCGGGCTCGTTGTCGGATCGACCGCCGCCACGCACACATGGCCCACCGTCGGTAATTGGGTGCTGTGGCGAGACGGTCAAGGGCCCAGGCCGGTGGGCGTGCATGCGATGGAGGCCGACCCCAGCGTGGGGATCAATGGCGATGTCGGGCTGTCGTCGCGTATCGGTCAATCGGCGGGTGCACTGGCCGAATTGGGCATCGGCGTGAGCCTGGGGTTGGCCGACGCCGCGGTGGGGGCGGCGCGCAGCGGCAGGGAGATCGCAGGGGAGGCCCTGCGTACCCTGCCTCGGCTCGCCCGCCTCGGCCGGCTGCAGCCCCATACCCGGGTGTCGCTGGGCGGGTTGATGGCCGAACAGGCGAACAGAGCGCCCGAGGAGGAGTGCTTCCTCTTCGAGGATCGGGTCCACACCAACGCGGCGGTTGATCACCGCATCGACGAGGTGGTGCGCGGCCTCATCGCCGTCGGTATCCGTCAGGGAGCCCACGTCGGTGTGTTGATGGATACCAGCCCCAGCGCCGTAGCCGCGATCGCGGCACTGTCGCGGCTCGGCGCGGTGGCGGTGTTGCTACCCCCGGACGATGACCTCGTCGCCGCCGTCCGGCTGTGCGAGGTGGCCGACATCGTCACGGACCCACACCATCTGGCGGCGGCCGCCGCAATCGGCGCCAGGGTGCTCGTCCTCGGTGACGGCGGCACGGAGTCGGACCGGGTCGTCGAGCTGGACCGCCTCGACCTGTCCGATCAGCGGCTGCCGCAGTGGTATCGGCCGAACCCGGGCCGGGCAAGTGATCTCGCCTTCGTGTTCTTCAGCACGACGGGAGGGCGCCGAGTGGTCAAGGAGGTCACCAATCATCGGTGGGCGCTGTCGGCCTACGGCACGGCCACTGCCGCCGCACTAGGCCGCCGTGACACCATCTATTGCCTGACCCCGCTGCACCATCCGTCGGGTCTGATGGTCGGCCTCGGCGGCGCGGTCGCCGGCGGATCGCGCATCGCGTTAACCCGGGGCGTCGACCCAACGCGGTTCGCCGACGAGGTCCACCGTTACGGGGTCACGGTGGTGTCCTACACCTGGGCCATGCTGCTCGAATTGGTGGACGCGACGTCGCCCGAGCTTCAGGATCATCATCCGATCCGTCTGTTCATCGGAGCCGGAATGCCGATCGGGCTGTGGCACAAGGTCGCCGACCGATTTGCCCCGGCCCGAGTGCTGGAATTCTATGCCTCCACCGAGGGGGACGCGTTGCTGGCCAACGTGGCCGGCACGAAGATCGGAGCCAAGGGTCGGCCGCTGCCGGGCAGCGCCGAGATTCGGCTCGGCGGCTACGACGCCGCGACGGGCCGGTTCATCGAGGATGACCACGGTTTTGTGCGTCCCTGCGCCGACGATGAGGTGGGCGTGCTGCTGGCGAAGCCACGCTCCGGACTCGATGCCGCACGCGTGTCGATGCGTGGGGTATTCGCCGAGGGAGACACCTGGATCACCACAGACCACCTATTTCGCCGCGACAGCGACGGTGACTATTGGTTCGTCGACAACAGGAACACGGTGATCCAGTCGGTGCGCGGACCGGTCTTTTGCCAGCCGATTTGCGATGCCCTGGGCGACATCACCGCGATCGACCTGGCCGTGGTCTATCCCGTTACGACCGACGCGCACGACATCGCGGTCGCGGCCGTGACGGTCGGCAAAGACAGCGTCCTCACCGCGGCCGCCCTGACCACCGCGATGAGCGGCCTCCCCCGCGACCAGCGTCCCGCCATCGTCCACATTGTTGACCGCATGCCGCTCACGCCCTCTTACCGCCCACTGTCGACCACACTGCGAGAGGCTGGGCTGCCGGCGCCGGGGGAAACGACCTGGTACCACGACCCCACTGATGGCCACTATCGACAAGCGGCCATCGCGGTCGGCAAGACACCACGTCTTGCCCCAGTGAGCCGCTGAGCCTCTAGGCCGGGGTGGCTCAGCGGGCAGCCCGAGTGGTCTACTCGGCATCGCGGCGCCATCAACCTCGCGGGTTCCCTACTTTGCTGCGTGGCCCATCCGCCGACACGTCTGGCAATGCATAGCTTTGGAAATGCCCCATTGAGATGCTTCGCCAGAAAATAGTCAATAATGACCGTTTCATTTTCGACGAGAGGGCCGTTGCCGGTCGATTTTCAGTTCAGCCAGTCGGCGAGCACCTCGTCGGTGTGCTGGCCAGGCACGCATGGCGGGCCGTCGACGACCGCCGGAGTGCGCGAGAACCGGGGGGCCGGGGACGGCTGGGTTATGCCATTGCCGACGAAAAAGGTGTTGCGAGCTGCCAATTGCGGATGGCCCGGCGCATCTGCCATGCCGAGCACGGGTGCCACGCAGGCGTCGCTGTCGCTGAATACCTTCGCCCACTCCTGTTGAGGGCGTGCGGCGAAGGCGGCGCTGATCTTGGTTCGCAGCCGCGGCCACGTCTGTCGGTCGAACTGCGCGATGGTATCCGACGGTAGTTCGAGCAGTCGCAAGAACTCGGCGTAGAACTGCGGTTCGAGCGCACCGACGGCCATGAACTTTGCATCCGAAGTCTGATACACGCCGTAGAACGGCGAACCGCCATCACCGAGGTTGGTGCCGCGTTCATCGGACCAGACTCCCGCCGCGTAGCAGCTGTAGATCATCGTCATCAGATGGGTAGTGCCATCGACGATCGCCGCGTCGACCACCTGGCCACGACCGCTTCGTCGGGTCTCATCGAGGGCGGCCAGCATGCCTACCAGGAGGTAGAGGCTTCCGCCGGCGAAGTCGCCGACAAGGTTGAGCGGGATCTGCGGGGGGCCACCGGCTTGCCCGATCGCGTGCAGCGCTCCGGTTGGTGCGATGTAGGTGATGTCGTGTCCGGCGGTGTGCGCGATCGGGCCGTCTTGACCCCATCCGGTCATGCGTCCGTAGATCAATTGAGGTCGCCGCAGCAAGCATGGTTCGGGTCCAATACCGAGACGTTCGGCCACCCCGGGGCGGAAGCCCTCGAACAGGATGTCGGCGTGCTCGACCAATTTCAGCACCGTCTCGGCCCCGCCGGATGCCGCGAGATCGACGGCAATCGAGCGTTTTCCGCGGTTGAGCAGGTCGTCGGCCCACGGCACTAGTTGCATGCCCCCGCCACCGGGTCGATCGACGCGCACCACATCGGCACCCAGGTCCGCGAGCAGCATTCCGCAGAAGGGCCCCGGTCCGATCCCGGCTATTTCGAGAACCTTCACACCGGACAAAGGGCCGGTTGTCATGTCCGTCTCCGCTCAACGCTACAATACTAGTCAATGTTGACTATTATTGAGGCTATCGCTGTTTTCTGTAGTGTGTCAATTTGCCGCACGACTTGAGGAGTTCACCTTGACTGCAAGGAGTTCGACCGCGACCCCGCCCGTCCGGATCAGTCAGCGCGAGCGTCGTCAGGCCGCGGAACGAAAGCTGCTCGACGCCACGGTTTCGATCTTGATCGAGCGCGGCTACGCGGCAACCACCACGCTCGAGGTGCAAAAGCAAGCCGGTGTCTCTCGCGGGGTCCTGTTGCACTACTTCGGCTCCCGGGGCGAGCTCATCAGCGCGGCGGCACGCCGCTTGTATGCCACGAAGGTCGGCGAGGCGCGGCTGCGTGCCACCGAGACGCTCGACGGGGAGGACTGGGCTTCGCTGCTCTGGCAGGTCGTTTCCGGCCCGTTGGGTGGAGCCTCCCTCGAGTTGCTCATTGCTGCCCGACACGATCCCGACATGCGCGACTACCTCAAACCCCTGGAACGCGAGTTCGCGCGCGCGAACCTCGACCTGTGCAAGGCGCTGCTCGGCGAGAAGCGCGCCGCCCACAAACGATTCCCCGAATTCTGCATGGTGGTGATCAATTCGATGCTGGGAGCTGCGGCCAGCAAACCAGGCCATGGCAGCACGGAGGAGAAGCGCCTGCTCGAAGCGTGGCGGCGGATTCCCGACCTCTACTTCGCCCCGGAGGCAAGCGACGCGTGACCGTGGTTTCGGCTACCGCCACGCCGTAATCGCCGCCGGACATCGCGGGCCACGAACAGGCGCAGCAACGCGGCAACGATGCGGCCTCGCCGGCGCGAGTACGGGTACCACAGCAGTTGGTTCTCCATCCTCGGCACGCGTGGCGTGGTGATGGCCTGCTGATGGCAGTACTTCCGGATACCCTGCGGGCCGCCCAGTCGGTACCCGAGGCCGGAACTTTTCCAGCCGCCCTGTGGCAGGGGGAAGCAGAAAAGGTTCGAGTAGGCGTCGTTGATGTTCACGGCGCCGGCCTCGAGCCGGTGCGCGATGTCGCGTCCGCGATCGATGTCCTTGGTCCACACCGTGGCCGACAGCCCGTACTGGGAGTCGTTTGCCAACCGGATCGCCTCTTCTTCGTCGGCGACCTTCATCACCGGGATCGTCGGGCCGAAAGTCTCGTCGCGCATGCAGGCCATCGAATGATCGACGTCGAGAAGAATCGTGGGCTCGAAGAACCCGCCGGTCGTCTTTCCGCCGGTCGC
>NZ_DATFZD010000314.1:0-15114 GCF_035314665.1 Mycobacterium sp. | reverse complement strand
AGGCCATCAACGGCCGCCTGGAAGCCTTGCGCCGCAACGCCCTCGGATTCCGCAACCTCACCCACTACCGCTGGCGCTCACTACTGCACAGCGGAGCACTCCACCAACTTGTCAATGCACTCTGAATTACGAAGAGCCACTGAAGGGCGTGCCCGGCGAATGGCACCTCTTCGCCGTCGCCCCTCCGTAGCGGTGGGTTTCGGGCGAAACTCATTTCGCCTGCCTTAAGCGCTTGTGCAGCCGGGACAGGATGGGCCGGGGATTGGTCTGGGGGGTCCCCGCTACTTCTTGGCCGCCGTGGTCTTCGCCGTCGTCGGCGCTGCGGTCGGTAGCCCGGTGACGTGGCAGATCGCGGCGGGCCTCTCGACCGCCAGGTTCAATCTTTCCTCGACCAGTACGCGAACCACGTTATCGGTGAAATCCGTTCCGGTTGTACAGAACGAAGTTGAACGGGTGAACCTTGCCGGTCTCCGGAAAGGTCACCGCAGCGTGGACCTGGCGCGCTTGTGCCCGTTTTCGGCTCCGGGCGCTGAGTATGTAGTAGGTCGCGGCGGCGATGGCCGCGCCGCCGGTCCCGATGGCAGTTGCCCACTCGGCGGCATTTCCCCAAACGTCCGCGTAAAACGGAAACCCCCATAGCTCGCCCCACACCGCGCCAAAGTATCCGACCGCACGCGGCGGGCCGATCCCCGCCCCAGGTGCGGCCACAGGCAGTCAGAACTAAGAAACCCAGCAAACGGCTCTGCGAGCCTCACCGCCCGGGGCCTGTTTCGTTTGTGCCCAAACTGTGCCCACGGATATTCGACCGAAATAGCGTTTCTACCAGCGCAGATACCGGGACCACGGCGGAGCCTCCTGTCAGGATTGAACTGACGACCGCTCGCTTACAAGGCGAGTGCTCTACCACTGAGCTAAGGAGGCCGTCACCGTGTACTGCCCGGAGCCGCCGGACTTGTCGGACTCGTGGGACTCGTCGGGGTCGCAGGGATCGTTGGGGTCGCAGGGCTTGTTGGGGTCGGAGGGCTGGTTGGAGTCGCAGGGCTGGGAGGACTCGTGGGCGTGGGACTCATGAGGCCTGGCCCTTCGCCACACCAGTCGGCCACATCTTTCGGGTACTGGTCTAGCGGCCCAGGACAGCGCTGGCCCGGCGGGAAGTTGGCACCGGCGTTGAGCAGATCGCAGGGGACATAGACCTGCTTGCCTTTAGGGGTGTTGGTCAAACACTTCGTCGGCGGCTCGGCACGAGCCGCGACAGGGACGACGGCCGCCACCAACACAATGCCGAGCGCCCAAGCAAGGCGGCGATAGGTCATGAGAACTCCTCTAATGCTGTGGAGCCCCCTGTCAGGATTGAACTGACGACCTTTCGCTTACAAGGCGAGTGCTCTACCACTGAGCTAAGGAGGCCGGTTTTAACCGGTGTCAGCCTAACGGCTCACTCGTCGTGGTCGATGACGCGCTGGGAACGCACAGTCCGCGGCGGCGAGCGCCGTGACGGGCGGCGGCCCGGCAACGGAATCCGGTCGGCGATGTTGCTGAGCGGGTTGACCACCATGGTCAGCGATATGACTGCATCCTGCAGCGTTGCGATCGCCGGCTCCAGCGCCTCCATCCCGGGCACCAGCCGGCTCAGGGTGTCCGCGACGGCGGCGAGCTGCTCGAGCGGACCGTTGCGGGCTGTCAGCTTGTCGATCAGACCACCCTCCGCCAGCAGTCGATCGGCCAGCCCGTCTTCGGCGAGTAGCCGATCAATCAGCCCGTCGTCGGCAACCAGCTGGTCCACCAGGCCGCCGGGCTTCAGCGCGCGTTCCAGCCCACCACCCTCGGCGGTCAGCCGGTCGAGCAGGCCGCCTTCCTGGGTCAGCATGTCGACCACCCCGCCCGGGCGCAGCAGCCGATCGATCGGCCCGTCGGTAGCCAGGGCGCGCCCCATCGGCGCGTCGTCGTCCAACAACCTGGCCAGCCGGTTGGCCCGGGTGATCGCGTCGTCGATGCCCAGCATGTGCGCGACCGCATTCGGGCCGCCCGGCGTGCTCGCCTCGCCCAATGTTCGATGGGCAATGCCGAGCGCCGACGTCGCGACGCCGAGGCCCGCGTCGGCGGCAGCGAGTCCGACCCGCACGGGCGCGGTGGCGAGGGCGGCCAGGCTTTTGCCAAGGTTCATGCCCCGAGTGTATTCGCGCCGGTCGCGGCGTTTTGCGACTGTCGCAAAACCAACTGACAGCAACCTCACAGCAATTGTCGAGGCTGTCTTGAGCTAAGTGCGAGCAAATAGACAGATGGGATCGGCAGTCGCAGAAGAAACCACTCCGGAGGCGCGGGTACTCGTCGTCGACGACGAAGACAACATCGTCGAACTTCTGTCCGTGAGCCTCAAGTTCCAGGGCTTCGAGGTGCACACCGCGACGAATGGACCGGCGGCGCTGGATTTGGCCCGCGACGTCAAACCGGATGCGGTGATCCTCGACGTGATGATGCCCGGCATGGACGGATTCGGGGTGCTGCGCCGGCTACGCGCCGACGGCATCGACGCCCCTGCGCTGTTCCTCACCGCCCGCGATTCGTTGCAGGACAAGATCGCCGGGCTGACACTGGGTGGCGACGACTACGTCACCAAGCCGTTCAGCCTGGAAGAGGTCGTCGCTCGGTTGCGAGTTATCTTGCGGCGCACCGGAAAAGGCATCATCGAGCGTCGCAACGCCCGGCTGACGTTCGCCGACATCGAACTCGACGAGGACACCCACGAGGTGTGGAAGGCCGGCCAGCCGGTGTCGTTGTCGCCTACGGAGTTCACCCTGCTGCGCTACTTCGTGATCAACGCCGGCACCGTGTTGAGTAAACCGAAAATCCTGGACCACGTCTGGCGCTACGACTTCGGCGGTGACGTCAACGTCGTCGAATCCTATGTGTCGTATTTGCGCCGCAAGATCGACACCGGCGAGAAGCGGTTGCTGCACACCCTGCGCGGGGTGGGCTATGTGCTGCGCGAGCCGCGATAAGACGCAGCGCGGCTGTGCCGTGAAATAGCGCAGCGTAGACGCAGAATATGCAGATGCCGAGACACTATCGGGCCGCACTGCCGCTAAGAGTCGGCTTGGTCGCCGCCACCCTGCTGCTGGCAGCGTGCGGGCTGACCGCCTCCGGCATCGCCGTCACCGAGATCCTGCGACACAGCCTGATCAAGCGAGTTGACCAGACGCTGGAAGAGGGGTCGCGCCGCAGCTGGGCGCAGGCACCGCCTGGGACCTCCTCGTCGCGCCGCGGTCCGACGCCGGAGGGTCCGCCGTCGAACTTTTACCTGCGTGCCATGTCTCCCGACGGGCACACCTGGACGGTCGTCAACGACAGCAATGCGCAACCCGCATTGCCCGACAACAACGATGTGGGCGGCAAACCGACAACGGTTGGATCGGTCGACAACTCCGGCGTGGCGTGGCGGGCGGTGTCGGTCCATGGGCCGCATGGTCGGTTAGTCACCGTTGCTTACGACCTTTCCGACGTGCAGGCGACGGTCCGGTCGCTGGTCTGGTTGCAGGTCGGTATCGGCGCCGCGGTGTTGGTTGTCCTCGGGCTGGCGGAGTATTGGTCGGTGCATCGAAGCCTGCGACCGTTGATGGAGGTCGAGCAGACCGCCGCGGCGATCGCCGCCGGCCAGCTGGATCGCCGTGTGCCCGAACGGGATCCGCGCACCGAGGTTGGTCGGCTTTCGCAGGCGCTCAACGGGATGCTCGCTCAGATCCAGCGGGCGTTCGCGTCGTCCGAAGCCTCGGCGGAGCAGGCGCGGACCTCAGAAGAGCGGATGCGGCGCTTCATTACCGACGCCAGCCACGAGTTGCGCACTCCGCTGACCACGATGCGCGGGTTCGCGGAGTTATATCGCCAAGGCGCCGCCCGCGATATGGAAATGGTGATGTCGCGAATCGAGAGCGAATCGCGGAGGATGGGCCTGCTGGTCGATGATCTGCTGTTGCTGGCCCGGCTCGATGCGCACCGGCCGATCGAGCGCAACCGCGTCGACCTGCTGGCGCTGGCCAGCGACGCCGTGCACGACGCGCAGGCGGTCGCGCCGAACCGCAATATCACGATGCAGGTATTCGACGGCCCCGGCACTCCCGAGGTGCTCGGCGACGAGCCCCGGCTGCGTCAGGTGCTCGGCAACCTCGTGACCAACGCTCTGCAGCACACGCCGGAAAGCGCCGACATTGTTGTGCGGGTCGGCACCGACGCCGAGGACGCGATCTTGGAGGTCGTCGACAAGGGGCCCGGCATGAGTCAGCAGGACGCGCTGCGCATCTTCGAACGGTTCTATCGCACCGATTCGTCGCGCGCGCGGATCAGCGGCGGCAGCGGTCTGGGCCTGTCGATCGTCGATTCGTTGGTTAACGCCCACGGTGGCATCGTCACCGTGACCACGGCGCCCGGGCAGGGCTGCCGCTTCTACGTCTGCCTACCGCGCATCGCCGACGTGCCCGCCCACGCCCGTTCAGCCAGGTAACGTTCGCACCTGTGCACGATTAGAGGGGGACGGGGGTCGATTCGATGACGACTCAGAATAGAAGTGCCGGTCTAGTCGACAGCGGTGACTCCGCAGATGCCCTCGCTGCGCTGTATGCAGCTGAACGGTCCGAGGTGCAAAGCATTCTCGGGCATGCGCTTAGCCTGATTAGTATCTTTATGGCCTATTCGACTTTCATTGGTGTTACCTGGGCGACCAGGCCGAATACAATACCGCACTATCTGATCCCGTTTATTCCTGTAATTGCATTTTTGGTGGTAGCGTAGCATTCGCAGCTGAACAGTCGAATCTGGGCGCACAATCAAGTGATCTTCATCCTCGAACAGCGGCTTCTAGATCTGATCCCTAGTATCGAAAATCCCACCAGGCTTTGGATCGGGCATACCAGTGGCAGGCTCGTAGTTGAGCTGCCGATCCTGTTGAAAGAGCGAAGGTTTGGGATGCCCGCCGCCAGCGTTATCACGTACGGAGGAATGTTGGCGATCGTTCTGTCTCTTACGGTTGCAAGTATTGTCGTCCCCATCGCCGTAAACCGGGATTGCCAAATGCTCGCGTCGATAATGGCAGTTTTGTATCTTATCGCGCTGTCGCTACTGTTGGCCTCGTATAGGTCTTCATTCGACATTACCGCGAAGAAGATGGATGAATGGGCGACATCGGCTCGGAAGACCTTTTCCGGTCAATTCAATCCGTAAGGGTAACCCACCCCTCGGGGCTCAGGCCAGTTCGGCGAGGGCAGCCTTGATCTTGGCTTGCGCCTCGTCCAAGGATGCCGGAGATGGGTTGTTATCGACATTGGCGAAGCCGAAATCGCTCAGGCTGCGGGTCGGAAAGACGTGGACGTGCAGGTGGGGAACCTCGAGCCCGGCGATGATCACGCCGGCGCGCTCGGCGTCGAACGCCCGGCACACGGCCTTGCCGATCAACTGGGCCACCGACATCACCCGGCCGAGCACCGCTGGGTCGAGGTCTTGCCATTGATCGAGCTCAGCTCGCGGGACGACCAGTGTGTGGCCCTGGGTCATCGGCTGGATAGTCAAGAAAGCGACGACCTCGTCGTCCTCGTACACGAACCGGCCCGGCAGTTCCCGGTTGATGATCTTGGTGAAGACGGTGGTCACGGGCGCCGCTCCTCCTCATCGCTTGGCTCTGCATCGTCGCGGACGCGCGACATGGGCTCCAGCATATGAGTCCCGCACTTCGCTGTTACGGACAGGCGGCGAGGACTATCGTCGAATGTTAGCTGGTGCGAATGCCGAGGGTTGGCAGCGGCGCTGCGCGACCAACCCACGCTGACATGCATGGAGGCGAGATGTTAACTGTCACAACATTTCTCAGCAGTCCCGAGGCGGTGGGTGTTTGGAACGTGGTTCCGCAACGTTCGTCCATCCGGTTCGAGAACAAGACGATGTGGGGCGCGATGAAGGTCCGCGGCGACTTCACCGAGTTCAGCGGCGGCGGGGAAATTCAAGACGCTCGAACGGTATCCGGCCGAATCGAAGTCAAGGCGGCCTCAGTGCACACCGGACTCGGGAAACGCGACGAAGATCTGCGGTCGCCGGCCTTCTTCGATGTCGAGAAGTATCCGAACATCACTGTCGTGATCAGCGGCGGTGAGGCCACCGGTGCTGACACCGTGCGCCTGCACGCCGATCTCACCGCCAAGGGCATCACCGCGCCAGTGCCGCTTCAGGCCCACGTCGAGGTGCTCGACGGCGGCGAGGTGCGATTGACCGCACGGACGACGATCGCACGCAAACAGTTCGCCGTGGAAGGAAACATGTTCGGCATGGTGGGCGCCAAGACGGCACTGAACGTCAGCCTGGTGTTCCATCACCAGAACTAGCCGGCAGCGCCGTCGATCAGTCCGGAAAGCTCTGCCACCGACCACGGTGGTGAGTCGTGATGGTCTCGGTAGCCGATCAAGGCCGGCGTGGCTCGGGGGTATCGCCCGACGAAACCGCCTGACGCAACGAAGATTTCGCCGGTGACCCGCTCGGCGAGATCGCTGGCCAGATAGACATAGGTGGGAGCGACGTAGTCCGGTGGTGCTACGTCCAGCGATCCCTGCATCGAGACTTCGTCAAGCAGCCCACGCCGGTTCAAGTCGATGATCTGGGCTTCGTAGTCCGGCCCGGTGGACAGCCGCGTCCTGGCACCCGGGCACACCACATTGGCCCGCACGCCGCACCCCTTCAACTCGGCGGCGATCGCCAGCGTCAGACTGTTGACCGCGCCCTTACCGGCCGGGTATCCGCTGCCGCCGTAATCACCGAGAAACGCGAACGAGCTGGTGTTGACGATGCTGCCGCCGCCTTGCTCGACCATCTTCGGGGCGGCCGCACGGCAGGTCGCGAACACCGTATGCAGGTGCGACTCCAGCAGCTCGCCGAACTGGGCCGGGCTGATGTCGAGGATGGACGAGCCTCGCGGTTCGGCGATGCCGGCGCAGTTCACCAGAATGTGGATGGCGCCGAACTCGTCAATACACCTGTCCACCAACGATTCCGCTGCCGACTGATCGGATGGTGAGCCGGCATGCGCCACCGCGCGCCCACCGCCGGCGGTGATTCCCTCGGCGGTGGTGCGGGCGGCGTCTGCGTCGCGGCCGTTGACCACCACGCCGGCGCCGTGCCGTGCCAACAAGGTCGCGACGGCTGCACCGATACCGCGCGACCCGCCGACCACGACGGCGCCGCGGTCGGCCAGCAGCGAGCTCACTCCTCGGTGCCGAATGTCATCATGTCGAGGTTCCAGTAGCCGCGCATATTCGTGATCAGCCCGGCGTCGTTGACCTTATATGTGAACACACCGCGGACCTTGCTGGTGATCCCGTTGTCAAACTTGCTCTGCAGCACCAAGATATGCGCGATCTCGTTGGGGTCACTGGACGGGAAGGTCTCCTCGCAGGTGATTGTCAGCTGGTTGGCGGCGATGTTGGTGTCGTAGAAGCCGGCCATCCCGTCCTTGCCGCGCACGCCGGTGCCGTCGGGGTTGGTAACAGACTTGCCGATCGGGTCCTCGACGACGACGTCGTCGGCCATCAGGGCCAGCCAGCCTTCCCGGTCGTGGGCCTGCACACAGCGCCATGACGACTGTGAGGCGGTCAGTGCGGGGGACTGCTGAACGGTTTCCTGGGACATGGCATTTACCGGTCGGCGTCGGTGTAGCGGATGACGCCGCGAATGTTCTTGCCGTCCAGCATGTCCTGGTAGCCGTCGTTGATCTGCTCCAGCTTGTACTGACGGGTGATCATGTCGTCGAGGTTGAGCTTGCCGACTTTGTACATCGACAACAGCTGCGGGATGTCGTACTGCGGGTTGCCGCCACCGAAGATGGTGCCCTGCAGGTTCTTCTGCATCAGGGTCAGCATCGCCAGGTTGAGGGTGACGTTGTTGTCCAGCAGGCTGCCGATGGCGGTCAGCACGCAGGTGCCGCCCTTCTGGGTCAGGATCAGGTAGTTCTCCACATCGGCGCCGTGTAGCTCGCCGACCGTAACGACCACCTTGTGGGCCATCAGACCGTAGGTCACCTCCATGATTCCGCCCATCGCGGCGAAGACGTCCGGGTACACGTGCGTGGCGCCGAACTTGAGGGCCTGGTCGCGCTTCCACTCGACCGGGTCGATCGCGAAGATGTAGCGCGCGCCGGCATTGACTGCGCCCTGCAGCGCGGCCATGCCCACGCCGCCGACGCCGACAATGGCGACGTCCTGACCCGGCCGGATGTCAGCGGTGCGAACCGCCGAGCCGTAGCCGGTGGTCACGCCGCAACCGACCAGCGCCGCCACTTCGAACGGCACCGACGGATCGATCTTCACCACCGAACTCTTGTGCACCACCATGTACGGCGAGAACGTTCCCAGCAGCGTCATCGGAAACACGTTCTGGCCGCGGGCCTGAATCCGGAACGTTCCGTCGCTAACCGCTGCGCCGTTGAGCAGCCCGGCCCCCAAGTCGCACAGGTTGCGCATGCCCGACTGACAGGTCGGACAACTGCCGCAGGACGGGATGAAGGACAGCACCACGTGGTCGCCCGGGGCGATGCCCTCAACGCCAGGACCCACTTCGGTGACGACGCCGGCGCCTTCGTGTCCGCCGAGAACCGGGAACCCGCCCATCGGGATGCCGCCGGTCACCAGGTGGTGGTCGGAATGGCACATTCCGGCCGCTTCCATCTGGATCTTGACTTCATCCTTCTGCGGGTCGCCGATCTCGATTTCCTCGATCGACCAGGGCTGGTTGAACTCCCAGATCAGAGCGCCCTTTGTTTTCATAGCAGACCTCCATCAGCATGCCCTGACCCGTGTCTCGGTGTAAGGGGCCGGCCTGGGCCGGACGGCAATTTAGAACGTGTTCTCATTCGCAGCCCATTATGACGTGCGTCACCGTGTTGTAAACAAGGGGGGAGCGTCATCGTGGCCGGAGATCACCAGATGGGTACCGGAGCCTGTCCCAGCGGGTAGTAGCCGGGCAACTTCTCCCCGGCCACGCTGCGTTCGATCCGTTTCTGCATGCCGATGCTCAGATCGCCCGATTCGATCAGGGACGCGAACATCTTCGCCACATGACCGAAGTCGAAGAAGTCACGCTGCCACTCGATGAGCTGGTCGCCATTGAGACGGAACCAGCTGCCGCCGATGCCATAGATCTCGTCCTGACTTCCGTCGGTCTTGTTGACGATCTGCTTCCAGAAGCCGACGATTTCGCCCTGCTTGTCGTCGATGAGTACCTTCTGGTACTCGTACACCCAGTTCTCCAGGCCTTCCATTTCCATGCCGAGCGCGACGTCACGAATCTCGTCGACGCCGACACACATCACGTCTTCCTTGGGACCGATGTTCCAGCCGTACGTGGCCTCGGGCGCATAGAAGTCAGCCAGCGGCTTCCAATCGCCCGCTTTCTCACAGTCCTTGTTCGCCTGGAGCCAGCGGTCGACCCATGCCTCGAGTTGCTCACGCGGGTGTGACGCCATTATCAGTCTCCCTTATCTTCTTCGATGAATAACGCTCGGGTTGGGCACATTTCGACCGCCCGTTCGATCTCCTCGCGGGCATCCTCCGGTGGTTCAGCGTCGACGATCTCGACCTTGCCCCGTTTGGGTACCCGGAAGTAGTCCGGTGCCTCCAGCTCGCACATGGCATGGCCTTGGCACAAATCCAAGTCGGCGCCGACCCGGTATCCCATGATCAGCTCTCGGTGCGGCGGCGGTAGCGCACCTTCGCGGGCGAGGCCAGCTGCACCACCATCTTGGAGTGGTCGTTGCGGTAGCTGTCCGCGGGCTGCGCCATCTCGAACTCGTACTCGCGCAATAGCACCGAGAAGATCGCTTTGATCTGCATCTGTGCGAACGCGGCTCCGACGCAGCGGTGCCGGCCGGCGCCGAAGGGAATCCACGTCCACCGATTGGCGATGTCGGCCTGCTCCGGCTTGTTGTAGCGGTCCGGGTTGAACGAGTTGGGTTCGGGAAAGTCTTCGAGGATCCGGTTGGAGATCGCCGGCGACGCCGCGACGAAGTCACCTTCGTGAATCGGGTAGCCCTCGACCTCGAATTCGCCCTTGGCCACCCGCATCAGGATGATCAGCGGGGGATGTAGGCGCAACGTCTCCTTGAGCACATTGTCCAGCTTCGGAATCTGGCGCAGCGCATGGAAACTCACCTCCTGCCCATCGGCGTACAGGTCGTCGAGTTCCTTGACTACCTGCGCGTAAGCGTCGGAGTGGCGAATCAGCTCGATCAACGTCCACGACGAGGTGCCCGAACTGGTGTGGTGCCCGGCGAACATCAACGAGATGAACATGCCGGTGATCTCGTCGGCGGTGAAGCGGGGATTGCCCTCCTCGTCCTTGATCGACACCAGCACGTCGAGCATGTCGCGGTCGCTCTTGTCCTTGGGCGGGTTCGCGATCCGCTGATTCATGATTTCCTGCACCAGCGCCACCAGACCTATGCGGGCCTGGTCGCGGCGCTGGAAGCTTTCAATCGGCAGGTAGGCGTCGACGTAGCACAACGGGTCTGTGCCGCGCTCCAACTCGTGGTAGTAGTGGGCGAACCGGGAATCCAACTGCTCGCGGAACTTCAGCCCGATCAGGCAAGCGGTCGAGGTGTAGATGGTCAACTCGGCGAAGAAGTCGAGCAATTCGATCTCGCCCTCGTCGCCCCAATCGGCGATCATCTTGCGGACTTCGTTCTCGATCGTCGCCGCGTGACCCTTCATGTGCTCGCCCCGCAACGCGGTGTTGTGCAACATCTCGGCGCGGCGCTCGGGGCTGGCGTCGAAGACCACGCCCTTGCCGAAGATCGGCGTCATGAACGGATAAGCCTCGGCCTGGTCGAGATCCTCGTCGGCAGAACGGAAGAAGAACTCGTTTGCTTCGGCGCCGGACAGGAAGATGACGTGTTTGTCGGCCAACTGGAACCAGCCCACGTCGCCACACTCGTCGCGGGTGCGCTGCATCAGGCCGATCGGATCGGTCCGGAACTCCTCGAGATGACCGTGCTCTTCTTCGCCGCCGGAAACCCGCGGCACGATGGCTGTCTTCGCCGTAGTTGCATCAACCATGTCCGGGCATCCCCTCTTCACCGAGTGCGAGTTTCTGGCGGTCCTTGTTGTCGGCCAAGGGCGCCTCCGGCTGAAGTTCCATGGTGACCACGAAACCGCCCCTTGGTGTTTCGGCGACGAACGCAATCGCCCGGGCGAGGTCGCCTGGCCGCAGGAAGTAGTCGTGGCGCGCCTGCCCCCATTTGGCCCAGTCTTCTAGCGCCGGCCCAATCGATTCGGCGGGCAGGCTCCAGCCCATCGCGGTCTTGGTCGGGCCGGGATGCACGATCGAAGCCCGCACGCCGGTGCCCTCGAGTTCCATCTGCAGGTTGGTCACCATCGCGACCAGCGCGGCCTTCGCCGCGCCGTAGGCGCCCATGTGCGGTCGCTGCCGCAGAGCAACATCCGAACCCACGAAAATCAGGTCGCCGCGTTGCCGCTCGACCATGCCGGGAAGCACGGCGGTGGTCAACCGGTTGGCCCCGATCAGGTGAATCTGGATCTGCGATTCGAAAGTGGCGGTGTCGATTTCGTGCAGTCGCCCGAAATAGGTGTCGCCGGCGCCGGTGACCAAAACCTCTATGTCGCCCAGCTGCTCGGTGGCCTGGTGAACGAATCCCTTGACCGACTCGGCGTCGGTGACGTCGAGCGGCAACGCGATCGCCTCGCCCCCGTCGGCGCGGATCTTCTCGACGATCTCCTGACATTTCTCGACGCGCCGCGCGCCCAACGCCACCGGGAATCCGTGGGCGGCCATCTCGACGGCGGTGGCCGCTCCGATACCCGAGGATGCACCAGCAACAATCGCGGGCCGACGGGCCGGATGTGGTTCGAAGCGTGGCATTTACGAGACCTCCACGGCCATGGGTAAGTGGGCGAACCCGCGGACATTGCTGGAATGGACGCGGACGGCGTTGGCCTCGTCGACCTGATATCCGCGGATTCGTCTGAACAATTCGGTGAGCGCCACCCGAGCTTCCATTCTGGCCAGGTGCGCACCCAGGCAGAAGTGCGCGCCGCTGCCGAAACTCAGTAACTTGGAACCGATGTCGCGCCCGATCACATAGTCGTCGGGGTTGTCGAAGACCCGCTCGTCGCGGTGCCCCGAACCGGGCAGCAGCAATAGTACGTCGCCGTCGGGGATCGTGGTGCCGTAGAGGGTGAGCTCGCCGGACACCGTGCGGGCCAGGATTTGACTGGAGGTGTCGTAGCGCAGGGTTTCCTCCACCCACAGCGGCACCTTCGACAAATCGTCGTAAACGGGGGTCAGCTGGTCTGGATTTCGATGGCCCCAGAATGCCGCGTTGGCAAGGAGTTTGGTGGTGGTCTCGTTGCCGGCGATGACCATCAGGAACATGAACCCGAGGATTTCGTCGTCGGTGAGCCGGTCGCCGTCGATCTCGGCCTCCAGCAGTGCCGTCGTCAGGTCGTCGGTCGGCTTCTTGCGACGCTCGGCGACCATCTCCTGGTAGTAGACGATCAGGTTGAGCGACGCTTCGATGGCCGAAGCCGGGACATCGCTGACGCCTTCGTCGCGGTGCATGACGCCGTCGGCCCAGGCGCGCACCCGCGCCCGATCCGGATCGGGGACTCCCATCAGCTCGGAGATGACGTCCATCGGCAGCTTTCCGGCGAACGCGTCGACGTAGTCGACCGTTCCCGACGTCGCCTTCTCCAGCATGGTGTCGAGGTGCTGCTTGGCAATCTCGGTTACCCGCGGCTCAAGCTCACGAATTCGCCTGGGCGTGAAGCCTTTCGACACCAGAGTCCGCAGCCGCAGGTGCGCCGGATCGTCCATCGCCAGAAACGACATGGTCTTGGAGGCGTGCGGGCCCCTGGACGCGGGGTCCAACGAGACGCCGAAGCGGTTGGACAGCGTGGTGCTATTGCGGAAGCCCTGATGCACGTCGGCATGCCGAGACAGGGCCCAAAAACCCAGCTCCTCATTGCGATACAGCGGCGCCTCGTATCGCAGCCGTTGGTAATACGGGTAGGGATCCTCGTGGAAGTCGTAGTCGTACGGATCCAGCAGCGGCTTGTCGATCTGAAGGGTCATCAACTTTCCCTGGTTGTCAAAATAAGGCCGGCCGCGTAGCCGAGGTGCTCGGCGATCTGGTGATAGCTGTACGCCCCGCTGGCGGCGTTGACCAGCGCGCCGAAGAACGCCATTTCGAGTACGGACACTGCGCGGGGATCCGCGTCGGGCCCGATCGCCGAGGTGATGCGGCGGTGGATTTCCGCGCCGATCCGGTCGCGCGCGGACCGCACCGCCGGGTCGCCGCCGCCGCCGAGCAACGCCGCGGTGCACGCCGCGGCGACCTCGGGTTCGTCGGCGACAACCAGCGCCAGGTGACGCAAGGCCTTGTCCACCCGGGTCGGCATCGGCTCGTTGACGTCGGTGAAATAGGGGACTCGTCGCACCAGATCCAAATAGACCTCGGCGATCAGGTGGTTTTTCGACGAGAAGTAGGTGTAGGCGGTTGCCGGGGCCACCTTGGCGCGAGCGGCCACCGCGCGAACGGTCAGGTCGGCATAGGACTTCTCCCGCAGGACCTCGACGCCTGCGGCGAGCACCTTGCGGAACGTCTCTTCCTGGCGACGGTTGCGTTGCACCTCCCCGGCCGGAGGGCCGGTCCTGGAAGTGATCGCGACCACTGAATCGCTGGACACCTGTCCAAGCTATCCGATAGCCACGACCCGAAGCAAGTCCGGTTTGCGAAATAGCTGCAAAACTTGCATTTTCCAGCTGGTTTCTGCTTCCAGCGATGACCCGCCCTTGCACTTTGCCGGACTTGGCGACTATGGTTCGACCTAATCGAACCGGACAAGTGTCTATTTTTACGAGGCGCGGAGGCGAAGATGGCATTGCTGGCCGACGGCGTTAGCGCTCTGCTTATCGACGGCAAGCTGACCATCGGCAGCGGGGGCACCTTTCCCACGGTCAACCCGGCCACCGAGGAAGTCCTCGGTGTCGCGGCCGATGCCGACACCGAGGACATGGGTCGTGCCATCGAGGCGGCGCGGCGGGCCTTCTACGAGACAGACTGGCCGCGCAACACCGAACTGCGGGTGCGGTGTGTCCGCCAGCTGCGCGAGGCGATGCAGCAGCACCTCGAAGAACTACGGGAGTTGACCATCGCCGAAGTCGGCGCGCCGCGGATGCTCACCGCAATAGCTCAGCTCGAAGTCCCGGTCAACGATCTGGCTTTCGCGGCAGACACGGCCGAATCGTACGAATACACACAGGATCTCGGCGAGGCCTCGCCGATGGGCATCCCCACTCGGCGCACGATCGTCCGCGAGGCCGTCGGTGTCGTCGGCGCCATCACCCCGTGGAACTTTCCGCACCAGATCAATCTGGCGAAGATCGGACCCGCGCTGGCCGCGGGCAACACCGTCGTCTTGAAGCCCGCGCCCGACACACCCTGGTGCGCCGCGGTGCTCGGGGAACTCATTACCGAGCACACCGATTTTCCGCCCGGGGTGATCAACATCGTCACGTCGAGTGATCACGGTGTAGGCGCGTTGTTGGCCAAAGACCCTCGGGTGGACATGGTGTCGTTCACCGGGTCGACGGCCACCGGCCGCAGCGTGATGGCCGACGGGGCCGCCACCATCAAGAAAGTGTTCTTGGAGCTCGGCGGCAAGTCGGCGTTCATCGTGCTTGACGACGCCGACTTGGCCGGTGCGGTTGGCGTGGCGGGATTCTCGGTGTGCATGCACGCCGGGCAGGGATGTGCGATCACGACCCGGTTGGTGGTGCCACGGGCTCGGTATGACGAGGCTGTCTCCATTGCGGCCGCAACGATGGGGGGAATCAAGGCCGGCGACCCGACCGACCCCGGAACCATTTGCGGGCCATTGATTTCGGCTCGACAGCGCGATCGGGTGCAGGACTACCTCGACTCGGCGATCGTTGAGGGCGGGACGTTCGCGTGCGGAGGAGGCCGGCCGGCCGGCCGTGACGTCGGTTTCTTCATCGAGCCCACGGTGATCGCGGGGCTGGGCAACGACGCCCGCTGCGCCCGCGAGGAAATCTTCGGCCCGGTCCTGACGG
>NZ_DATFZD010000313.1:0-9808 GCF_035314665.1 Mycobacterium sp. | reverse complement strand
GGCTGGTCACAACGCTCGCTCATCACCGGCGTCATGCAGACCACCGACACATCGCTGTCGCTGGTGCCCAAGCGGCGGATACTCGGCCGGCGGCTGCGGCTCACCACCCGCCAGGATCCGGACAACCCGACGCCCACCTTCCTGGCCATGAACAACGAGATTGCCCGGCGGCTCGCCGACCGGACCGGTGGGACAGCACAGAGTTGGCTGACCGAAGCGCTGTTCAACATGCCGATCACCGCACACATCCTGGGCGGCGCGGTAGCGGCCGAGAGCCCCGAGCACGGAGTTGTCGATGGCGATCATCGAGTGTTCGGCTACCAGAACCTCCTTGTCTGCGACGGGGCGGTCATCCCGGCCAATCCCGGTGTGAATCCGAGCCTGACGATCACGGCGATGGCCGAGCGGGCGATGGCAGCAATCCCGGTCAAGCCGGGTGCTCCGACGACAACGCCCCGCGCGAGATTTATCCCCCCGAAACCGGCAGCCGTCTGAGCCTTAATGGCACCCGGAGGCGTTGACCCACCGACCGTTGTAACCCACACATCCGGTGACGTTCGGGGGCGGCGGAGGGTCGTTCGGCATGGGAGCGTAGTACGCCGGCGGCGGCACGTACGGCGCAACGGCGTCGGCGAGGTTCGCGCAGCCACTCACCGAAACCCGGCGGCCGGCGCTTGCGCAGACGTCGGCGTTAGCGACGCCGGGTGCGGGAATAGTGACGATCGCCCCGGGGACGGTCGCGAGCGCCATGACGGTCACCGCCCTGACAGTCCCTGACCGTAACCAATGACTCATCTTGCTTGTCTCCTCACCGGCGTGACTGGCCTAGCTATGTCGAAGGTGATGGTCGGGCATAACACCACTTAGGTGACTATTGACCCGAATTAGGGTGGTAATCGCAGCGATCGCTCAAGTCGGTGAGGGGTTGGCGGATCCCGTTGATTTCGGACTCAACCTGGGGGTTGGCGTCCATGTAGTTCTTGACGTCGCCGCGAATCTCCTCGTTCGGCTGCCCACGAAGGCCGGTGAAGAAGTTGTTGACGTCCGGGTGGCTAAACAGATAGCCCGCCATCGCGGTCCCGACTGTGCCCGACGCCTGCGCCAAGTCGGCGGCCGTGCACCCAGGCGCCGGGGCCGCAGGGGCCGGAGGTGGCGGTGCGGGCGTGGGCTCGGCAGACGCCAACGAGGCGCCCCCAAACAGCATCGCGCCGGTCATCGCCGAAGTGCCGATCGCTCCCACCAGTGCGCTACGCATGGCACGCCTTGACAGCATCATGCTTGCTCCTTCTCATCCAGTGTCCGAACGGCTATCGATACCACTTAGCTAAGCACAACAAAATAAGACATTGGGGCGAATAACAATTCGGAAGGAACCGCAAGAGCAAATCGTGCGGGCATCGACGGCGAGCGCCAATCCCATGGCTTGGCAATGGGTGTCGACAGAATTCGAGACCGGTTACCGGTTGAGGCATCCGGTGCCTAACGAATCCGCCAGCGGGCGTTGACATCTCACCGCTAGGTGGCGAGCAGCGAACATCCAGGAAGGAACAGATTGAGGCGACACGGCTGACGAGGACCCCGGGGGCGTGTCGAGGAATGTCAGTATGGAGCCGACGCTGAGGCAGGAGCAGGGAATGCACAGTGAGACCGCGTTCGTCCTCACAGTCTTCGTGCTCTGCTACGCCGCCGTCTCCGGGCTGGTCCGACGTTGGTACCTGGCGCCCGCGCTGATATTCGTCGTCGTCGGGGTAGTTCTTGGTCCGTCGTGCTTGGGATTGATCGGGGCCGGGACCGACGCTAAGGCGTTCACGATCCTTGCGGAGCTGGCGCTGACGGTGATTCTGTTCAACCAAGCCGCCACGCTGAACCTGCAGACCGTTTTTCGGCGGGGCCATCTGCCGATGCGCCTGATGGCGATAGGGGTACCCGTAACTATCGCCCTCAACACGGCAATCGCCGTCTCAGTGCTGCCGGTGCTGCCGTTTTGGGAAGCGGTGTGCCTGGCCGTTATCGTGGCGCCCACCGAGGTGGCGTTGGTGGACGCCCTGCTCGAGGATCGGCGCATCCCTGAGCGCGTCCGTCATGCGCTCTCGATTGAGAGCGGCCTTTATGACGGCCTTGCGCTGGCCGCTTTGCTGGCCGCGCTGACGCTCGCCTCGGAGCAGACTGATCCCGCTCCGGTCCGCTGGGCCTGGTTCGCGTTTCGTACCGAGTTCGCCTCGCTGGCGGCCGGCGTGCTCATTGGTGTGATCGGCGGCGTGGTGATCTCACGATCCAGTGCGCGCGGGTGGATGAGTGGCACCTGGGCGCAGCTGGCGACCCTGGCGCTCGCGCTCGTCTGCTTCGGGCTTGGCGAGCGGTTGCACGGCAGCGGGTTTGTCACCGCCTTCGTCGGCGGGTTGGCCTACGCAGTTGTTTCGCGCCGCAGCGGTACCCAGGCGCCGGCGACACAGGTCTCCGACGCGGCCGGCCAGCTCCTCGAACTGCTGGTGTTCGCGCTTTTCGGCGCGGTGGCAGTCGTGCCGGCCTGGCGCGACACTGGTTGGCGGGTTGTTGTTTTCGCAGCTCTCGCGTTGATCGTGGTACGTATCGCATCACTCGCGATCGCATTGGCGGGTAGCGGTTTGCCGAGGCGCAGCAAACTGTTCATGGGATGGTTCGGTCCCCGGGGAATTGGAACACTCGTGCTTGGCCTGATCGTGATCAAGGAAGGCGAGATAAAACAGGGCACGTTGATCACTCAGGCCGTGGTTGTGATCGTCACGCTCAGCCTGATCCTGCACAGCATTACCGCTGCGCCGGGCATTCGACTCTGCCAGCAAGAAGATGACACGCCGACCGACAGCCGACCGGAACCCGAATAACGGTGTGAGCGCACAGGCCCGGACCTGAAATCGCGCACGGGCGCGGCGGGTCTGACATGATGACGCGGTGTCCACACGCTGTGGAAGTCAGAACATCCGCACCCGGCGCGGCCGAAAATGGTGGTCACCACGGACCCTTGGCATGCTACCCACTGTGGATACGGACTAGACGAGGGCGTGAAGGGGTTGAGCTTCAACGGCGAAAGGTTTGGCGGCGAGAGCTGTCCGTTCGACGACAGCGAGATCTGAATGCGCGCGACAGGTTTCGTTTCGGAAACCGTGTGCGTTCTGGGATATGCCGCATGCCGGGACAGCCGCAGCGGTGCTGACTGGCGAGTTCTCCGAATGTTTGTCATCAACCGGCTGTTGTCGATTGGTGAGACGGCCTAGGGTGGGGTATCGGGCCCACGCAGACGAGCTCGCGGTGTAGCCGCCAGATTGCGGTCATGCCTTCCAGTGATAGTAGGCGCGAGATGAGTAGGACCCAGCACAAGCCGGGCACCATTCTTATTGGCCGCATAGGACGCTCAAAAGCCCCTGCGCCAGCTAGCTTTTCGTAGTGCTGAGCTTCCTCGGCCACCCGCAGTTCGAATACTGCGACTCATCTGTCCACAGGCTCAGCCTCGATCGGCTGGGCGAGAGCAACCCAAACGCTTCGAGAGAGGTCCATCATGGCTGAGTCATCAGCACAACCCAACGGCCACAAGCCCGCTGCCGCATCTGACGGCCAGGCCGGCCAACCCATCGGGGACCAGGTGCGGCGGGATATCTTGCCCATTCCGGACGCCAAGCATGTCGGCCTGACCACGTATGACGCCAAGGACCCGGACACCACATATCCGCCGATCACTGCACTGCGCCCGCCCAAGGGCGCACCCAACGTATTGGTCGTGATGCTCGACGATGTGGGCTTTGGTGGATCGTCGGCCTTCGGCGGCCCCTGCAATACGCCGACGGCCGAGCGGTTGGCCGCGGGCGGGTTAAAGCTGAACCGCTTTCACACCACGGCGTTGTGTTCGCCCACCCGGCAGGCGTTGCTGACCGGGCGCAATCACCACTCGGTGGGGATGGGCGGAATCACGGAGATCGCCACATCGGCGCCGGGCAACAGCAGCGTGCGGCCCAAGGACAAGGCGCCCATCGCCGAAACCCTTATGCTCAACGGCTATTCGACGGCGCAGTTCGGCAAGTGCCACGAGGTGCCGGTCTGGGAAGTCTCCCCCGTGGGGCCGTTCAACCAGTGGCCCACCGGCTCGGGCTTCGAATACTTCTACGGCTTCGTCGGTGCCGAGGCCAACCAGTATTACCCGGGGCTCTATGAGGGCACATCGCCGATAGAACCGCCGAAGTCACCCGAAGAGGGCTACACGCTGACCGAAGATCTCGCCGACCGCGCCATCACCTGGGTGCGCCAGCAGAAGGCGCTGGTGCCCGACAAGCCGTTCTTCATGTATTGGTCCCCGGGCGCTACCCACGCGCCACACCACGTGCCCAAGGAGTGGTCGGACAAGTACAAGGGCAAATTCGACGGCGGGTGGGACACGTTGCGCGAGCAGATCATCGCGCGGCAGAAGGAACTAGGCGTTGTGCCCGCGGATGCGGAGCTGACCAGACGCCACGACGAGATCCCGGCCTGGGATGACATGCCCGCCGCGCTGAAGCCCGTGCTGGCCCGTGAGATGGAGCTCTACGCCGGCTTCCTCGAGCAGACCGACCACGAGGTTGGTCGTCTCGTCGACACCCTCGACGACTTGGGGGTGCTCGAGGACACGCTGATCTACTACATCATCGGCGACAATGGCGCTTCGGCCGAAGGCACACTGAACGGCTCCTTTAACGAGATGGCCATGCTGAACGGGATGCCAGAAATCGAGACAACCGAGTTCCTGTTGTCCAAGATCGATGATTTCGGCACGCCCAAGGCCTACAACCACTACGCGGTCGGCTGGGCACACGCCCTGTGCACGCCGTATCAGTGGACCAAACAGGTGGCCTCACACTGGGGCGGCACCCGCAACGGCACCATCGTGCACTGGCCCAACGGCTTCGCCGATAAAGGCAAGGCCCGCAACCAGTTTCACCACGTCATCGACGTCGCCAAAACCATTCTGGAAGCGGCCGGACTGCCAGAGCCCACCGTGGTGAACAGCATTGCGCAGGCGCCACTGGAAGGCGTCAGCATGCTGCCCACCCTGCGCGACGGCGATGCGCCCGAGCATCACGACGTCCAGTATTTCGAGATACTCGGCAACCGCGGCATTTACCACAAGGGCTGGACTGCGGTGACTAAACACCGCACGCCGTGGACCACCGAGGCGCCGCCGGCGTTTGACGACGATGTGTGGGAGCTGTACGGACCCGACGACTGGACACAGGCACACGACTTGGCCAAGGAGAACCCGCAGAAGCTCGCCGACATGCAGCGCCTCTGGCTCATCGAGGCCGTCAAATACAACGTCGTGCCCCTTGATGACCGCACCTTCGAACGCTTCAACCCCGACCTCGCCGGGCGCCCCCAGCTGATCCGTGGGGACAGTCAGCTGCTGTTCCCCGGGATGCGGGTCAGCGAGAACTGCGTGCTGACCCTGAAAAACAAGTCATATTCGGTGACCGCTGACATCACCGTTCCCGAATCGGGCGCCACCGGCGTCATTATCACCCAGGGAGGCTTGGTGGGCGGCTGGTCGCTTTATGCGTATGAGGGCAGGCTCAAATATTGCTACAACTTCCTGGGCATCGACCACTTCATGGTCACTGCGGGCGAACCCATCCCAGCCGGAAAGCACCAGGTACGAATGGAATTCAAGTACGACGGCGGCGGCCTGGGCAAAGGCGGGGACGTCACGCTGTACTACGACGGCAAACCCGTCGGGCAGGGCCGCGTCGAACGGACGCAGCCGATGATCTACTCAGCGGACGAGGCCTGCGACGTCGGCGCCGACACCGGCTCACCCGCATCACCGGACTACGGCCCCACCGGCAACAAGTTTTCCGGTCAGATCGACTGGGTGCAGATCGACATTGGCGACGACAGCCAAGATCACCTGATTAAACCCGAGGACCGGCTCACGATCGCGATGGCGCGGCAATAATGTTGTGGCTCTTGGCGATTCAGAGGTGAGTGAAATCTGGGGTTGGCCCAGTCACGTGGGACGCTGTTCCACATGCTGCGCGTCCGGCGTTCAGCAAATCCTGGCGACCAGTGACATAGTTGCGAAAATCCTCGTCGTAGGCTTTTAGGTCTACGGTGAGAGGATGACCTGGCAAAATATTTCTATCTCGCGGTTCGGCGGCCCAGAGGTAATGGACCTGACGGAACAAGCGACTATCCCCGACCCCGGTCCCGACGAGGTCCGCATCAAGGTTTTGGCCGCCGGCACCGGCTTCACGGACATCTTCATTCGGCGCGGCCGCTACCCGGATTTCAAGGGGCCGGTGCCGTTCACCCCCGGATACGACATCGTGGGAATCGTCGACAAGATCGGTCCCGGTGTGGCCGAATTGCACGAGGGTCAGATGGTGGCCGATTTGTGCGTCGTCGGCGGCTACACCCAATACGCAATCCGGCCGGCGCGGTTCCTGGTGCCCGTCCCCGATGGCGTCGACCCGGCCGAGGCGGTCTGTATCCCGCTGGCCTACCTAACCGCCTTCCAGATGCTCACCCGCTACCGCCAGCTGTCCCCGGGCGCCACGATCCTCGCGATCGGGGCCTCGGGCACGGTCGGCACGGCGCTGCTCGATCTGGCGCGACATTTTGGTCTGAACGCCATCGGTACCTGCTCTGCCGCCAACATGGCCGTGGTTGAAAGCTTTGGCGCCAAGGCAATCGACTATCGCGACGGCGACTTCGTCGAAGCAGTGCGCACGCTCACCGCCGCACAACCCAACGCACACAATGGCCGCGCCGGCGTGGACGCCGCCTTCGATGCGATCGGCGGCGCCCATTTCACTCGTTCGTTCGCCTGTCTGGCATCCGGTGGGCTGCTGGTCGGCTACGGATCGCAGACCATGGCCGACGGGCGCGAAGGCCTGCTCTCGGCCGGACTTGGCTTGGCCAGGCTCCACCTCTGGGGCGCGTTCAAGTTCCTGTTCAGCGGCCGTAGCGCAGTGTGGTACAGCATCACCGCGCGACGAACGAAGCGACCGGAAGAGTTCAAGGCCGACATGGCCACACTGTTTGGCCTACTGCGCGACGGCGCCATCCATCCCGTCGTCATCGATCGCCTACCCCTGGCGGCCGCCCGCGAAGTCCACACTCGCATCGACGGCGGCGGACTCGGCGGCAAAATCGTTCTGATTCCCTGGCCCGCGCCGGTACCGGATCCTCGCCCTGCCACCGCGCGGGTCGGTGACTCACCCGTCTCTTAAGGATAAAGTCGGCGGCTCGTGGTCGTGGGCGGACTCGCCTCCGACACCATCCCCCTGATGCGCATCTGTTCGAAGTATCGGCTTCGATCTCAGCTGAGAGAATCGCCGACCTGACCGACCCGGCCTAGCCCGGAATCGCTTTTGAAACCCGAACCGACGTGAAGGTCGTGCTCGCCGAATGCATCTCGTTATTCGACGTCAGATCTTACCGTGGTCGTTCTCCGACAAAGGATCCCGGCGCGGAGCCGGTCGCGGTCTGCTCGCCGAAGCAAGCGCACTGCGAGCGATTCTAACTCCGACCACCACGATGCGCGGCTGCTCAGGCTGTCGCGACGTCACCGGTCTGAAGCTCGCGCAACGCGGTCCGCAGGCCGCGACGTCTGCCGGTGTCGGGGTCGACACCGAAGCTCTCGTGAACGCCCTCACGGATTCGGAATTTCAGCTCCGAGTGAGTTTCGGGCGCATCGTCCGAGGTAGCTTCGAGGAACTTGTTCGGGACCGAGAGCTTGACGATTGTCCAGAACGTCTGCATGTACTGGTGCATTAAGGATCCGGTCGTGTACGGCAGGTCGTACTTGTCGCATAAAGGCTTGATGCGCTCGGATATTTCGGCGTACCGGTTGCTTGGCAAGTCAGGGAACAGGTGGTGCTCGATCTGGTAACACAGGTTGCCGCTCATGAAAGCCATCAGGGGGCCGGCTGTGAAATTCGCCGAACCGAGCATCTGCCGTAAGTACCACTCTGCGTGCGTCTCGTTCTCGTATTCCTCGCGGGTGAATTTCTCGGCGCCGTCAGGGAAGTGCCCGCAGAAGATCACCATATACGCCCAGTAGTTGCGGATGAGGTTCGCTACCGCGTTCGCGGCCAGGGTGTGCTTCCACCTGGGGCCCGACAGGGCGGGAAAGATGATGTAGTCCTTGCCGACCTGCTTGGCGACCTTCTTGCCGATCACGCGCAAGTCCTTACGGACCTCGTCCATGGATTTTTTACCTTTGCGGACCTTCGTTAATTCAACCCCGTGCAGCGCGACGCCCCACTCGAAAAGCGTTCCGAGCAGCAGGTTGAAGACAGAGTTGCCGAGATACTCCGGTTTCCAGCGCTGGTCTCGGGTGACCCGCAGGAGGCCGTAGCCGACGTCGTCGTCCACCCCGACGATGTTGGTGTATTTGTGGTGCACAAAGTTGTGCGAGTGCTTCCATTGCACGCTCGGAGAGGCGGTGTCCCACTCCCATTCGGTGGAATGGATCTCCGGGTCGTTCATCCAATCCCATTGGCCGTGCATGATGTTGTGCCCGAGTTCCAGGTTCTCGATGATCTTCGCGGTGCCGAGCAGGGCGGTCCCGGTGACCCAGGCGACCTTGTTCCTGCTCGCCAGCAAGGCTATTCGGCCACCGACCACGAAAGCGCGCTGCAGCTGGATTGTTCTGCGGACGTAGCGGGCGTCCCGTTCGCCCCGGGACTCCTCGATATCGGTTCGGATCGCGTCCAGTTCGCGGCCCAATTCTTCGATGTCGGCCGCGGTGAGGTGTGCGTACTGCCTGATGTCGGTGATCGCCATGCGGCGCTCCTAAATGTCGATGGTGCAGTCGCCGGATGCTGCGGAGATGCAGGTCTGGATTCGATCGCCGGCGCGGTGCTCAGTTCCGGACCTCAGATCGCGCACGTAGCCCGATTCCAGCGGCAATACACAGGATTGGCAGATGCCCATTCGGCATCCGAACGGCATCTGGATGCCGAGCTTCTCGCCACCTTCCATCAGAGTTGTCGCGCCATCGAGTTTGACGCTCTTGTCTGAGACAGCGAAGGTGACCGTGCCGCCCTCGCCGCCTTTGTCGGTGCGGCCAATAGCGAACCGCTCCGTGTGCAGCTTGTCCCGCATACCCGTTTCCGTCCATACCTTTTCGACGGTGTCGAGCATGGCGGGCGGACCGCACGCCCACGTTGAGCGATCTTTCCAGTCCGGGACGAGGCCGTCGAGCGCGGCGAAGTCGACCTTGCCCATGTCGGCTGTCAGCTGCAGGTGCAGCCGGTAGTCGGGCTGGGTGCGCTCCAGCGCACGTAACTCGTCGTGGAATATCACGTCGCCGGCGGAGTGCGCCGAATGGATATGCATGATGTCGGGACTCTCGCCACGCTGTCTGAGCGAGCGCAGCATCGCGATCACGGGAGTGATGCCGCTGCCGGCAGTTACGAACAGCAACTTGGCCGGCGCCGGATCAGGTAGAGCGAAATCGCCCCTCGGGGCGGCAAGTCGAACAACCGTGCCGGGCTCGACGCCGTTCACAAGATGTGATGACAAGAAGCCCTCGGGAGTGGCCTTGACGGTGATCGCGATTAACTTCTTGTCGCGCCGTGGGATCGACGTCAGCGAGTAAGACCGCCAATGCCAGCGCCCACCAACCCGCAGTCCAATGCCGAGGTACTGGCCGGGCTGGTAGTCGCCGGAAAAGCCCCATCCCGGTTTGATCGTGACCGTGGCCGAGTCTTCGGTTTCCCTGCGAACATCGACGACGAGGCCACGCAGTTCCCGCGCAGACCACAGCGGATTGAGCAGTTTAAGGTAGTCATCGGGCAGC
>NZ_DATFZD010000312.1:0-3534 GCF_035314665.1 Mycobacterium sp. | reverse complement strand
CCTCTCTTAACCGGCTAATCGGGATATTCGATGTCGCTCGACACGCCGTTTTCCTGCGGTTCTTGACCGTGGTGGTGCGAGATGGGATATGTACATCTCATGACGAAGGAACTGTCTGCGGCTGTGGACGACGACGGCGTCTGGCAGTTGTGCGGAACGGCCGCAGAGAAGTTCGGGCTGGTGAATGAATTCCTGGGGTATCTGGCTGACCGGAATTTCTCCCCTCGAACCTGCCGTGCTTACGCCTATGACCTGCTGGCGTTCGCGCGGTGGCTGAGTGGCGAGCAGTTGGGTCTGGCGGAGGTGAATGTTGATGTGCTGCTGCGGTTCTTGACAGTGTGTCGGGAGGCGACGTTGCCGGGTCGGCCGGGTGGCAACGTGTATTCGATCCGTGATGGCCGTAATCAGGGGTATGCGCCGGCGACGATCAATCGGCGGTTAGCGGCGATTTCGAGCTTGTTTGCGTTCCGGGAGATGCGTGACCCGGATGCGCGTAGCCCAGTATGTGGCGGGCGGGCGGCCCGGTTGCGTTCGCGCGGTGAGCGTTCCGGGCTGTTGGCGCACACGGCGAAGCCGAAGTCGCGGTCGCAGCTGCGGGTCCGTGAGCCGCGCCGGTTGCCGCGGGGGTTGTCGCGGGAGGAGTCTGCGGCGCTGCTGGGCAGCTTCCGTAGCTGGCGTGACCGCGCGATCGGTGGGTTGATGCTGTTGTCGGGGCTGCGGTCTGCGGAGGTGCTCGGGTTGCGGGTCAGCGATGTCGACATTGCGCGCCGCTGGGTTCGGGTGTTCGGTAAGGGCGGCAAGGAACGGTCAGTGCCGATTGACACCGACATTGCCGGCGCGATCCAAACCTATCTGCTGGCCGAACGTCCTGAGACTGACGCTGATGCACTGTTCGTCGTCGCCAAAGGCGCCCATCGCGGACAGCCGCTCACCCCGGCGGGGCTGCGCACGGTGTTCCGGTATCACCGCGAGCGCTCCGGTGTCGCGGCGGGGCATCCACACGCGTTACGGCATTCGTTTGGCACCGCACTGGCCGAGGCGGGGGTCGACCTGTCGGTGATCCAAGCGCTGATGGGCCACGACCACGTCGACTCCGCTGCTGCCTACATCCACTTGGCCCCAACGTTTCTGCGTGAGGAGTTCGATGCCGCCCGTGCTCGCCTACGCGCGCGTTCCTGAGGTCGACCTGCTCGCCGCATACGACGAACACTGTGGTCGGCTGGGTTTGATCAGTGTGAACCTTGGCTCGGCCGCGCGAACGTTCCTGCGGCGCTGGCCCGATCCGCAGCGGTGGGCCGGTGAGCCGCTCGACGCGCGATTGACAGTTTCTCATCCCACCCGCTCGTTCGTAACGTTCTTGATGTTGGCCGGGTATCTGCGGCCCGGCTATGACTACCTGATCCGCCGCAAACTGGCCGTGTTCTGGCGGCATCTGCCACCGGGGCCGTTAGCCGAAGACCTGGCGTGGTTCCTGAGCGCCGCGCAAGAACTCGGCTTCACCGAACGCACCCGCAGCGCGGCCGCATCGCAGGTGATCGGCAGGCTACTCATCCAGACCGGCCGACGGTTGGATGCGTTGATCGACAACGATTTCGACGACTTGCTGGCCGCAAGCGCGGCGCGACACGGCCGAGGGAAAGCCAGTCGTCATTACAGCAGTGCCACCCACACCGCCCGGCAGGTCATGTTTCACCTCGGTGTGTTCACCGAACAGCCGGTCAACGCGACGAGTCTGCTACGGCAGAGCTTTGCGCAGCGGATGCGGGACGCCACCCCGGCGCTGCGCGGCTCGTTTGTGGCCTACCTCGATCGGTTGACCGCCACCCACAGCCGCGGCACGGTCACCGGCACCGCGACCCGGCTCAACCACTTCGCCGCGCATCTGGCCGCGGTCGACCCGGCGCTACCAAGCCTGGCCGGCCTGGACCGCCGCCGCCACATTGAGACCTACCTGACCGCGACTGCCGAGGCGATGAACTCGCGCACCGGCGCACCGATCCAGGCATCTGAGCGCCGCGGCCGGATCCTGGCAGTGCACTGCCTGCTCAACGACATCGCCGAATGGGGCTGGCCGCAAGCACCGCAGCGGCGCCTGGTGTTTCGCTCCGATATCCCTAAATTGCCCCGGGCCTTGCCCCGCTACCTCACCCCGGACCTGGATCGGCGCCTGACCCAAGCACTTCATACCTGGCCCGAGCGGCTGCCCGCTGATGCGTTGCTGCTGCAACGAGCGACCGGTTTGCGCATCGGTGAGCTCGTCGACCTAGAACTGGACAGCGTGCACGAGATCCCCGGCCAAGGCGCGTGGCTGAAGGTTCCGCTGGGCAAGCTGAATACCGAACGCATGGTGCCCCTCGACGAGGAAACCGTCGCGCTGATCGACCGCATCGTCGCCCACCGCTCACCCGGACGGCCGTTGCCCCACCCGCGCACGGCTCGACCCACCGACTACCTGCTCACCCACCACGGTCGGCGCCTGACCGTCGATCACCTTCGCGACGTCTTGACCCGCGTTACTACCGATGCCGGCCTACCGCACATCACCCCGCACCAACTGCGCCACACCTACGCCACCGCACTGGTCAACGCCGGTGTCTCCCTGCAGAGCCTGATGGCCTTGCTCGGCCATGTCTCGGCCGAGATGAGCCTGCGCTACGGACGGCTGTTCGACTCGACCGTGCGCACCGAATACGAGCGGGCCTTGGCCGCCGCCAAAGCCCATCTCGGTACCCTGCCCACCGAGCCACCCCAGGGACGCACCCAACTGCCGATCGTCGACGGCGACTGGAAACACGCCCCGGCGGTCAAGGCCCGCCTCGCCGGTGGCTTCTGCATCCGGGCCCAGGTCCAGGGCCCGTGCGCCTACGCCAATATTTGTGAACACTGCCCCAACTTCCGCACTGATACCGGTTACCTGCCCGTCCTGGCCGCTCAGCGTGCCGACACCGAAACCCTGGCTCGTGACGCCGAGGCCCGCGGCTGGACCGGTGAAGCCGAACGCCACCGCCGACTCATCGAACGCCTCGACGCCCACATCAGTCAGACACAGACCGGATGACACCCCAACAGCGCCGACAACACGTCGAAGATGCCTGCGCCGCAATCATTCTCGCCGGACAACAAGTGACCTTCGATGACGTCGCGGCCCGTACCGGACTCGGCCGAGCCACTCTCTACCGCAACTCCGACCTACGCAGAATCATCGAAGAACACCGCGCCCGCGGCAAGGAAGCCCACACCCTATCCGGACTCACCACCGAGATCGCCCACCTACGCATCGCGTTGGACGCCATCGCCACCACCGTGCGCCGCCACGAAGAAGAAATCCGCCGCCTACGAAAACCAAAAGCCGACTAAATGCACCGCTCAACAGGTGAAACCGCGCCAAGATTAGCCGGATAACCGTGGGACAACGGCCACATCGAATCGTTCAACAACCGCATGCGGAAGGAGTGCCTCAACCGCAACCACTGGAACACCTTGTTCGAGGCCCGCGTGGTCATCGGCGACTTCAAACACGAGCACAACCACCGC
>NZ_DATFZD010000311.1:0-7101 GCF_035314665.1 Mycobacterium sp. | reverse complement strand
AGCACATAGGTCTGCGGGGCGAATGCGCGCAGCGCCTCGGCGACGGCGCTCAGCTGCGACGGCTCGCAGCGGTTGGCCACCACCGCCGCGGTATGGGCATGCTGGGCGGCCAGCTCGTCCAGACACAGCTTCACGACGTGTGCGACGTCCTCGGCGGTGCGGCCGCCGGCCCGAACCACCAGCAGCACCGGCGCGCCAAGGTTGACCGCGATACGAGCGTTGACCGACAGCTCAGCGGGGCTGGCGACATCGGTGTAGTCGCTGCCGACGATGACGACCGCGTCGCACTCGGTGGCCATCGCGTGATACCGCTCGACGATGTCGTCGATGGCGGCGTCACGATCGGAGTGCAGCTGCTTGTAGGTCACGCCGATGCAGCGCTCGTAGGGCAGGCCGGCGGTGGTCTGCGCCAGCAGCAGATCCAGGATGTAGTCGCGGTCGTCGCCGCCCACTCGCGTGATGGGCCGAAACACCCCGACTTTCGCCACCGTGGCGGCCAGTCGGTGCATGATTCCCAGCGCGATTGTCGACTTGCCGGTGTCCCCCTCGGGCGCCGCGATGTAGATCGCGGAGACCTCAAGCATGCGTCGTCAGCCCAGCCGCCGCAGCCGCGGCTCGAGGTCCTTCTGGAACAGCTCCAGGAATCGGCGCTGGTCGTGGCCCGGCGCGTGGAACACCAGGTGGTTGAGGCCCCAGGTGACGTACTGACCGACCTTTTCGACGGCCTCGTCGGGATCCGAGGACACAATCCAGCGCTTGGCGACCTGTTCGATCGGCAGCGCGTTGGCGGCCGCCTCCATTTCGATCGGGTCGTGAATGCTGGTCTTCTGCTCGGCGGTCAGCGACAGCGGCGCCCAGAACCGGGTGTTCTCCAGCGCCAGATCCGGATCGGTGTCGTAGGAGATCTTGATTTCGATCATCCGGTCGATGTCGTCCGGATTCTTGCCCGCCGCCTCCGCGCCCTCTTTCATGGCGGGGATGAGCTTGTCCTTGTACAGCTCCTCGCCCTTGCCGGAGGTGCAGATGAAGCCATCGCCCGCGCGGCCCGCGTACTTGGCGACCTGGGGTCCTCCGGCGGCGATGTAGATCGGGATGCCGCCCTCGGGTACGTCGTAAATCGAGGCTCCCTTGGTGTGGTAGTACTCGCCTTTGAAGTCGACGCGGTCGCCCAGCCACAGCTCGCGCATCAGCCGCACCGATTCGCGCAGCCGGGCGTAGCGCTCCTTGAACTCCGGCCACTCGCCCTCGTATCCGGTCGCGATCTCGTTGAGCGACTCCCCGGTGCCGACGCCGAGAAAGATGCGATCCGGGTAAAGACATCCCATGGTGGCAAACGCCTGCGCGATGACGGCCGGGTTGTACCGAAAAGTCGGGGTGAGCACCGAGGTCCCCAGGAAGAGCCGCTTCGTGCGCTCACCGACCGCGGTCATCCAGGCGAGCGAGAACGGCGCGTGCCCGCCCTCGTGCCGCCAGGGCTGGAAGTGGTCGCTGACGGTCGCGCTGTCCATGCCGTGCGCTTCGGCGGCGACCGCCAGCTCGACGAGTTCGCGCGGCGCGAATTGTTCCGCCGACGCCTTATATCCAAGTTTGAGTTCAGCCACGCTGTTGTTTCTACTCCCCCCTGTCGGCGTGTGACCCGCTGCCTAGACTCTCGGGCATGGCACCGGTGCTGACGGCCGTCACCGAGACCGTGCATCTCGCCCAAGGCGGGGCGGTCAACTGGCTGCTGATCACCGACGACACCGGGGTCATGCTGATCGACGCCGGATATCCGGGTGACCGCGACGACGTGCTCGCGTCGTTACGGCAGCTGGGATACGAAGCCGAAGACGTGCGCGCGATTCTGCTCACCCACGCCCACATCGACCACATGGGCTCGGCGATCTGGTTCGCCAAAACCCACGACACCCCGGTGTATTGCCATCCCGACGAGGTCGGCCACACCAAGCGGGAGTATCTGGAACAGGCCTCGCCGCTCGACGTCGCGCTGCGCCTCTGGAGGCCTCGTTGGGCGCTGTGGGCCGCCCACCTCGTTCGCGACGGCGGCTTGAGTCGTGAGGGCATTCCGACCGCGCAGCCGTTGACCGCCGAGGTGTCGGCGGAGTTGCCCGGCCAGCCGATGGCCATCCCGACTCCCGGCCACACCGGCGGTCACTGTTCGTATTTGGTCGACGGCATATTGGCCAGCGGCGACGCGCTGGTTACCGGGCATCCACTACTGGCACGCAGCGGGCCGCAACTACTGCCAGCGGTGTTCAGCCACGACCAGGACGGCTGCATCCGCAGCCTGGCGGCGCTGGCGCTGCTGGATACCGAAGTTCTGGTGCCCGGTCACGGCGATTTGTGGCGGGGCCCGATCCGCGCAGCCACCAATGAGGCGACCGCGTTGGCGCAGTGAGCGCAGCGCAGGGTCACAATCCGATCACGCTCGACGTCACGATTCCGTAAGGTTCGGGCACGTTCTCTAAGAATTCGGGTTCCGCTCTGATCGATTACTTAGCAAAAGCGGCCTCAATTGAGACTCAGTTCACTTCAGGCGGCGCAAACGCCTCTCCCGCACCGAGTTCCGCTACTTGACCTTCGCGTACCTTGGGCGTCAGGTCTCGGCAACCTGTGATCAACCTGCGTCTTACAGGAAGCAAACAATGATGAATTTCAGTGCTAAGACCATGCGCCGGCACGCCGCCGGCTGCGGTCTCCTCGCCGGTCTGGCCGCCACGGTGATCGCGGCGCCGACGGCATCCGCGGCGCCCGACTGCAGTGCTGCCGGTGTCGCCAACACGGTCAGCACGGTGACGGGATCGGCCAACCAGTACCTCAGCAGTCATCCGGGCGCCAACGCGGTCGTGACGGCGTCGAAGAACGAGCCGCGCCCGCAAGCGGAGTCGGATCTGCGTGGCTACTTCACCGCGCATCCGCAGGAGTACGTCGAATTGCGGGGCATTCTGGCACCGATCGGCGACACTCAGCGCCAGTGCAACACGACGGTGCTGTCACCCGATCTGGAGTCGGCCTATAACGAATTCATGGCGGGCTAGTGTTGTGAGTCGTTAATTGAGCGACAGCTTTTTGGATTCCCTCGGCGCCGACTGTGTAGCTTGTTAACGAACTTGAGGCGCATCCTCGCACATAACCCGCAGAGTCGACGCGTCCTTGCAGCAGATGCAGCGCGGCCATAACTGCATGCGGATTAATGACTCACGACACTAGGCCGTGCCGTCAACACTAGGCCGTGCCGTCAGGCCGAGATGGTCCTTCAGCGTGTGGCCGCTGTATTCGGTGCGGTATGCCCCACGTTCTTGCAGCAACGGCACGACGTGGTCGACGAAGTCGTCCAGACCATGTGGGGTCAGATGCGGCACCAGGATGAACCCGTCGCAGGCGTCGGCCTGTATGTAGCGGTCGATCTCACCGGCGATATGCGCTGCGGTACCAACGAACTGCTCGCGGCTGGTGACCGCGATGATCAGTTCGCGGATCGACAGGTTCTCAGCTTCAGCGCGTTCGCGGAATTTGCGGGCCACCGCGACGGGGTCGCCGTGCCGGACGCGGCCTTGGGTGATGCTGGTGTCACCAGACGGATCGAAGTCGGGTAGCGGCCCGTCGGGGTCGTAGTCGGAAAGGTCACGGCCCCATACCTGCTCGAGCATCGCGATCGCCGTCCCGCCACTCACCTGCTGGTGTCGAATGTGCACGGCCTTGTCTGCGGCCTCCTCCGCGGTGTCGCCGAGCACAAACGTCGCCGCCGGAAAGACCTTGAGGTCATCAGGGTTTCGACCGTAGGAAGCCGCACGGCCTTTCACGTCGGCGTAATAACGCTGACCGTCCTCTAGCGATCCGTGCAGCGTGAACAGCGCATCGGCGTAGCGGGCTCCGAAGTTTCGGCCGTCGTCCGAGTCACCGGCCTGCAACAGCACCGGATGGCCCTGCGGCCCGGCCGGCAGCGTCGCCACTCCGCGGACGTCGAACTGAGCGCCGTGATGTTCGACGGTCCCGACGCGAGCGGGATCGATGTAGGTTCCGCCTTCGACATCGGCCAGCACCGCGTCGGCGGGCCAGCTGTCCCAGAATTCGCGTGCCACGGCGAGGAACTCCTCGGCACGGCGATAACGATCGGCGTGGTCGAGGAAGCCGCCACGCCGAAAGTTCTCGCCGGTGAACGCGTCCGACGAGGTGACCATGTTCCAGCCCGCGCGGCCGTCGGACAGCTGATCGAGCGTGGCGAATTGCCTTGCCACTTCGAAGGGTTCGTTAAAGGTGGTATTGATTGTTCCGGTCAAACCGAGCCGATCGGTGACGGCGGCCAACGCCGCCAGCACGGTGAACGTGTCCGGCCGGCCTACCACGTCCAGGTCATAGATCCGACCCCGATGCTCGCGCAGCCGCAGCCCCTCGGCCAGGAAGAAGAAGTCGAACAGCCCGCGTTCGGCGGTGCGGGCCAAATGTACGAAAGAGTCGAATTCGATCTGGCTGCCCGCGGCGGGATCGGTCCACACGGTGGTGTTGTTGACCCCTGGGAAATGGGCGGCCAGGTGAATAGGCTTGCGGTGCTTGCCTTCGCGTGTGTTCATTCGCCCAGTCCCCACCGCTTTGCGATCAGCTCATGCGAGCGCAGCCGGTCTTCGTGGTTGTGCGTCACCGACGTGACGACCAACTCGTCCGCGCCGGTCAGTCGTTGCAGCGCGAACAGCCGCTCGGCGACCTCATCCGGGTCACCGACGAATTGCGTCTCCAGCCTGTCTTTGACGACCGGCAACTGTTCGTCGGCGAGCGGACGGAAATCCTCGGGAGCCGGGTAGGGCACGGCGCCGACCCCGGTCCGGATGGAATACACCCACTGCGCGTAGCCGCTGGCCAATTTCCTTGCGGTGGCGTTGTCGTCGGCTACGACGATGTCGGCGGACACCACCACGTAGGGTCGCTCGAGCGCGGCCGACGGGACGAAGGTGTCGCGGTATGCGTCGATGGCCTCCAGCGCGGTGGCCGGGGTGATGTGGTAGCTCGCGACGAACGGCAGCCCGTGCGCGCCGGCCACCCTGGCGCTTTGGCCCCTGGTGCTGCCGAAGACCCACGGCGTCAGTCCGGACCGCTCTCCCGGCACCGCGTGCACGTCGAAACCCTCGACCTCGTAAGTACCGTCCAACATCGCGATGATGTCGCCGAGTTGCTCGGCGAAGTCCGGCGACACGGCCTCCGGCTGTTGCAGGATCCCCATCGTCGCCTGCACCCGCTCGGTATCGAGCAGCCCGCGCAGGTCGAACGGCAGTGGGATCACCACGCCGTCGACCTCGCGCCATTGCCGCGGCGGGCGGTTCTTGGCTGAGGGCGGCTTCGGCTTGAACCCGGTGTCGCGCCGCTGCCCCCGGCCGACACCGAGGTCGATGCGGCCCGGATAGAAGGCGTCGAGCATCCCGAAGCTCTCCACCACCGCGGCGGCCGTCGTGTGAGTCAGCTGCACCGCAGCCGCGCCCACCCGAATCGTGTTGGTAGCAGCCGCGATTTGGCCGATCAACACGGCCGGCGCCGAGCTGGCGACTCCGACGAAGTGGTGCTCGGCGATCCAGAATCGGCGAAAACCCCATTGCTCGGCGTGCTGGGCCAGATCGATGGTGTTGTGCAGAGCCGTCGCGGCGTCGCTGCCCGCGCTGATCGGCGCCAGATCCAGGATCGACAGCGGGACGGTACTCATCGATTCACCACCGTATAACGGTTGGGCGCGGCGGGCAGGCCGAGCCGTTGGCGCAATGTCTCGTGCTGCTGGTAGCCGGTGCGAAACCGCCCGGCGCGCTGCAGCAATGGCACCATCTCGTCGACGATCACCGGAAGATCGGTGGCGTTGACTGCTGGCCGCAGCCGCGCACCGCCGATGCCCAGCCGCTGCCACTCCAGCAGCAGGTCGACAAGCTCGTTTGCGCTGCCGGTGAATATCAGTGCGTCAGAACCGAATTCCGTGTCACCGCCGAAGGTCACCACCAGGTCAGCGAAGATTTTCAAGTGGGCGCCGCCGGCCGCACGCACCTCGTCGATGATGGTGCGTACCGAGGCATCATCGGTTGGCGTGATGAAGACGAGATCGCTACTGGCGGCGGCGAATTCGTAGATGCGTGGCGCGTGCGCGAGCGCCGCCACTACCGGCTGGCCCTGGGGCGGACGCGGGGTGATCGAAGGCCCCTTGACCGAGAAGTATTCGCCAGTGAAGTCGATGTAATGCAACTTGTCCCGGTCGACGTACCGCCCGGTGGACACGTCGCGGATCACCGCGTCGTCCTCCCAGCTGTCCCACAGCCTACGTACCACCTCGACGGCGTCGGCGGCCTCGTCGAACAGCCCGTCGGGGGACTGTGATCCGTTGCGCCGTCCGAACAATGCCGCCTCGTATGGGGTTGCGCTCACCCGCGGCTGCCAACCGGCCCGCCCGTGCGATACGAAATCCAGTGTCGCGATGGCCTTGGAGACATGGAACGGCTCGGTGTGGGTGACGGTCGCGACCGGAATCAGCCCGATGTGCCGGGTGACCGGGGCGATGCGCGCGGCGACCAGGACGGCGTCGGCGCGACCCGCCAGCCGTCTCGGCGAGATTTCCTCCCGGCGTCCAGATTGCGGCATCAGGGTGTCGTCGATGGTCAGGAAATCCAGCAGGCCGCGCTCGGCGGTGGCCGCCAGACCGGCCCAGTACCGGCCGCTGAGCACCGATTCCGTCGCGGGGTTTGCGGTCAGCGTGATTCGCCAGGCCCGCGGATGCCAGCCGTAGCCGTCGAGCGCAACACCGAGATGCAGCTGTTCGCTCATCGCAGACCCTTGGCGAAGGCGATCGGACGAAAAGGTCCCCACGACACCGTCGGCGCGTCGATCTCGGTGTACCCGATGGTGCGATACAGCGCCTCTGCCTCGGGTTGGCGGTCGCCGGTGATGAGGTACACCCGCCGATAGCCCCTCGCGGCGGCGCTGGCCTCCAGTTCGGCGAGCAGCGCCTTGGCGTAGCCGCGGCGACGGCATCCGCTGTCCGTCCAGATCCGTTTGAATTCCGCGGTCTCGGCATCGAATCGCCGGAACGCGCCGCCGGTGACCGGGACGCCGTTCAGCAACCCGATCACCAAGCCA
>NZ_DATFZD010000310.1:0-22106 GCF_035314665.1 Mycobacterium sp. | reverse complement strand
TCGACATCGTCGTCGAGGTGATGGGGCCGGTCGAGCCGTCGCGCAAGGCGATCCTGTCCGCGCTGGAGCATGGCAAATCTGTCGTGACGGCGAACAAAGCTCTGCTGTCGGTCGCTGCCGGAGAGCTCGCGCAAGCTGCTGAAAGCGCGCATGTGGACCTGTATTTCGAGGCTGCCGTGGCGGGTGCCATCCCGGTGATCCGGCCGCTGACCCAGTCGCTGGCCGGCGACACGGTGCAGCGGGTAGCCGGGATCGTCAACGGCACCACCAACTACATCCTCTCCGAGATGGACAGCACCGGCGTCGACTACGAGCGCGCGCTGGCCGACGCGAGCGCACTCGGCTACGCCGAGGCCGATCCCACCGCGGACGTCGAAGGCTATGACGCCGCAGCGAAAGCCGCGATCCTCGCGTCCATCGCGTTCCACACCAGGGTGACCGCCGACGACGTCTACCGCGAGGGCATCACCTCGATCACCCCGGATGACTTCGCGTCCGCGCGGGCATTGGGCTGCACGATCAAGTTGCTGTCGATTTGCGAGCGAATCACGACCGACGATGGGCAGCAGCGGATTTCGGCTCGGGTCTACCCGGCGCTGGTGCCGTTGTCGCATCCGCTTGCTACGGTCAGCGGCGCCTTCAACGCCGTGGTGGTCGAGGCGGAGGCCGCGGGTCGACTGATGTTCTATGGTCAGGGTGCCGGCGGAGCGCCGACCGCATCGGCAGTGACCGGCGATTTGGTGATGGCCGCCCGTAACCGGGTGTTGGGCAGCCGCGGGCCGAAGGAGTCGAAGTACGCTCAACTACCGATCGCGCCAATGGGTTTCATCTCTACCCGCTACTACGTGAGCATGAACGTTGCTGACAAGCCGGGCGTATTGTCCTCGGTTGCGGCAGAATTCGCCAAGCGCGAAGTCAGCATCGCCGAAGTTCGCCAGGAAGGTGTCGTCGGCGAGGGCGGGCACCGGGTAGGAGCCCGCATCGTGGTGGTCACCCACAGCGCCACCGACGCCGCACTGTCCGAAACCGTCGATGCCCTGGCTGATCTCGACGTGGTACAGGGTGTGTCCAGCGTCCTGCGGCTGGAAGGAACCAGCGAATGAGCCCGGCAAGCGCCGCCAAGACCGGCATTCATCGGCCGTGGCCGGGTGTGATCGCGGCCTATCGGGATCGGCTACCGATCGGCGACGACTGGGCTCCCGTCACCTTGTTGGAGGGCGGCACCCCGCTGATACCGGCAACCAGGCTCTCGGCAAAGACCGGCTGCACGGTTCATCTCAAGGTCGAGGGCCTCAATCCCACCGGCTCATTCAAGGACCGCGGCATGACGATGGCCGTCACTGACGCGGTGGCCCGCGGGCAGCAGGCCGTGCTGTGTGCGTCGACCGGGAACACGTCTGCCTCGGCGGCGGCTTACGCCGCCCGCGCCGGCATCACCTGCGCGGTACTGATCCCGCAAGGCAAGATCGCGATGGGCAAGCTGGCGCAGGCCGTGATGCATGGCGCCAAGGTCATCCAGATCGACGGCAACTTCGACGACTGCCTAGAGCTCGCCCGCAAGATCGTCGCCGACTTCCCGACGATCTCATTGGTCAACTCGGTCAACCCGCTGCGCATCGAAGGCCAGAAGACCGCGGCGTTCGAGATCGTCGACGCGCTGGGCGGCGCCCCGGACGTGCACGCGCTGCCGGTCGGCAACGCCGGCAACATCACGGCCTATTGGAAGGGCTACAGGGAGTACCACGCCGATGGCGTGATCGACAAGCTGCCGCGCATGCTGGGCACCCAGGCGGCCGGTGCAGCGCCGTTGGTGCATGGCGAACCGGTCAGCCACCCCGAGACCATCGCCACCGCGATCCGCATCGGCTCACCGGCGTCGTGGGCGCCGGCCGTCGAGGCGCAGCAGCAGTCCAAAGGGCGCTTCCTGGCCGCCACCGACGACGAGATCCTGGCCGCGTATCACCTGGTAGCCGGTGCCGAAGGTGTCTTCGTGGAACCGGCGTCGGCGGCAAGCATCGCCGGTCTTCTCAAAGCCGTCGACGACGGCTGGGTGGCGCCGGGATCGACCGTGGTCTGCACCGTGACCGGCAACGGCCTCAAAGATCCCGACACTGCGCTGCGGGACATGCCGAGCGTGTCGCCGCTGCCCGTCGACCCCGTCGCCGTCGTCGCGAAGCTGGGGCTCGTCTAGTGAACCAGATGCTGCCTGCCGGGCTGCTGGCCAGTTCGGTGGTCGCGGCGTCCAGCGCCAACCTCGGTCCGGGCTTCGACAGCATCGGGTTGGCGTTGAGCCTGTACGACGAAATCATCGTCGAAACAACGGATTCCGGCCTTGTCGTAGAAGTCGACGGCGAGGGCGCCGGTGAGTTGGCGCTCGGCCCCGGCCATTTGGTGGTTCGGGCCGTCGAGCGCGGGCTGCAGGCGGCTGGCGTCAGCGCGCCCGGCCTGAAAGTGCGGTGTTGTAACGCCATTCCGCACTCGCGGGGTCTCGGCTCGTCGGCGGCAGCCGTGGTCGGCGGCCTTGCCGCCGTAAATGGACTTGTCGCACAAGCGGGTTCGACTCCTTTGAGCCAGACCCAGCTTATTCAGTTGTCATCGGAATTCGAAGGGCATCCCGACAACGCCGGCGCGTCGGTGCTCGGGGGCGCGGTGGTTTCCTGGACCGACCGCACTGCCGATCCGCCCGGCTACTCGGCCGTGTCGCTGCGGCTACATCCCGACATCCGGCTGTTTCCTGCCATTCCCGAGCAGCGCTCGTCGACGGCGGAGGCGCGGGTGTTGCTGCCCGCGCAGGTCAGCCACGACGACGCCCGCTTCAATCTCAGCCGCGCTGCGCTGCTGGTAGTTGCGCTCACTGAGCGGCCCGACCTGCTGATGGCCGCCACCGAGGACCTGCTGCATCAACCGCAGCGTGCACCCGCGATGCCGGTGTCGGCGGAATACCTTCGACTGTTGCGGCGTTATGAGATTGCGGCTGTGCTATCTGGCGCCGGTCCAGCGGTGATTGCTCTGAGCACGGCTTCCGAGTTCCCCGCCGAGGCGCTCGAGTACGCCACCGCAAACGGGTTTGCGGTCAGCGAGATGACGGCCGGTGACGGAGTCCGCTGGAGTTCCGGAGTACCCGTCCGCAGCTAGCGCCGACTAGGGTGGTGAGGGGCTTCTTGCTTCCGGCAGCGAAGCAGGTTATCCTCGGAGCCGTCCAGCAATTGCAGCCTCTGAGTCTGCGTAGACACTAGGACGAACACCAAATTCTTCTCGGGGACGATGGTTCGCCATTAAACACCGCCAATCGGGGCGATCACCGTTGCAGAGTCGATTTTTGTTAGCACTCGGCGATTTGGCTGAATGCAACGAACCCCTCGCTTGATTCGATCAGCGAGGGAAGAAAGGAAATCCGTGACTGAAACGGACCTCGTTACGGCTGACGACAGCACCGAAAACCACAAGCTGTCCGACTCCGTGACCACCGACACTTCCGCCGACCACGACGCATCCGGGTCGGCGACAGCCGCCAACACCAGTGCGTCGGACGGTTCGCTGTCCACCATGGTGTTGCCCGAACTGCGCGCATTGGCCAATCGGGCGGGCGTCAAGGGCACATCCGGGATGCGTAAGAACGAACTAATCGCCGCGATTCGGGAAAGCCGCCGAGGGCACGCCAACGGTGCACCCGCCAACGGCACGACCAGCAGCGAGTCACACAATCACGCGGGCGAGGCTCCGGCCAACCACACCGAGGCCACCGCCGACGACACAACCCGCGCTGATTCCCGCGAAGAGGGATCATCGGCGAACCAAGCCGAGCCGCACAGCCGGGCCGAAAAGACCGACCAGAGCACTGACAGGCCGGCCCGCGAGGACACCAAGTCGGAGGAGCGCGACTCCAACAAAGACTCCGAAAAAGAGTCCGACAAGGGCGGCGATCAACAGGGCTCGGGCGGACAACAAAACCGCGGCGGCTCGAACCAGCAAGACGACGACGGTGACGGGCGCGGCGGCCGACGAGGGCGCCGATTCCGCGAACGCCGGCGTCGTGGTGATCGCCCGGGCGACGGCGGCGGCGGTGACACCGAACTACGCGAAGACGACGTCGTCCAGCCGGTCGCCGGCATCCTCGACGTTCTCGACAATTACGCGTTCGTGCGCACTTCCGGTTATCTCGCCGGCCCGCATGACGTCTACGTCTCGATGAACATGGTGCGTAAGAACGGCTTACGCCGGGGCGACGCCGTGACCGGCGCGGTGCGGGTGCCCAAGGACGGCGAGCAGCCCAACCAGCGGCAGAAGTTCAACCCGCTGGTGCGCTTGGACACCGTCAACGGCGGACCGGTCGAAGACGCCAAGAAGCGTCCCGACTTCAACAAGCTGACGCCGTTGTACCCGAACCAGCGGCTGCGCCTGGAAACCACCCCCGACCGGCTGACCACCCGCGTCATCGACCTGATCATGCCGATCGGGAAGGGTCAGCGCGCACTGATCGTGTCGCCGCCGAAGGCCGGTAAGACGACGATTCTGCAGGACATCGCCAACGCGATCACCAAGAACAATCCCGAATGCCACCTGATGGTCGTGCTCGTCGACGAGCGGCCTGAAGAGGTCACCGACATGACGCGTTCGGTCAAGGGCGAGGTCATCGCCTCGACGTTCGACCGGCCGCCGACGGACCACACGGCGGTCGCCGAGCTGGCGATCGAGCGCGCGAAGCGCCTGGTCGAGCAGGGCAAGGACGTCGTCGTGCTGCTCGACTCGATCACCCGACTGGGCCGCGCTTACAACAACGCGTCGCCCGCGTCGGGCCGCATCCTGTCCGGTGGTGTCGACTCCACGGCGCTCTACCCGCCGAAGCGATTCCTTGGCGCCGCCCGCAACATCGAGGAAGGCGGATCGCTGACCATCATCGCCACGGCGATGGTCGAGACCGGATCCACCGGTGACACAGTGATCTTCGAGGAGTTCAAGGGCACCGGTAACGCCGAGCTCAAGCTCGACCGTAAGATCTCCGAACGCCGGGTGTTCCCCGCCGTCGACGTGAACCCGTCGGGTACCCGTAAGGACGAATTGCTCTTGTCGCCAGACGAATTCGGCATCGTGCACAAGTTGCGCCGAGTGCTGTCGGGGCTGGATTCTCACCAAGCCATCGACTTGCTGATGTCGCAGCTGCGCAAGACCAAGACCAATTACGAATTCCTGGTCCAGGTGTCCAAGACGACACCGGGTAACGACAACGACTGACCAGTTAGCACATCACCGCGGTCGACCAACATCGCCCTTCCGCCTAGGTACTGACGCTGCGCCGGTAACGTGCCAGCCTGTCGGGACCGACGGGAAAGTGGTGAGCCGTGGCGGACACTATTCAGCAACTGCTTCGCACTCGCATTGGCGACGCCAGTCCGGCAGTGAAATACGGCGACCGGGTGTGGAGCTGGCGCGAGCATCTGGCGGACGCCTCGGCTGAGGCCGCCGCATTGATCGGGATCGCCGACCCCCCACGGTCCTTGCACGTCGGTGCGCTGCTGGGCAATACGCCCGAGATGCTCACCGCGATGGCCGCGGCGGCACTGGGCGGATACGTGTTGTGCGGCATCAACGACACCCGTCGGGGCGCGGCCCTGGCCAAGGACATCCTGCGGGCCGACTGCCAGATACTGCTCACCGACCCTGCGCACCGCGCACTGCTCGACGGGCTGGATCTGCCCGGCGTCCGCGTCATCGACATCTCCACCGACGAGTGGTCTGGTCTGCTGGCAGCCGCCGGGCCGCTCGTGCCGCATCGCGAGGTCGAGCCCACCGACACCCTCATGATGATCTTCACCTCGGGCACCAGCGGCGAACCCAAGGCGGTCCGGGTCACCCACCTGACCGTGATTTTCGCCGGCGCCAACCTGATTGAGCGGTTCGAGGTCGATTCGTCCGGCGTCTGCTACTTGTCGATGCCGCTGTTTCACTCCAATGCGCTGTTGGCCGGCTGGAGCGTGGCGGTCGGCTCCGGCGCGGCGATGGTGCCAGCTACGTTCTCGGCATCGGGTTTGCTGCCCGATCTACGCCGGTACGGCGCGACCTACATGAACTACGTCGGCAAGCCGCTGGCCTACGTGCTGGCCACCCCCGAACAGCCCGACGATGCGGAAAACCCGCTGCTGGTCGCATTCGGCAACGAGGCAAGCGACCGCGACATCGCCGAATTCAGCCGGCGTTTCGATTGCACGGTATGGGACGGCTTCGGCTCCACCGAAGGCGCTATCATCATCACCCGCGAAGACGGCTGCCCCGCAGGCTCACTGGGCCAAGGCTTTCCCGGCGTGAGCATTTACAACCCGGACACGCTCACCGAATGCGCGGTGGCCCGATTCGACGATGACGGCGCGCTGATCAACCCCGACGAAGCGATCGGCGAACTGGTCAACACGTCCGGCGCCGGCTTGTTCGCCGGCTACTACAACGACAAAGACGCCACCGACGCGCGACTCCGCCACGGCATGTTCTGGTCGGGCGACCTGGCCTACCGCGACGCGGACGGCTGGATCTATTTCGCCGGGCGCAGCGGAGATTGGCTGCGGGTCGACGGCGAGAACATGACGACGGCGCCCATCGAGCGAATCCTGCAGCGGCTGTCGGCGGTCAGCCAGGTGGCGGTGTACGCGGTACCCGATGAGCAGGTGGGGGACCAGGTGATGGCGGCGTTGGTGTTGGCGGACGATGCCGAGCTGACGCCCGGCGAGTTCGGCGAGTTCCTGGCGGCCCAGTCCGACCTGTCGCCGAAGGGCTGGCCGCGCCACGTGTGGATCACCGAGAGCCTGCCGTCCACCGCCACCAACAAGATCCTCAAGCGCGAGCTGAGCTCCCGGGGCTCCACCCCCGAGGGCGGCCTGCTGTGGACCCGCATCGGGCGCGACACCACGTACACGGTGGCTAGCCGGTCGGCGAAGCACCAGTTCAGCCCCGGTTAGCGCGGGGAATGCGCGGCGGCCTGCGCGCGTTTAGGGGGAGAGCGGCTGACCAGGCATAATCGACAGCCGAAGTTCAGGTTCCGGTTCACGTCCGATTACAAGCTTCAGTAGGGCGACCCGGCGACCACGACCGAAGAGGACATCATGAAATCCGATATTCATCCCGCCTACGGCGAGACCACGGTGCTGTGCGGGTGCGGCAACACCTTCACCACCCGCAGCACCAAGGAAAGCGGCCACATCGTGGTCGAGGTCTGCTCGCAGTGCCACCCGTTCTACACCGGCAAGCAGAAGATTCTGGACAGCGGCGGCCGGGTAGCTCGTTTCGAGAAGCGCTACGGCAAGCGCAAGGCAGGCGCCGAGAAAGAGGCTGGAGAGGCTCGAAAAGCCGAGCAGTAGTTTGCAGCGACGCCCGAACTGTTGCGGAAACCGCGCAGGCCGGGCGTCGTTTTGCGTTCGGATCTGTTGGATCGGAGCGGTTCGCTGTGAAGGGAGAAGCATGACGCAGGGCGTGCAGGCGATTGACGCGCTGCTGGCCGAACACGCCGAGCTCGAGCGTCAGCTGGCCGATCCCGAACTGCACAGCAATGCCGCCAACGCGCGCAAAGTCGGCCGTCGGTTCGCGCAGCTCGCGCCGATCGTCGCCACCCACCGCAAGCTGGAGTCGGTGCGCGGAGACCTCGAGGCCGCACGTGAGTTGGCCGCGGACGACACATCGTTCGTCGACGAAGTCACCGAACTGGAAGCACGCGCCGCCGAGCTCGACACTCAGCTCACCGACATGCTGGCACCGCGCGACCCCCACGACGCCGACGACATTGTGCTCGAGGTCAAATCCGGTGAGGGCGGCGAAGAGTCGGCCCTCTTTGCCGCGGACCTGGCCAGGATGTACATCCGCTATGCCGAGCGACACGGCTGGACCGTGACGGTATTGGACGAAACAAACTCGGACTTGGGCGGCTACAAGGACGCGACGCTCACGATCGCCAGCAAGGGCGACACGGCCGATGGCGTCTGGTCGCGGATGAAGTTCGAAGGCGGAGTACACCGGGTACAGCGGGTGCCGGTCACCGAATCCCAAGGCCGCGTGCACACTTCGGCCGCCGGCGTGCTCGTCTATCCCGAACCCGAAGAAGTCGGCGAGGTGCAGATCGACGAGTCCGACCTGCGCATCGACGTCTACCGGTCATCCGGGAAGGGCGGCCAGGGCGTCAACACCACTGACTCGGCAGTGCGAATTACCCACTTGCCCACCGGGATTGTCGTCACCTGTCAGAACGAGCGGTCGCAGCTGCAGAACAAGACTCGAGCCTTGCAGGTGCTGGCCGCGCGCTTACAGGCATTGGCCGAGGAGCAGGCGCTGGCCGACGCCTCGGCCGATCGCGCCAGCCAGATCCGTACCGTGGACCGCAGCGAGCGCATCCGCACCTACAACTTCCCGGAGAACCGGATCACCGACCACCGCATCGGTTACAAGGCACACAATCTCGATCAGATTCTCGACGGCGACCTGGACGCACTGTTCGACGCTCTGAGCGTGGCCGACAGGCAATCACGGCTGCAGCAGGCATGACGACTCGACTGCGGGGCGCGATCGACTCGGCCACGACATTGCTCGCAGACGCCGGAATCAACTCCGCACGCTACGATGCCGAGGAGCTGGCCGCGCAGTTGGCCGGCACCGAGCGCGGGCGGCTGCCGCTGATCGATTCACCCGACGACACCTTCTTCGATCGCTACCACGCCGCGATCGCGGAGCGATCACGCCGAGTACCGCTGCAGCACATCACCGGCACAGCCGCATTCGGGCCGCTGACGCTGTTCGTTGGGCCTGGCGTTTTCATTCCGCGCCCGGAAACTGAGGTCATGCTGGAATGGGCCATTGCGCAATCCCTTCCGAAAGCTCCGGTCATCGTCGACGTCTGCACCGGTTCGGGTGCACTGGCGCTCGCACTGGCGCAGCACTGGCCCGCGGCGCGTGTGATCGGCATCGACGACTCCGACGCGGCACTCCGGTACTCCCGCCGAAACTCGGCAGGCACCACGGTCGAGCTATTGCGCGCTGACGCCGCCGAGCCCGGCCTGCTAGCCGAGCTCGACGGGCAGGTCGACCTGGTGGTGGCGAACCCGCCCTACGTGCCCGACGGCGTCGAGCTCGAACCAGAAGTCGCTCAACACGATCCACCACGTGCGGTGTTCGGGGGACCGGACGGAATGACGGTCATCAACGCCGTCGTCGGGCTCGCCGGCCGTTGGTTGCGTCCGGGCGGCTGCTTCGCCGTCGAGCACGACGACACCACGTCGTCGCTGACCTCCGAACTAATCAGCGGCACAGGATTTTTCGACGACGTCGTGGCCCGATCAGATTTGACCGGACGGCCGAGATTCGTCACAGCCCACCGAAAGGCCGGCTCGTGAGTCGCGCCGCGACGATGCAGAGCGAGGCGATGAGGAGGAGCGGCGCTCGTGAGTCGCGCCGCGACGATGCAGAGCGAGGCGATGAGGAGGAGCGGCGCTCGTGAGTGACGTATTCGACTGCGCCGATCCCGAACAGCGTTCGCACGGAATCGTGTCGGCGGCCGGCGCCGTCAAAAACGGTCGGCTGGTGGTTCTTCCGACGGACACGGTTTACGGCATCGGCGCCGATGCTTTCGACAGCTCGGCCGTGGCCGCGCTGCTGTCGGCCAAGCGCCGCGGGCGCGACATGCCCGTGCCGGTGTTGGTCGGCTCTTGGCACACCATCGACGGTCTTGCGTTGATGGTGTCGCAGGCAATGCGTGACCTGATCCGCGCATTCTGGCCGGGCGCGCTGAGCCTCGTGGTCCGGCAGGCGCCGTCCCTGCAGTGGGACCTCGGCGATGCCCGCGGCACGGTGATGCTGCGGATGCCGCTGCACCCGGTAGCCATTGAGCTGCTGCGCGAGGTCGGGCCCATGGCAGTATCCAGCGCCAACGTCTCCGGCTCGCCGCCGGCCGTCGACGCCGACGACGCCCGCAGGCAGCTCGGCGACCTCGTCGACGTCTATCTCGACGCCGGCCCTTCCGCGCAGCAGGCCGCCTCGACCATCCTGGACCTGACCGGGTCCGAACCCCGCATTGTCCGATCCGGGCCGGTCAGCGCCGAGGGTATCGCCGCGGTGCTCGGTCTGGACGCCGCGAGTTTGACCGGCTGATCGCCGTGGGCGATTAAATCCAGTCTCAGGGTGGTGCAGTACGGTCTCGGGGTGGTTAGGGGTCCCCACGACCTGGCCGGCGGTCTGCTCGCTCTGTCTGACCGTGGCGCTGGTGTCCCGTTGCGTGAACTGGCGCTCGTCGGGCTCACGGCCGCGATCATCACCTACTTTGCGACGGGGCCCGTACGCCTGCTGGCGACGCGGCTCGGCGCGGTGGCCTATCCACGCGAACGCGATGTGCACGTCACGCCGACGCCACGGATGGGCGGTCTGGCGATGTATCTCGGCGTCATCGCCGCGGTCTTCCTCGCATCTCAACTGCCCGCTCTCACACGCGGTTTCGTCTACTCCTCGGGTATGCCGGCGGTGCTGGTGTCGGGCGCGGTGATCATGGGCATCGGCCTGATCGATGATCGCTGGGGTCTGGATGCGCTGACGAAGTTCGCCGGTCAGATCACCGCGGCCAGTGTGCTGGTCACCATGGGTGTCGCCTGGAGCGTCCTCTACATCCCGCTCGGCGGCGTCGGCACCATCGTGTTAGACCAAGCCTCCTCGATCCTGCTCACGTTGGCGTTGACCGTATCGATCGTCAACGCGATGAACTTCGTCGACGGCCTCGACGGGCTGGCCGCCGGGTTGGGCCTGATTACGGCATTGGCCATTTGCATGTTCTCGGTTGGCCTGTTGCGCGACCACGGGGGTGACGTGCTGTTTTACCCGCCGGCGGTCATTTCGGTGGTGCTGGCCGGGGCGTGCCTGGGCTTCCTGCCGCACAACTTCCACCCGGCCAAGATCTTCATGGGAGATTCGGGTTCGATGCTGATTGGCCTGATGTTGGCCGCCGCGTCGACGACGGCTGCCGGACCGATTTCGCAGAACGCTTACGGCGCCCGCGATGTGTTTGCTCTGCTGTCGCCGTTCTTGTTGGTCGTGGCGGTCATGTTCGTGCCGATGCTCGACCTGTTGTTGGCAATCGTGCGACGGACCCGAGCGGGTCGCAGCGCGTTCAGCCCCGACAAAATGCACCTGCATCACCGCTTGTTGCAGATCGGTCATTCGCATCGCCGGGTCGTGCTGATCATCTATTTGTGGGTGGGCATAGTCGCATTCGGCACCGCGAGCACAATCTTCTTCAATCCACGCGACAGCGCGGCGGTGATGCTGGGTGCCATCGCGATCGCGGTTATCGCCACCTTGGTCCCGTTGCTTCAGCGCCGCGACGACGTCTACGACGAAGAGTAGTAGCATCGCCCACGATGTGATACGGTGCTGGTAGAACCCGAATAAACCTCGCGGGTTGCCGGCCACCGGCCATCGGATTCGCCTCCGATTGGACCGACGTACGACCGACAAAGGGGAGTTGTCCCTTGGGTGATGCGAGTGCGGTGAATGCCCTCCGTTACGCTCAACGGGCTACGCCACGATCAACCAGGCAACTCCCCCTAGCGAGGACTGAGGTGCAGCAGTGACAACGCCAGCGCAAGACGCGCCGTTGGTGTTTCCCTCGGTTGCTTTCCGGCCGATTCGTCTCCTCGCCATCTCGCTTGGACTGACCGTCGTTGCGATCGTCGCGGCGGGCTCGCTCCACCATCCAATGGTCGGCGTTTTCTTCGGAGTCGGGCTGCTGCTGGGTTTGCTCAACGCCATCGGTGTGCAGCGCTCGGTTGCGGCGATCACCGCCGAAGCGCATCCGCTGAAAAAGAAGATGGCGGTGAACTCCGCAAGCCGGCTCATGATCATCACCGTCATCGGGCTGAGTGTCGCATTCGTATTCCGGCCCGAGGGGCTGGGCGTGGTATTCGGGCTTGCGCTGTTTCAGGTCTTGCTAGTGGCCTCAACCGCGCTGCCGGTCTGGAAGAAGCTGCGCACCGGCGCCGCCGACGCTGCTGAAGGGACAGGTAACAGCGATGACTGAGATGCTGCTGGCCGAGGGCGCCATCGAGGTCGGACACCACGAGACGGCGCAGTGGTTCGGCCTGACCGTCAACGTCGACACCGTGGCGTCCGCCGCCCTCGCCGCCGTCATCGTCATCGGGCTGGCATTCTTCTTGCGGTCCAGGGTCACCTCCACCGGCGTGCCGGGCGGCGTGCAGTTGTTCTTCGAGGCGATCACCATTCAGATGCGCAACCAGATCGAATCCGCAATCGGGATGAAAATCGCGCCGTTTGTATTGCCGCTGGCCGTCACGCTCTTCGTGTATATCCTGATCTCGAACTGGCTGTCGGTGCTGCCGGTGCAGTACACCGATCCGGCGGGCGGGGCTCCGAAAGAGTTGTTCGCCCCGCCGGCGTCGGACATCAACTATGTGTTGGCGTTGGCGCTGTTTGTGTTCCTCTGCTACCACCTGGCCGGTATCTGGCGCAGCGGCCCCGTTGGGTACCCCGCCAAGATTCTCAAGGGGCACGTGTGGAACACCCTGCCGAAGGCCGTTGGGGTGGTCTTCTCGCCGATCAACGTGGTTGAAGAAGTCGCCAAGCCGATCTCGTTGTCGCTCCGACTTTTCGGCAACATGTTCGCCGGTGGCATCCTGATCGCGCTGATCGCGCTTTTCCCGCCGTACATCATGTGGGCGCCCAACGCGATCTGGAAGGCGTTCGACCTATTCGTGGGCGCGATCCAGGCGTTCATCTTCGCGCTGCTGACCGTCCTGTACTTCAGTCAATCGATGGAGCTGGAAGGGGAAGAGCATTAGGACGGCCCCAAACCCCGGCTTCCGCATCACCCCCAGACCCTTACCAAATATCAAGGAGGATAAGCAATGAACCCCACAATCGCGGCCGGCGCCCTCATCGGCGGTGGACTAATCATGGCCGGTGGCGCGATCGGCGCCGGTGTCGGTGACGGTATCGCCGGTAACGCGCTGATCGCCGGTATCGCCCGGCAGCCCGAGGCGCAGGGTCGGCTGTTCGTTCCGTTCTTCATCACCGTGGGTCTGGTCGAGGCCGCCTACTTCATCAACCTGGCCTTCATGGCGTTGTTCGTCTTCGCCACCCCGGTCAAGTAGATAGTCGAGATGGGTGACATGAGCGCTGTCGTCCTGGCTGCCGCCAGCCAGGCTGAGGGAAACTTCCTGCTTCCCAACGGCACTTTCTTCGTTGTGCTGCTCATCTTCTTGATCGTGCTCGGCGTGATCGGCACCTTCGTGGTGCCGCCGATCATGAGGGTGCTGAACGAGCGCGAGAACATGGTCACCAAGACGCAGGCCGACAACAAGGCATCGGCCGAGCAATTCACCGCCGCGCGTGAGGACTACGAGAAGTTGATGTCTAAAGCTCGGGTGAAGGCGTCGGCGGCCCGCGACGACGCTCGGGCGGACGGTCGTAAGGTTCTCGACGAAATGCGTTCGCGCGCTGAAGAACAGGTTTCCTCGACGCTGCAGGACGCCGCCGAGCAACTCAAGCAGGAGGGGGACGCGGTGGCGGCGGATCTGCTCTCTCGGGTGGGTAGCATGTCCACCACGTTGGCCAGCCGTATCCTCGGCGTCGAGGTCACGACCTCAGTCTCAGCCACCGGGTCAGGTCGGTAGCGAAAATGTCGACATTCCTCGGGCAGCTGTTCGGATTCGGCGTCATCGTGTGGCTGGTATGGCGTTACGTCGTGCCGCCGGTGCGCAGAATGATGCTCGATCGGCAGAACGTGGTGCGTCAGCAGTTGGACGACGCCGCGGCTGCTGCCGATCGGCTCGCGGAAGCGAGCGAAGCCCACGACAAAGCGCGCAAAGACGCCAAGGCGGAGGCGGAGCGGATTACCGAAGAAGCCCGCGCCGATGCCGAGCGCATTGCCGAACAATTGCGGGCTCAGGCCGATACAGAGGTCGAGCGCGTCAAAGTTCAGGGCGCCAAGCAGGTCGAGCTACTGCGAGCGCAGTTGGTTCGCCAGCTGCGCCAGGAATTCGGTGCCGAATCCGTGCGGCGGGCAGGCGAATTGGTGCGTGGCTACGTCGCCGACTCGGCGCAGCAGTCGGCCACCGTCGACCGCTTCCTCGACGAGGTTGAAGCGATGGCGCCGTCCGAGGCGGAGGTCCAGTACCCGGTATCGGCGAAAATGCGTTCGGCTAGCCGACTGTCGCTGGACGCCGTGATGAAGCGCTTCAATGAGATAGCCAAGGATCTTGACGACCGTGGCCTGTCCGCGCTCGCCGATGAATTGACATCGGTCGCCGCACTGTTTGAACGCGAGAGTGTCGTCACCCGCTACCTGACCTTGCCGGCTGAGGACCCGTCGCCCCGAGTCCGGCTGATCGAGCGGTTGGTGTCCGACAAAGTCGGCGAGCCCGCGCTCGACGTCCTCAAAACGGCCGTCTCGCAGCGCTGGTCGGCCAGCAACGATCTGCTCGAAGCGGTCGAGCTCGTGTCGCGGAACGCATTGTTGACGCGCGCCGAACATGCCGGCTCGCTGGATGAGGTCGAGGACCAACTGTTCTGGTTCAGCCGGACCCTCGATGCTCAGCCGCGCCTCTCCATCCTGCTCGGCGACTACGAAGCTCCGGCCGACAGCCGGATTCGGTTGCTGCGCAACGTACTGGCGAGCGCAAGCACCACAGTCAATCCGATCGCGGCCGAACTGCTCTCCAAGACAGTCGAGTTGTTGCGGGGACGACCGGCCGAGGACGCGGTGCTTACGCTGGCCGAAGTGGCGGTGGCTCGACGTGGCGAAGTCGTCGCGCACGTCAGCGCGGCTGCCGAACTCAGCGACGCCCAGCAAGACCGCCTAACCCGAGTGCTGAGCCGGGTGTACGGCCATCCGGTGACGGTGCAGATGCAAATCGACCCCGAGCTGCTCGGCGGGCTCGCGATTACCGTTGGCGACGAGGTCATCGACGGTACGCTCTCGTCTCGTCTCGCCGCGGCCCAGACCCAGTTGCCAGACTGAAACACCACGTAGTCCATCAACAAGCAGGAAGAACGAAAAGCCATGGCAGAGTTGACAATCTCCGCTGACGACATTCAGGGCGCGATCGATGAGTACGTAAGCTCGTTTACCTCCGACACCGCCCGGGAGGAGGTCGGCTCTGTCACCGACACCGGCGACGGTATTGCGCACGTCGAGGGCTTGCCGTCGGTGATGACCCAAGAGCTGCTGGAATTCCCGGGCGGGGTTTTGGGCGTGGCGCTCAACCTCGACGAGCACAGTATCGGCGCGGTGATCCTGGGCGACTTCGAGAAAATTGAACAGGGTCAGCAGGTGAAGCGCACCGGCGAGGTGCTGTCGGTACCAGTCGGCGATGAGTTCCTCGGTCGAGTCGTCGATCCGCTCGGCCACCCGATCGATGGCCGCGGTGACATCGAAGCCGCCGAGCGCAGGGCGTTGGAGGTTCAGGCTCCGTCGGTGGTGCAGCGGCAGGGCGTCAAGGAGCCGCTGCAGACCGGCATTAAGGCCATCGACGCGATGACGCCGATCGGCCGCGGCCAGCGACAGCTGATCATCGGCGACCGTAAGACCGGCAAGACCACCGTCTGCGTGGACACCATCCTCAACCAGCGACAGAACTGGGAATCCGGTGATGAGAAAAAGCAGGTGCGGTGTGTCTATGTAGCCATCGGGCAAAAGGGCACCACGATCGCCTCCGTCCACCACACGCTGGAAGAGGGCGGCGCGATGGACTACACGACGATTGTTGCCGCGCCCGCATCTGACTCTGCTGGCTTCAAATGGCTTGCGCCATATACCGGTTCGGCGATCGCTCAGCACTGGATGTATGAGGGCAAGCATGTGCTGATCGTGTTCGACGACCTGAGCAAGCAGGCCGAGGCCTACCGGGCGATCTCGCTGCTGCTGCGCCGCCCGCCCGGCCGCGAGGCCTACCCGGGCGACGTCTTCTATTTGCACTCGCGCCTGCTGGAACGCTGCGCCAAGCTTTCCGACGATCTCGGTGGCGGCTCATTGACCGGCCTGCCCGTCATCGAGACCAAAGCCAACGACATCTCGGCTTACATCCCGACCAACGTCATCTCGATCACGGACGGGCAGTGCTTCCTGGAGTCCGATCTGTTCAACCAGGGCGTCCGGCCGGCCATCAACGTCGGTGTTTCGGTTTCCCGGGTGGGCGGTGCTGCGCAGATCAAGGCGATGAAGGACGTGGCCGGATCGCTGCGGCTGGACCTGTCGCAGTTCCGCGAACTGGAGTCGTTCGCGGCCTTCGCCTCGGACTTGGACGCGACGTCGAAAGCGCAGTTGGAGCGGGGCGCTCGACTCGTGGAACTGCTCAAGCAACCGCAAAACGAACCAGTCCCGGTTGAGGAGCAGGTGGTTGCGATCTTCCTCGGTACCGGTGGCCACCTGGACTCGGTTCCAGTCGAAGACGTACGTCGCTTCGAGAGCGAGTTCCTCGACCACCTTCGGGCGTCCGAAGGGGGCATCTTGTCCGAGATCCGGGAATCCCAGAAACTCACCGAGGACATGGAAAACAAGTTGGTCGAGACGATCAACGAATTCAAGAAGGGCTTTGCGGCTACCGGCGGCGGCTCGGTGGTGCCCGACGAGCACGTGGAAGCCCTCGACGAAGAGAAATTGGCGAAAGAAGCTGTGCGGGTTCACAAGCCCGCGCCGCCGGAGCAGAAGAAGTAATCGAGAATGGCTGCCACACTTCGTGAACTGCGGGGTCGGATCCGCTCCGCCGGGTCGATCAAGAAGATCACCAAGGCGCAGGAAATGATCGCGACGTCGCGTATCGGCAAGGCTCAGACGCGGCTGCAGGCGGCCCGGCCCTACGCCACCGAGATCACCAACATGCTCACCACCCTGGCCGCCGAAGCCGCTTTGGACCATCCGCTGCTGGTCGAGCACGCCGAACCGAAACGGGCCGGCGTGCTGGTGGTCTCGTCTGACCGCGGCCTTTGTGGTGCGTACAACTCCAGCGCCTTCCGTCGGGCTGAGGAGCTCTTCTCGCTGCTGCGAGAAGCCGGCAAGACGCCGGTACTCTACACAGTCGGACGTAAAGCACTGGGTTACTACAAATTCCGAAACTGGGACATCAGCGAGTCGTGGACCGGCTTTTCGGAGCAGCCCAGCTACGAGGATGCCGCGAAGATCGCTGAGACACTGGTAGGCGCCTTCATGTCCGGCGCCGAGAACGACGGCGAACATCCGGAGCAGGCGGACTCTGCTGGGGTCGACGAGTTGCACATTGTCTACACCGAGTTCAAGTCGATGATGTCGCAGTCGGCGGAGGCACATCGCATCGCCCCGATGGTTGTGGAGTACGTCGAGGACCCCGGACCGTTCACCTTGTACTCATTCGAGCCCGATGCGACGACGCTGTTCGACTCGCTGTTGCCGCGCTATCTGACCACCCGCGTGTATGCGGCGCTCCTCGAGTCCGCTGCCTCAGAGCTGGCATCACGGCAACGGGCGATGAAGTCGGCGAGTGACAATGCTGACGATCTCATCAAGGCCCTCACGCTCGAGGCCAACCGGGAACGGCAGGCCCAGATCACCCAGGAAATCAGCGAAATCGTAGGTGGCGCAAACGCGCTCGCCGATGCCGCGAAATAAGCCCCATTAGGAAGCGAAGAAGATATGGCTGCTACCACCGAGAATTCGAAGAACTCCAAGAACACCGACACGAATGGCCGCGTGGTGCGAATCACCGGACCCGTTGTCGACGTTGAGTTTCCCCGTGGCTCCGTGCCGGAGTTGTTCAACGCTCTGCACGCCGACGTCACCTTCGAGGCACTCGCCAAGACGTTGACGCTGGAGGTAGCGCAGCACCTCGGCGACAACTTGGTCCGCACCATCTCGATGCAGCCGACCGACGGGTTGGTGCGCGGCGTCGAGGTCACCGACACCGGAGACTCGATTTCCGTCCCCGTCGGCGACGGCGTCAAGGGCCATGTGTTCAACGCGCTGGGCCACTGCCTGGACGAGCCAGGCTACGGAGAAGACTTCGACCACTGGGGGATCCACCGCAAGCCGCCGCCGTTCGACGAGCTGGAACCGCGGACCGAAATGCTCGAGACCGGTCTGAAGGTGGTCGACTTGCTGACGCCCTACGTGCGCGGTGGCAAGATCGCGCTGTTCGGCGGTGCGGGCGTGGGCAAAACGGTTCTGATTCAGGAGATGATCAACCGCATCGCCCGAAACTTCGGCGGCACTTCGGTGTTCGCGGGCGTGGGGGAGCGCACCCGCGAGGGCAACGACCTGTGGGTCGAACTTGGCGAAGCCGACGTGCTCAAGGACACCGCGCTGGTGTTCGGTCAGATGGATGAGCCGCCCGGCACTCGTATGCGGGTGGCGTTGTCGGCATTGACGATGGCCGAGTACTTCCGCGACGAGCAGGGCCAGGACGTGTTGTTGTTCATCGACAACATCTTCCGGTTCACCCAGGCCGGATCCGAGGTGTCCACACTGCTCGGGCGGATGCCGTCGGCGGTGGGATATCAGCCCACGCTGGCCGATGAAATGGGCGAGCTCCAGGAACGGATCACCTCGACACGTGGTAAGTCCATCACCTCGATGCAGGCCGTGTACGTGCCCGCCGACGACTACACCGACCCGGCGCCGGCGACGACGTTCGCGCACCTGGACGCCACGACCGAGCTGAGCCGGTCGGTGTTCTCCAAGGGCATCTTCCCGGCGGTGGATCCGTTGGCGTCCAGCTCCACTATCCTGGACCCCGCAGTGGTTGGCGACGAGCACTACCGGGTGGCGCAGGAAGTCATTCGAATCCTGCAGCGCTACAAGGACCTTCAAGACATCATCGCAATTCTGGGTATCGACGAGTTATCCGAAGAAGACAAGCAACAGGTCAACCGGGCGCGACGCATCGAGCGGTTCCTCTCGCAGAACATGATGGCGGCCGAACAATTCACCGGTCAGCCGGGCTCCACTGTGCCGGTGAAGGAGACGATCGAGGCGTTCGACAAGCTCGCAAAGGGCGATTTCGACCATGTGCCCGAGCAGGCGTTCTTCCTCATCGGCGGCCTTGACGACCTGGCCAAGAAGGCTGAAAGCTTCGGCGCCAAGCTGTGATCTGTTCTTGCCAGCGGCGAAAGGTGGCTTGACATGGCCGACATGAACGTGGAGATCGTTGCCGTCGACCGGAAGATTTGGTCCGGCGAGGCGATGTTCATCTTCACCCGCACCACCGTTGGCGAGATCGGTATCCTGCCAAGGCATATCCCGCTGGTGGCGCAGCTGGTCGACGATGCCATGGTTCGCGTCGAACGTGAGGGCGAGAACGACCTGCGCATCGCGGTGGACGGCGGCTTTATGTCGGTGACCGAGGAGGGGGTCACCATCCTCGCCGAGTCCGCGGAATTTGAGTCGGAGATCGATGAGACTGCGGCCAAAGAGGATTCGGAGTCAGACGATCCCCGCATCGCCGCCAGGGGGCGGGCCAGACTGCGCGCTGTCGGCGCGCTCGACTAGCGGGCCGCGGCGATGAGCGCGCTCATGATGACCATGGTCGTGCTCGTCGCGGTGTTGGGAATTGCCGTCGTCGCCTTGAGTTATCGCTTGTGGAAGCTGCGCCAGGGCGGGACCGCGGCGATCATGCGGGATATCCCGGCGGTCGGTGGCCATGGATGGCGCCACGGCGTCATTCGCTACCGGGGTAGTGATGCCGCCTTCTACCGACTGTCCAGTGTTCGCTTGTGGCCGGATCGTCAGCTCAACAGGCGTGGTGTGGAGATCGTTTCGCGGCGGTCGCCACGCGGTGACGAGTTCGACATCATGACCGAAGAGATCATTGTGTTGGAACTGCGCGACACAACGCAGGACCGTAGGGCGGGCTATGAAATCGCGCTGGACCGAGGCGCATTCACCGCCTTCCAATCGTGGTTGGAATCGCGTCCCTCGCCACGCGCGCGACGCCGCAGCACCTGATCTGCGGGGTTACTTGTCGGGCCCCTCGCGCCGTCCGCCGCCCGGTTGCCACAGCACGTCGCCGTCCGGGTTGGCCAGGCGGCACAAGATAAACAGCAAGTCGGACAATCGATTCAGGTACTTCGCGGGTAGCGGGCTGACGTCTGACGGGTGCAGGTCGATCGCGGACCACGCCGAACGCTCCGCGCGGCGCACTGACGTTCGGGCGACATGCAGCAGCGCCGAAAGTGGCGAACCGCCGGGGAGCACAAAGGAGTTGAGTGCTGGCAGGCCCTCGTTGAACTCGTCACACCACTTCTCGAGTCGGTCGATGTATGACTGTGTGATGCGCAGCGGAGGATACTTCGGATTCTCCACGACAGGGGTTGAGAGATCTGCGCCGGCGTCGAACAGGTCGTTCTGGATCTGCCGTAAAACGTCGGTTAGTTCCTGCTTCGGGTTTCCCAACGCGAGCGCGACGCCGATCGTCGAGTTGGCTTCGTCGCAGTCGGCATATGCCACCAGCCGCGCGTCGTTCTTGGAGACCCGTGAGAAATCGCTCAACCCCGTGGTTCCGTCGTCACCGGTCCGGGTGTAGATGCGGGTCAGGTGTACTGCCATGACTAAAAACCGTACCGCTCTGACCGCCATGCCGACTGACAGGGCGATACCGCTTCACTAAACTAGCGCGGGTGGCCGAGCGTTTCGTGGTAACCGGTGGCAGTCGGTTGTCGGGCGAAGTCGCTGTTGGTGGCGCAAAGAACAGCGTTCTCAAGTTGATGGCTGCGGCCCTCCTCGCTGAAGGCACCAGCACGATCACCAACTGTCCCGACATCCTCGATGTCCCGCTGATGGCGGAGGTGTTGAGGGGCCTGGGCGCCACCGTCGAGTTGGCCGGGGCAACCGTGCGCATCACCTCCCCGGACGAGCCGAAATACGACGCCGACTTCGCCGCGGTCCGTCAGTTCCGAGCGTCGGTCTGCGTGCTCGGCCCGCTCGTCGGGCGGTGCAAGCGGGCCAAAGTCGCTCTGCCGGGCGGTGACGCCATCGGGTCACGGCCGCTGGACATGCACCAGGCCGGTCTGCGGCAGCTGGGAGCCGTCTGCAATATCGAGCACGGCTGCGTCGTTGCCCACGCAGATAGCTTGCGGGGCGCCGAAATTCAGTTGGAGTTCCCATCAGTCGGGGCCACCGAAAACATCTTGATGGCTGCGGTGTTGGCGGAGGGCGTCACGACAATTCGCAATGCGGCGCGCGAACCCGACGTGGTGGACCTGTGCACGATGTTGAACCAGATGGGTGCGCGGGTCGAAGGCGCCGGTTCCCCGACGATGACCATCACCGGTGTACCCCGGCTGTACCCGACCGAGCATCGCGTGATCGGCGACCGGATCGTGGCGGCCACCTGGGGCATCGCCGCGGCGATGACCCGCGGTGACATCACGGTCACCGGGGTTGATCCGGCGCATCTTCAGGTTGTACTGCACAAGCTGCACGACGCGGGCGCCACCGTCACCCAGACCGACGACAGTTTTCGGGTGACCCAGTACGAGCGCCCCAAGGCCGTCAATGTCGCGACGTTGCCGTTCCCGGGGTTCCCGACGGATTTGCAGCCGATGGCGATTGGCCTGGCGTCGATCGCCGATGGCACATCGATGATCACCGAGAACGTGTTCGAGGCACGCTTCCGTTTTGTCGAGGAGATGATCCGCCTTGGCGCCGACGCCCGCACTGACGGGCACCATGCGGTCGTGCGAGGCCTCCCACAATTATCGAGTGCACCCGTGTGGTCGTCGGACATCCGGGCCGGCGCCGGTCTGGTGCTCGCCGGATTGGTCGCCGACGGTGACACCGAGGTGCACGATGTCTTTCACATCGACCGCGGCTATCCGCTGTTCGTGGAGAATCTAGCCAGTCTCGGAGCGGAGATAGAGCGCGTAGAGTAGTTGAGACATAACGACTCTCGCCGGTCCTACGCGGAGCGGCAGCGAGTTGACCGTGCCTGTGCCATGGAGTATAGTGGCAGGGTTGCCTATCAATTGGGTGTTGTTTGAGAACTCAATAGTGTGTTTGGTGGTTTTGTTTTTGTTGTTGTTTTTTTGACTGCGCTTGTGGCGTCCCGTGTCATGGGTGTGGTTGTTTTTTGTTGATGCCAGTTTTTTGGTGTTTTTTGTTAGGTCAG
>NZ_DATFZD010000309.1:0-11165 GCF_035314665.1 Mycobacterium sp. | reverse complement strand
CTGAAAAGACTGTTCCGAAACGAGATCGAACTCCATCTTCAGGGCCAGATCGACCGTGAAGCGCTGTTGCTGCACTACCTTCCCGAGGTTGACCTGCGGACCGGCGCTATCGTGGCCGCTGAGGCGCTCGTCCGCTGGCGGCACCCGACGCGAGGGCTGCTGCTACCGGATTCTTTTATCGGCGTAGCCGAATCGATTAACCTCGCCGATGAACTTGGCCGATGGGTGCTACGAAACGCCTGCGCCGATTTCAGCGGGTGGCGATCGCGCGGGGTAGGGCAAAATGCGGCATTGCGTGTCAATGTGTCGCCTCTTCAGCTGGCAGGCCGAGGTTTCGTCCAGACTGTCGCCGCGACCATCGGGGAGTTCGGCATCGATGCCGGATCGCTGTGCCTCGAGATCACCGAGCGCGCAGTAGTTCACGACATTGAAAGCACACAGCGAACCCTCGCGGAGTTGAAGGAGGTCGGCGTCCAGATCGCGATCGACGACTTCGGCACCGGTTACGCTGTCCTGTCACACCTGAAGTCACTTCCAGTCGATACGCTCAAAATCGACGCGGGATTTGTGCGTGACCTCGGGTCCAACGCCAACGACCTCGCGATTATCCGCGCGATCATCGGCCTGGCCGAGGCATTCAGTCTCCAACTGGTGGCCGAGGGCGTCGAAACACCCTCTGCCGCAACGACTCTGATGCAGCATGGCTGCCAACGAGCCCAGGGATACTTGTTTTCGCGACCGATCCCGGGCGACGCCATGGAGTCGTTACTGGCCTCCCGCTGGATTTCGATGCCTTTTCGCGGCGACAGCAGGGCCCTGACCGAGGCGGCGATCTAACGCCACGCCGGCGCGTAGGAGTCTCGGCAGCAGCGGTGATTCGAGTCGTGCGCCAGACGTCTCGACCGGCGACCGAGCGCTTCGACTGCGACCGACGGCTAACTAGGTTGTCGATGGACCCAGCTTTTTGCGCAGCTCCAGGCTCGCATTGCCGCCGAAGAGCGGCTTCAATACCTCGTCGAGCATGACGATTTGACCGCTCTGCATAATCGCCGGGCTCTTATTGCGTACCTCTCCGAGAGACTGGAAGCGGGACGGCCCGGACCCGTCTCGGTCTTGTATCTCGACCTCGACCGGCTGAAGTCAATCAACGATTGCTTTGGTCATAGCGCCGGCGATTGGTTCATCCAGGTATTCGCCGAACGCCTGCGGATGAGCGCGGGAAAGAGCATGACTGCCCGGATCGGAGGGGACGAGTTCGTCATCGTTCCGGACCCGACCATGTCGATCAAAACTGCAGAAGCTCCTTCCTGATTGACCCGGACCCGCGCACCGTAGCCTCGGTCCGCCACGTCACTCCAGACACAGAGCCGGCTGGATGTGCCGCAACGCCTCGCGGGCAAGGGAACTCGCGAAAATAAGGCAACGACGCGTCCGGCACGATGGCCGGCAGCAGCAGTTCCCACATCCGACGCAGTCGCTCGATGTGGTCTCCGCCGGGCATGGCCTTAGATAGCAACTGCGCTCCGAACATTGCACCAACGATCGACTCAAGACCGGGCATGTCGACGAGCGCCTGTTCTGGAAGGAGAGGTAGATGAAATACACACCCGCTGACGTAGCAGGGGTGACGATCATCGACATCGAACCGCACCGCGATGGTGGCGGCTTCTTCACCCTTGCACTCTGCACCAACGAATTCGCCGCCTACGGACTGATTTCCAATGTCGCGCAGACGAATATCTCCTACAAATACGCCCGAGGCACTTTGCGGGGTCTGCACCGTCAGATGCCGCCATACCCCCAAGCCAAGCTGGTGCGCTGCACCCGCGGCGCAATTGTCGACGTTGCCGTTGACGTCCGCCCCGAGTCGCACACCTACGGCAAGCACGTCATGGTAGAGCTAAGCGCCGACAACCACCGGGCGCTGTTCTTGCACCCGTACGTCGCACACGGCTTCCAGACCCTGACTGACAACACCGAAGTCCTATGTCAGGTCAGCGGCGTCTACGCGCCGGTCGGCGAGCAAGGATTCCGCTGGCAAGACCCGGAATTCGGCATCGCGTGGCCGCTGCCGGTCACGGTCATCTCCGAACAGGACGCCAACTGCCCGCTCTTAGAACCGGTCGGGAGCGCGGCATCATGGGTGTCGTCGACGAACTGCTGGCGGAGCGGGCGGGCCAAACAAACCGGGACCAGCAGCGATTCCTGTTCCAGTTTTGCATCAGCACGCTAAACATCGTGCTAAATCTCGCTTTGGCCGGGCGATTCGGAGCTACCGGAGCTGGCGTCGCTCTGTTGTGCACCGAGCTGTTCGGCATGGTGATCGAGACCTGGTGGCTGCGCCGACGCTCCCGCTACCGCACGCCGGTGATGCTCCTGCTGCGGGCGATGCTGGCGACGGCGACAAATTTCGCGGTGGCACGGCTGGTGTCTGGCCACCACGTGGTGGTGATCGTGACCGCTGTCGCTTACCTGTGACCAGCATAGCGGTCGGCCCCGTCACCTGGCCGACATTGGCCTGGATACACCGGAGGCAGGCATAGTAGTACGGCAGCCGATTGGCGGTGGTTGATCCTTACCGACGAACCACTGCTCCCGTGGCCGGGTTAGCGGAGCGGGCGCCGCGAGCGATCTCTTTCACCACTACACCGCCCAAACTATTTGTCCGGTCCAGGCGAATTGAAGGACTCGTGGCGGTCGTACCCGCACCCCTGACGTTTCGACGTCGACCACATGCTGCCTCGCTGGGGTGGCGCTCTTTCCGTCGACGTCTTCTGTCGGTCCGCGGTCTGTCCTTCGAGTGACATCTCGAGTATATGGATGGGCTGTGGCGCAGTCAAAGACTAGAAGTCTTGGCAGATAACTTCTATTATGCAATCAGTATGTAATATCTGCTGTAGTTGCATCATCGGTATGGTCGCACTCGGGCGCTGCCGCCGTAGCCGCGGCCCGCCTCCGCGCCGGTCTGATAGGAGCAACATGGACCTTAGGCAAACCGAACATCCGCTCGTCCTGCTCTATCTCGTGCGGGCAGCGCGACAACTCCGTCATACTGCGCGGCCCCTCCGTACCGCGTCGGCGGTGGTCGGCCAATGAGCACAAGGCGGATCAGGTCGACGGCGCCGGCCCGGCTGATCGATGCCGATGATCTGCCGATCGGTCTTATCGACATCGAACTCAGCATGCCGCCGACCGAACTTGTCGGCGACACGGCCGTGGTCCTGCTGCGTCCCGAGCAGGGACCGCCCGCGGCGGTTTTGAAGGAAGCCCGCGGCGTGCTGGGAGCCGCTGAACTGCGCACGCAGCGGCGCGTGCTCGCCGAACTCGCCATCCACCCGCGACTCGACGAACAATGGCGCGAACTGCTGCCGCGGATCCTAGCCTTCGACGAGCGCCCCGATGCAACCGCGTCCCTGGAGTCCTATCGGCCGGGAATCGACCTGGCGGAGATGCTGGCGCGCCACCCGAACCGTGTCGAGGAGCTGACCGCTGCGGCCCTGAGCGCCATCGCACCGCTGCACGAGCGGACTGCCACGCTCATCGTCGTCGACGACGTCTGCCTGTTGCGACGATGGGTCATCGAACCACTGGCCGAGCTGACAGACATGTGCCGGCGGCTAGATCCCGGCCTGGTTCCCGAGGTCGACCGGCTTGGAACGATACTGCGGCAGGCCCTCGTTGGCCTGCGTATGGCGGTGAGCTGGACGCACGGCGGCTACACCCCCGGCAACGTTCGGGTGGCCGGCGTGCAGGGCCCGGTCACCGGCATCGTGGACTGGGGTGGGGCGCGGCCGGGCCAGCCGGCGCTGATCGACGAGTACTTGATGATCCTGACGGCGAGCTGCCAGGTGGAGCGAGCTGATCTGGGCACAGTCGTCACTGAGCGGCTACGGGCGGGCGGCCTCTCAGACCGCGAGCGTCATGCGCTGCGTGGCGCACGCGACCGGCGGGACGCGGACATTGGCGACCGTGGGCGCATCGATAGACGCGTCGACGAGCGTGTTGCCATTCTGCTTACCTGGCTGCACCATACTGCCGACTTGTGGCGCAAGTGGGCCACCCATCCAAACCACCACATCTGGTGGGCAACCAACGTGGCTCCGGTGCTTGACGCCGTCGCCGCGTGCCACGGATTCGATGTTTCAAGCTCGCGGACCCGCGCGGGCCGCGGCGCCGCAAGCGGTGCACCGATGATCAGGTCGCAGCCCGTCGAGGATGCCGCACAGGCCCCGGGAAATCAGGCCACTGGCTGACCATGCAAAACGAACAACGAATGCTCACAGAACATGGTCGGCCTGATCGCCTGGCATGGCGGTTTGTACCGCCCGCGCCCGCGCACCGGGATCTCGCCGCGGCGGCGTCATCGCCGATTCCGCCTCAAACCGGTTGCCGCCGTCCGTAATTCACCGTCGAACTGGAGATAGCTGATAATGCGTACCCTCGTCACCGGCGCTGCCGGATTCATCGGTTCCACCCTTGTCGACCGCCTGCTGGAGGAAGGACACCAGGTGACAGGAGTCGACAATCTCAGCGCCAGCCCCCGCGTTGCCAACCTCGAGTCGGCCCACCGGCACAACGACCCCGGTCGCTTCACCTTCGCCGCGGTTGACATCCGGCACCCCGAGCTGTCCGGCATCGTGGCGGGCTCCAGCCCCGACGTGGTGTTCCATTTGGCCGCCCAGGTCGATGTGCGCAGGTCGGTTGAGGATCCGCTATTTGACGCCCGCAACAACGTGCTGGGCACCATCAACCTGCTGGAGGCGAGCCGGCAGGCCCGAGTTCCGCGGATCATCTACGCCACCTCGGGTGGCGCCCGCTACGGTGCGCCGGCCACCTTGCCTGCCACCGAGGACACTCCCGTGGACCCGCTTTCCCCGTACGCGGCGGCCAAGATCGCCGGAGAGTTGTACATGCGCGCCTACGCCGGCATGTACGGGCTAACACCAATCTGCCTCGCACTGGCCAACGTCTATGGGCCACGGCAAGACCCACACGGGGAAGCCGGCGTGGTCGCGCTCTTCGGCAGTGCGATGATCTCCGGCCGCCCCACGACCATCTACGGCGACGGCAGCGCCACCCGCGACTACGTTTACGTCGACGACGTCGTGACTGCCTTCCTGTGCGCCGCGGATGCGCCGGTCACGACCGGCACCTTCAACATCGGCACTGGCGTACAGACGTCGGTCACCGAGCTGCACCAGCTGATCGCGGAGACAGTCGACGTTTCGCGCCCGCCCGATCACGCCGAGGCCCGCACCGGCGAGGTTCATTCAAGCGCACTGGACCCGACCCGGGCGGGCCGGGTGCTGGGCTGGAAACCCGACACCGACCTCACCGAAGGCATCAAGCGCACCGTCGACTGGCTGCGCGGCATCCTCGATCCCCAGCCGGCTGCACTCGTCTAGGTCTGAGAGGGTCAAATGCGTCGGCCAGCCATCGCGCGTCCTCGGGGCGCTGGTCGAAGTCGCGAAAGCAGGCAGGTAACCGTACGACCGGTGTAACCAAGCAGCCAGCCGACCTGGAGGATCAGTAGCGGCCAATAGCCGGTCAGCCACGGGCACATCGGGATCAAGACAAGCTCAGGCACAACAATGTGGACAGCTCAAGTCGGCCTTATGACAAGCTGAAATTTACCTTAGTGAAGTCTGAGGATTTTCATTGTTTTGATCTCGCCGCGTTGCTACTGTGCCATCCATGACGAATGCGCGGTTACTTGGTGGGGGCTCATCCGGCGACGCCGCTGGCATGGACGGCCATCGGCGGGTGGAGCGGCGGCGCAATGGGAGTTCCGGCGATTCACCGACGAACATCCTGAGGCGGTTGCCTGCTGTAGTGATGTTGGAGCGGATCCCGGTTCCTACGCTCGCTATAACGCGGGATGGCATCATCTTGTTCGCGAATACGGCGTTTGCCGAGATGGTGGGGTACAAGCAGGACGGGTTAGCGGGGTTGGCGTTCCCTGAGATCTTCCATACCGTGCCGCCCGAGCTAGCCGCGCTTTCTGGCGGCGATGCAGTCGCGAATCTGGTGGTGCAGCTGCAGCATTGTGAGGGTTGGACGGTGCGAGCCAAGATGAGCAAGTCGGCGCTGAAGCGTAGCGATGATCCGGTTGTATTGGTGACGTTTGAGAATTTGACCGAGCGACTGTGGATGGACAAGCAATAGTGCAGGTGGTGTGCTCAGTCAGGTGAGCCGGTGGTCTGGTGCGTGGCGCAGGGACTCGCGGGCGAGAAACTCCCGGAAGTAGGGCAGCGATGTGTCGGTCACGATGGCCGGCAGGAAAAGTTCCAGGGATCGGGTTAGTCGCTCGATGTGATCGATGCCGTCTGCTGTCTTAGAGAGGAGTTGCGCGCCCAGCATGGTGTTGAGGATTGCTTCGGTGACCACGTCGGGATCGACGCCTTCCCAGAGGTCGTCTTCGGCGCTTGCGCGTCTGGCCTGGGTTGTCATCAAGTCCAACAGGCTGCTCCAGGCACGGGAGGCTGCGCTGTTGAATTCGGCCAGTCCGCGGGTGAGTTGTTCAGCTGTGCGGGCCGTTTTGTCGGAGACAAGGAGGTCTGCGACGATGAAGACGCCGTGGATCAGGTTTTCGAGTGCGGGCGAGGATGATTCGCACACGTGGCGGAATGCGTCGCGGGTGAGGTTGGTGCCTTGTTCGATGATGGCGGTTGCCAGCGCTTCTTTGGAGTCGAAGTGGTGGTAGAGGGCGCCTTTGGTCATGCCCGCACGCTCGATGATCTCACCTAGTCCTGCGGCCGCGTAGCCGACCTCACTGAACAGATCTATCGCCGCATCAAGGAGCTTTTGGCGGGTGGTTTCAGACCGGGCTTGGGGCACCATCGTCCCTAGACCTCCGCAGTGCGGGAGACGTGTCCTGCCGCCGCGGCCGATCGGCACTATTTATGTCGCTGTCCGTGGCCGCAAGCCAACATTGGGCTAAGGATCGGTGTACGCCGTGGCGGCAGCGGTGGTGTGAGGGCATTGTCAGAGCGACTGTAGCGAAAAACTGTTTCACGCGAATGCGTGACGTCGTTTGATGAATTGGGTGAAGTAGTCGATTCGGTCGGGATTGGCGAAGCCGGGTAGTGCCAGCTCCCATGCTTTCTGGAGGTTATCGAGATAGAGCTCGGGTTGGTCGAGATCGCTGACTCGGCGGATACCCACCCACAGCGCCACCAACATTTTGGCGATGTCTTCAGGATCGTGGTGGTCGACGACGTCGCCCTCGGTGGCTGCTTTTTGGATGAGCGTGGCGACGAACTCGATCCATGATTGCCACAGTGCGGAGGGCAGGAGGGTCGTGTTGTCCAGGGTATCGAGCAGTCGGACGCCAGCTCGGGCCACCTCGTTTTGGGTGTCTTGCACGGCACGGAAATAGAACAGATCGATTAGTGTTTCGAGTCCCGACATCTTGCGGGCAAGCAACTCGGTGACCGCTGCACGGCTCATCTCGGCGAGGTCGTCGACGATCGCCAAGGCCAGTGCTTGCTTAGACGGGAAGTGAAAATACATTGCCCCTTTGGTGAGTTCAGCCTCTGCCAGGATGTCATCGAGGCTGACCATGCTGTACGAGCGGCGGGCGAACTGGCGTGATGCGGCGGCGATGAGTCGTTGGCGCGTGGTGTCGGCTCGCCGTTCGCTGGCCTCGGTCATCGCCCCGCCTGTCTCGTCGCGGCCGCCGCGCAGCGGCAGGATCGCTTCGCGCCACGCCAATTCCGCCGCTGAGTCGGTCCCCTCGATGATAGGGGACGGTGACGTGTACCCAGTGCTGACCCGCCTGGGGGCGGCGCTGTGTCAGTCGACGTCTTCCGTTGGTCCGCGGTCCGCTCTTCACCTAGCATCCCGCGTTTACTCATGGTTTGTATGTTACTAGTAGACTGTGAGTTTGATAAAATCATTGCATTCTGACTATTAGTATGTATGCTGCTCAGTCAGGTGTATCGCCAGTATATGCGTGCGGTCGCACCAAGGCGCCGCGGTAACCCGGCCCGTCCGCCTCCGGGTCGGCCTGCTTCCGTTAGGAGGAGCACATGTCGGTCGTGACCACACAGCCGGAGATGCTGACGTTTGAGCCATCCACGTCAAACGCGCGGTTACTCGCTGGGGGCTCACACGGCTACCCCCGCGACGGCGCTGGCATAGGCGGCGATCGGCGGGTGGAGCGGCGGCGTAATGGGAGATCCGGCGATTCACCGATGGACGTCCTGACACCGTTGCCTGCTGTGGTGGTGTTGGAGCGGATCCCGGTTCCTACACTCGCTGTTACGCGGGACGGCATCATTTTGTTCGCGAATACGGCGTTCGCGGAGATGGTGGGTTACCGGCAGGACAGGTTAGCGGGGTTGGCGTTCCCTGAGATCTTCTTCCATACCGTGCCGGCCGGGGTGGGCGCGCTCTCTGGCGTTCATGCATTGGCGAATCTGGTGGTGGAGCTGCGGCATTGTGAGGGTTGGACGGTGCGGGCCAAGATGAGCAAGTCGGCGCTCATGCGCCGCGATGATCCCGTTATGTTGGTGACATTTGAGAATCTGACCGAGCGGCTGTGGACGGGCGAGCGCTAGTGTCGTCCGCGCTGACCCTGCTTGGCGGACACAGGGTTAGGCGGTTCTCTTCTGAGTGGTTCGATTCTTGTATTCGGCTGGCCTGAGCATGCCGAGGGCCGAACGCCCGCGTCGGTTGTAGATTCGCTCCACCCAGTCGCCGACGGCAAGCTTAGGGCCGGTGCGGGTGGGCCCAAGGTATCGGTCGTAGAACTCGACTTTTACTGTTGCCCAGAATGATTCGGCGCCAGCGTTTTCTCAACACGCCAACGCGCCTGACTGAACGGGTCAGATTGTGCCTGCGGGCGAACCGCCCCAGCTCCAGCTCGCCGCACATGGCGACCGCCATGGCCAGCGCGGACTCGACTAGATCGGCGCGGATGTGCTCATCGATGGTCCAGCCGATTACCCGCCGCGAGCAGCCATCCCGGACCGCTCATAAATACAGCCAGCACTTCCCGGTGCGCTGATTGGTGATATCAGACGTCCACACTCGATCCAGGACCCCAGTGTCGAATCGGCGTTCGACCAGGTTCGTCGGGAGGAACTGCCTGACAAAACCGCGCGGTCTGCTTACTACCCAGTCTTCCGGGAGTCGGAGCTTTCTGCGCTAAAGCAGATGACTAAATGTAAGCTATCTGCTTCTATTACAGTATAATAGTATGTAAGCTAGGCCTCAAGTGCATCATCGGTATACACATACCCCCGCACTCAAGCGTCGGCGTAACAACGCCGGGTTGGGCTGTTTCCGTCGGGAGGAGCACATGTCGTTGGTGACCACACCGGCAGAAATGCTGACGTTGACGGCTGGAGACCCCGGGCCGCCCGCGCACGTCACTGTCGTCATTCGCTCGTTATCGTCCGAAAGAAGCAGGCCGGGGCTGTGATCGCCATGGCGCCATGTCGCTCCTTCACCAGCGACAACACCGCCGGTGGTGCACCCGAGATCATCGCAGCTGTTGCGGCGGCAGCCTCCGGGGATGCACCGCCCTATGGCACCGACAGTTGGACTTTGAGCGCACGACGCCGCTTCAGCGAGATCTTTGATTGCCACGTCGATGTGCTCCCCGTTTCCACCGGCTCAGCGGCGAACGCATTGAGCTTGGCCGCGCTGACCCCACCGTGGGGCAGCGTGTTATGCCACCGCGACAGCCATATCAACAACGACGAGTGCGGCGCACCGGAGTTCTTCACAGGGGGTGCCAAACTCATTGCCCTGGGTGGGGAAAACGCCAAGATCGATGCCGACGAGCTGCAGGCCGCGGTGCACCGCAAGGTCGGAGACGTGCACAGCGTGCAACCCTCCGTGTTGAGCCTCACCCAGGCAACCGAGACCGGCGCGGTATACACCCCCGCCGAGATCGGACACCTGGCCTGCATTGCGAAGCACGCGGGCCTGCGCGTTCACATGGATGGCGCCCGCTTCGCCAACGCCGTCGCCGCATTGGGCTGCAACCCCGCCGAGCTAACCTGGCGCGCTGGCGTGGACATGCTGTCCTTTGGCGCCATCAAGAACGGGAGCATAACCGCCGATGCGATCGTCGTCTTCGAGCGCTCCCTGACCACCGAGCTCAGCTTCCGGGCTAAGCGAGCCGGACAACTCGCCGCCAAGATGCGTTTCGCCGCTGCCCAACTCGACGCCTACCTCGCCGACGATCTGTGGCTGCGCAGTGCCTGGCACGCCAATGCCATGACCGCGCGGCTCGAAGAAGGGCTGAAGTCCATTCCCGGCACTCGCCTTGTGGGCACGCCAGAGGCGAACATCATCTTCTGCCGCCTGCCCCAGCAGGTCATCGACGGACTTCTTGACCAGGGTTACGGCTTTTACCACGGCCGTTGGGAGCCAGGTGTCGTCCGTTTCGTCACCTCCTTTGCCACCACGACCCACGATGTCGACGAGCTGGTACACGCGGTCCGCCGACTAACCGCGGCCGCGATCGACGAAAGCGGGTCTGAGCTGGCTCGAACGCAGAGATCAGCCAGCGGCCGCCGATCTGAGGTGGCGTAATGGTACGCGTCCGATGATCGAGATGGCCATCGTGGGGCTTGGCTCGTGGGGTCTGTGCGTCATGGAGCGGACGGTGAGCCGGGCCCGGCGAGCAGGGACGCCGATGCGGCTGCACGTGGTCGAGCCCTCTCAGCTCGGAGGCGGGGTTTACGCCGCCGAGCAGCCCGACTTCCTGGTCCTCAACAACGCCTGCGGTCAGCGGTCACCTACACCGACGTGAGGTATTGAGCAGTGAGCGTGGGACTGGCCGGGGCCCTCGACCCGGGGGCGGCGCCGGAAGGGACCGACGGACCGGTGCCGTGGACGTGCGCCCTGGTCAACAACATGCCCGATGCCGCCTTCGGCGCCACCGAGCGACAGTTCGTGGGCCTGCTGGACGCCGGGTCCGGGTGTAAGACGGTCGTCCTGACCCGCCACACCATGGCCGGGGTGCCCCGGGGCGAGCGGATCCGGGCCCGTATCGCCGCCGAGTACCGTCCCCTCGAGGACATCACCTCGGACCCCCCCGACCTGCTGGTGGTGACGGGCTGCAACCCTATCGAGTCCCGCATCGAGGACGAGCCCTACTGGTCCGATCTGTGCGGCCTGCTGCGGTGGGGGAGCGAGAACGTGCCGGC
>NZ_DATFZD010000308.1:0-10068 GCF_035314665.1 Mycobacterium sp. | reverse complement strand
TGGCGCTGAGCCGATTCGGCGAGGCGCCCAGCCCCGCCGAGTCCTGATACCGGCGACGCGAGCCAAAGTGCAACGACAACACTTCCTTTGGCGCTGTTAGCGGTTTGTTAACACCCGCGTTGCCGGAAGCCGGATTCGGGGCTATCCTGCGTAAGCACCTCGTTAGGCGAGGCTTCTGAATCGAACACAGGCCACTGATCTGACGACGTCGAGAGACGCCCAAGATCAGGACAGATCTCCCCGGATTAAGGGGTGGTCCCAAGTGGCTTTCCCAGGTGTGCGCGGGGATACGTCGTTCAGTGCCAAAGCTCAACGTGTGAGGGCATCGTCGCCACTCCACCGGTCCGCCGGGTCCCTCTTTGTGCACGTCTTGACCCAACGTGAATGTGGAAGGCAGGTGTTCCCATGACCAGCATGCTCGACGTCGCCCGCTTCGGGCCGGCCAGCTCAACCGATGGGCTGCGCCTGACTCCTTATGAGGCGATGGCGCAAGACCTTTTGTTCATCCGCGCGGAATTGGAGACGGCGGGAATTCCGTTCCTGCTCATCCGCGGCGCCGACGGGCGTCCGGCGCTCGTCGTTGATATCGGCCTGCGTGCACGAGTCGCCGAAGCGCTGATGTCCGCGTGCCTGGAAGCGCCGCTGCGCGCCAAGATCCTCGACGGGACTGGCCGCACCTCGGTGTATCTGGGCGATGGTCTGCTGTCCTCCGACCCGGACCCGAGGCTGCTGCGGGTGTTTCGGCGGCGCGAATGCCCGCGTTCCGGCTTGCGTTACGGCGCTTCCGCCGGGGTGGAACTGCAGTTCTGGGTATTCGACGGGAAGCAGGCGATCTGTCCGATCGAGAACTCGCTTACTCGGAAGGCGTTGCCGCTGAGTGAGATTGTGTACACCCAGGTGGAATTGCACGGTCGCATGTGGCCGACGATCGCCGGGATGTTCTCCCCGCACGCTGCCGACGTCACGTTCGACATCGACATGGTGTTCTCCTGGGTGGACGGCAACGACCCGGAGTTTCGGGCACGCCGTGCAGCCGCGATGGCGAATCACATTGTGGGCGAAGGCGACGACGCCGACGCGCGGATCCGTCAGATCGACGAACTGAAGTATGCCTTGCGTTCGGTGCACGCGTTTGCGCCGTGGGTGCGGCGGATCTTCATCGTGACGGACTCGCCCGTCCCCGAGTGGCTGGCGCCCCACCCGAAAGTCACCATCGTGCGTGCCGAGGATCACTTCACCGATCTCTCGGCGCTGCCGGTGTACAACAGCCACGCAGTGGAGACCCAGCTGCACCACATCCCTGGTCTCGCAGAGCATTTCCTGTACTCCAACGACGATATGTTCTTCGGCCGGGCGCTGTCCCCGACGACGTTCTTCTCACCGGGTGGGGTGACGAAGTTCGTCGAGGCCGGCACGCGGATCGGGTTGGGGCCCAACCACGCCGAGCGCAGCGGATTCGAGAACGCTGCGCGCGTCAACCGGCAGCTGCTGTGGGAGAGGTTCGGGAAGATCATCACCCGTCACCTCGAGCACACCGCTGCGCCGCTGCGCAAGAGCGTGCTGGGCGAGCTGGAGCGCGAGTTTGCGGCCGACTTCGCGCGCACTCAGGCCAGCCGCTTCCGGGCGAGCACGGACATCTCGGTGACCAACTCGCTGTACCACTATTACGCGTTGATGACCGGGCGTGCGGTGCAGCATGAGTCGGCGAAGGTGCTCTACGTCGACACCACGTTGCGGTGCGGGCTGGCGAAACTGCCGCTGTTGCTGAAGAAGCGCAAGTTTGACTTCTTCTGCCTCAACGACGGCAGCTTCCCCGAGGTGAGCCCGCGGGAGCGAGCCGATGTCGTCGGCGAGTTCCTGGCGAAGTACTTTCCGGTGCCCGCGCCGTGGGAGCGAGCAGCCGGCGACGAGTGAAAGCTCCGGCGGGCGGGGGTGCATCGGGCCCCCCGTCCGCTGGTACTACTTCTTCGATGTCGCCCGCCACCAGGCGGCGATGTAGAGCAACATCGAGACCACCAACGCGACCAGTACCCACAAAACGATCGTCAGATCGATCCAGCTTCCGAACGCCGGCGAACCTGGAAGCGCGTTTCGCAGCGGCACCACCGCAAACAGCATCGCTGCGTACCAGGTTGTCATCGGCGACTGAAACCTCGTTGGGTCACGAGTCGTCTGAATCGCAACAAACAAGCCAACCGCCGCGATCGCGACGAAAATGCAGAGGATGGTGAGCGCGAATACCATCGTGCTCGCTGATCGCTGCAACTGGATTTCGCAGGGTGCCAACACATTCGCTCGATTCACGCGAGCCACGTGGACTTTCCAGCCGGCCAGCCGATCGACGAATGTCACGTTGGCGCGTTCCGGCGTTTGCGCCGGGCCGGTAAACAGGGTGACCGTGATCGGCCCGGTGTAGTAACTGTCGAACGGCCAGCGTTCGACATCGCGCGCCAGGGTCAGCGGAACAGGGAAAACACCGGGCAACATTCCCTTGGAATATGTGCGCCGCACCGGTGTCGTCACGGATGTGACGGCCACGGTGAGGTCTTGTTTGAGAGCGTCGGTCGCCGGATCCACCAACCCAGGCCCGGGCCTGATGACGATGTCGCCAACGAGCTCGCTGTAGTCGCTTTTGATGCTGACCAGATCCAGCGTCACCGTTGTACCGTCGCTGGTGGGCGCCCCATGAGCTGGAATACGTTGGGAGGCAGCGCCATCGACGTATAGCACGATGGTCGTGATCATTGCGCAGGCAACGACCAAAAGCGCGATGACGCCGAGTCTGATGCGCGGCCACAATCGGTGGCCGGGAGCCCGTGACGGCAGGGGCTCGTCCAACCCGATCTGCACCCGCTCGTCCAAGGTGCTCAAGAAAACCTCTTTTCAAACGAAGGGTCGCGCGCGTGCCGCAACATGGTTGTCATGCGGCCAGCTCGACTTCCTCACGAGAGACCTGGACACGCTCGCGCGTCGCGCGCTTGTTGATCGCGCGATACAGCGGAGCCGTCACCGCGGTGGTCACGATGGCAAGCGCGCACAACATCGCAAACGCATAGGGGCCGATCAAGTGGGCTTGGAGACCTATCGACGCAACGGCCAGTTCGGTGACGCCGCGGCAGTTCAGCAGGACGCCAAGTTGGGCCGAGGTGGTAAGTGGCCAGCGTTGCATCCTGGCGGCCACGAGACCGACGGCGAGCTTCGAACCGAAAGCGGCGATGGTCAGGGTCAGCAGGCACGCCAGCCCGCTCCCTCGAAACAGATCCGCCAGGGTCTGCAGTGGCACAGACAGCGCGCTCGAAACGAAAAATGCAGGAATGAGTATGTCAGCGACCGTGGCTAAGGCCCGCTCCGATGCCTCGCTGGCCAGCCCGGCCGGGAAGCATAGACCGGCAACCACGGCGCCAAGGGCTGGGTGGAGGCCGAATACCTGCGTTGCTGCCGCACCGACCAGCACGTATGCGAAGATCGCCACGACAAACGGAGCTCCCTGCTGGGAGTGCTGGAATAACCGCTCGACGATTCGTGGCAGCACGAACATCACCGTTAACAGCAACACGGCGCCCATGCAGAGGGCAGCCGCGGAGACCGAGCTCAAGTCTGTGGTCAGCAGGATCAACACGGTCACCATTGCCCATGCCGCCGCATCAGTCGAAACGGCAATTCGCAGCGCGACCCCCGGGATGGGCGCCGGGACCTGAAGACCTTTCATGATCAGCGCCAGAACGGGAACGGCGGTCACGCTCAGCGCAACACCGACGAATAACCACACATGCAGCGGGTTGTGGTCCGGGCCAACGAGCCGGTGCGCGAAGGGGAAAGTCGCGGCCGCACAGATAACAACGGGAATCACCACGCAAGGCACCAGTTGCCAGAACGGCGACTTCTCGCTTGTTTTGCTGTAAGAACGCAGCTCAATTCCGACCAAGAACAACAGTAACAAGAGGCCCGCTTGGCCCACGTCCTCGATGAGAGATTTCGAGGTCGCCGAAAGTAGCACAGCCTTCATGGAATGAGGAAGAAGGGCCAGAATTGTGCCGAGCAAAAGGCCGAAAGCGATTACTCCGACGACCGCGGGCTGCTTAATCCTACGGAACAGGTTTCCGACAAAGACCGAGCCGATCAAGACTACGGCCAGCATGATCAGTGCTTGCAGCACGTTGGCATCAATTCTCCCCTAGCAACTGAAGAGATCACAAGCGGGAGACGTCGTTGTGTCCCTATATGAGATCCAATTCACAGATATCTTTGTGTGCGCTATTCATCACGCAACTAAGCGATCCGGGTTTCTCGAGATCGCCAGCCGCGTAGGTGGATTCGTCGCATTCCTATATAGCGAGTGGTGCGACGCTGCGCAACGTGATCTCGACCGCCAACACATTCCATGATGTGTTCTTAACGGATGGCGGGAGAAACCGTAACGCCTTCTTGACGGCCAACGCATTCCACTATGTTTTCTTGACGCACGGCGGGCGAAATCATAACGCCTTCTTGACGGCCATTCGTGGCGGCAATCGCGGTGCGAGTCACCTAGAATCCGTCCGGCCAGTCTGGGTCGAATCCTTTTGGCAGGCGGGTGATCTGGCGAGTGATCGCCCGCTAGGTGCGCGCGAGCGGCTGTACGATATGCGGTATCCGGCCGGCCGGCAGGATGCTTACCCCGGCGGCTGCGAGCTCCTGTTGCACGATCTCCGGCGACACGAACCGCCCAACCGTGGGACAGGCGGCCAGCGGAATCACGGTGTGCACCAACGTTTCCGGGTAGCAATGCACCAGGTTGAACGCCTGCGCGCCGTCGCGGCCCCGGGTACCTGCCGTCAGCAGGTCTTGGGTGTAGCAACTGGCCGAGGCCACCGAGACCGGGATTCCCGCGAAGGTCGCCGTCGTGGAGTAGTGCAGGTGTCCGGCGAGGATGCTGCGTACGTCGGTGCCGCGCAGGACCCGGGCAAGTGGGGTTTGGTCGCGCAGTTCGACGGTGACGGCCAGGTCCTGCACGCTGGGAATCGGCGGATGGTGCATCGCGAGGATGGTGCCGAAAGGTGCGGGTTCAGCCAGTTGTGCTGCGAGCCATTGCAATTGCTCTGGAGCGATTTCCCCGTGGTGGTGGCCGGGAACGGAGGTGTCCAGGACGATCACGCGCAAACCGGCAATCTCATGAACGCGGTCCATCGGCGCCATCGTCGGCGCCTCGCGCAACAGGTGTTCGCGCAGCGCCGCTCGGTTGTCGTGGTTGCCCATCACCCAGATGAGCTGCGCGCCAAGGCGATCGGCCAACGGCTCGACCAGGTCGCGCAGCCTGCGGTAGGCGTCGGGCTGCCCTTTGTCGGCGAGGTCGCCGGTAAAGATCAATGCATCGGGGCGAGTTTGAGAACCCTCGAGCCGCTCAAGCAGCTCGGATAATCGGCCCTCCGCGTCGACGTCGCCGTAGAGGTCGCCGTCGCCGGCTATCAGATGCGTGTCGCTGATGTGTGCGATGACGTGGTCCGGCCGCGGGTGCTCCGCGACCCTGGCTCTGTCCACAGGACTGGAGAGGCCTTTCTGACGATTGTGCTCGCGGTAAGGAGCAGCGCTGATTCTACCCGAGTAATCGGACGCACCCGCCGACCACGCCACTCTCGGCGGGGGGTTCCGCACCAGTTGCGCATCCAACCAGTACGCTCGAATTGTGCAGCGGCGGATTATGGGCATCGAGACCGAATTCGGTGTCACCTGCACGTTCCACGGTCATCGGCGCTTGTCGCCGGACGAGGTGGCCCGCTACCTGTTTCGCCGGGTGGTCTCCTGGGGCCGCAGCTCCAACGTTTTCCTCCGCAACGGCGCACGGCTGTACCTCGACGTCGGCAGCCACCCGGAATACGCGACCGCCGAATGCGACAGCCTGGTGCAGCTGGTCACGCACGACCGCGCCGGTGAGCGGGTGCTCGAAGACCTGCTCGTCGACGCCGAGCAGCGCCTTGCCGACGAGGGCATTGGCGGCGACATCTACCTGTTCAAGAACAACACCGACTCGGCTGGCAATTCGTATGGCTGCCACGAGAACTACCTGATCGTGCGCGCCGGCGAGTTCTCCCGCATCTCCGATGTGCTGCTGCCGTTCCTGGTCACCCGCCAGCTCATTTGCGGCGCAGGCAAGGTGCTGCAGACCCCGAAGGCCGCCACGTTCTGCCTCTCGCAGCGCGCCGAGCACATCTGGGAAGGCGTGTCGTCGGCCACCACCCGTAGCCGCCCGATCATCAACACCCGCGACGAGCCGCACGCAGACGCCGAGAAGTATCGGCGTCTGCACGTCATCGTCGGCGACTCCAACATGTGCGAGACCACCACGATGCTCAAGGTGGGCACCGCCGCGCTGGTGCTGGAAATGATCGAAGCCGGGGTGGCGTTTCGCGACTTCTCGTTGGACAACCCGATCCGGGCCATCCGGGAGGTCAGCCACGACGTCACCGGCCGGCGGCCGGTGCGGCTGGCCGGCGGCCGCCAGGCCAGCGCTCTGGACATCCAGCGTGAGTATTACGCGCGCGCGGTCGAGCACCTGCAGACCCGCGAACCCAATGCGCAGATCGAGCAGGTCGTCGATTTGTGGGGTCGTCAGCTCGACGCCGTGGAAAGCCAGGACTTCGCCAAGGTCGACACCGAAATCGACTGGGTGATCAAGCGCAAGCTGTTCCAGCGCTACCAGGACCGCTACAACATGGAGCTGTCCGACCCGAAGATCGCCCAGTTGGATCTGGCCTACCACGACATCAAGCGCGGCCGCGGCGTCTTTGATCTGCTGCAGCGCAAGGGCCTGGCGTCGCGGATCACCACCGACGAAGAAATCGAGGACGCCGTCGACCAGCCGCCGCAGACCACCCGCGCGCGGCTGCGCGGTGAATTCATCAGCGCCGCCCAGGCCGCCGGTCGTGATTTCACCGTCGACTGGGTGCACCTCAAACTCAACGATCAGGCCCAGCGCACCGTGCTGTGCAAGGACCCATTTCGATCGGTCGACGAGCGAGTCAAGAGACTGATCGCGAGCATGTAGCCCGCCGGCTGCTGTGATCCCTTGGCGGCCTCGCGCCACCTGTTGCCCTAACCTGATAGCGATGGCGATCTCCAAAGTCGAACGACTGCTCAACCTGGTCATCGCGCTGCTTTCCACCCGCGGCTACATCACCGCCGAGAAAATCCGGTCCAGCGTGGCGGGTTATTCGGACACCGCCAGCGACGAGGCGTTCTCGCGAATGTTCGAGCGGGACAAGAACGAACTGCGCGATCTGGGCATCCCGCTGGAGACCGGCAAGGTGTCGTCGTTCGATCCGGTCGAGGGTTACCGAATCAACCGCGAGGCGTACGCGCTGCCCGCCGTCGAGCTGACCGCCGACGAGGCGGCCGCCGTGGCCGTCGCGACCCAGCTGTGGGAGTCGCCGGAGCTGATCACCGCCACCCAGGGTGCGCTGCTCAAGCTGCGGGCCGCCGGCGTGGACGTCGACCCGGACGCGCCGGTCGCCATTGCGTCACCGGCCGGAACCCTGGGACTGCGTGGTTCGGAAGACGTTCTGGGAGCGCTGCTGTCGGCCATCGACTCCGCCCAGGCCGTGCAATTTCCGCACCGGCCGTCACGCGCCGAGCCGTACACCGTGCGCACGGTCGAGCCGTGGGGCGTGGTGACCGAGAGAGGTCGCTGGTATCTGGTCGGGCACGACCGCGACCGTGGCGCCACCCGCACGTTTCGGCTCTCCAGGATCGGCGGCGAGGTGACGCCGATCGGCCCGGTCGCTGCCTTTACCCGGCCCGAGCACGTCGACCTGCGCAAGATCGTGGCCGAGGCGGTGGCCGACGCGCCGACGGGTGTGCGAGCGCAGGTGTGGCTGGCCGACGGGCGGGCCACCGCGCTGCGGCGCGCCGGGACGCCGCTGGGGTCGCGGCAATTGGGCGGCCGCGACGGCGACGTCATCGAACTCGACATTGGAACCACTGACCGACTGGCGCGCGACATCACCGGCTACGGTGCCGACGCCGTCGTGCTGGAACCGTCTACGCTCCGCGACGAGGTGCTGAGCCGGTTGCGGGCCCAGGCGGGGGAGGTGGAGGAGTGACACCCGTGTCCACCCGCCTGGTGCGGCTGCTCAACATGGTCCCGTATTTCCAGGCCAACCCCCGGGTCACCCGCGCGCAGGCCGCGGCCGACCTCGGTGTTTCCGTCAAACAGCTGGGCGAGGACCTCGATCAGCTGTGGCTGTGCGGCCTACCCGGCTACGGCCCCGGCGACCTGATCGACTTCGCGTTCGAGGGCGACACCATTGAGGTGACGTTCTCGGCGGGCATGGACACGCCGCTGCAGCTCAGCTCGCCGGAGGCCACCGGCCTGCTGGTGGCGCTGCGGGCGCTGGCGGACATTCCGGGTGTCGTCGATCCGGAGGCAGCGCGCAGCGCGATCGCCAAAATCGAAGCAGCGGCCGGCGCCGCCGGACACGGATCTGACGTCGCGGCGGTGGACGAGCCGGCACCGGTCGAGAGCCAGGCGGCGGCCGCAGTGCGCGCTGCAGTCCGTGACAACCGGGCGCTGACCATCGACTACTACGCGGCCTCGCACGACACGTTGTCCACCCGGATCGTCGACCCCATCCGCATCGTGCTGGTCGGCGACCACAGCTACCTGGAGGCGTGGTCGCGGGAGGCCGAAGGGGTGCGGCTGTTCCGGTTCGACCGCATCGTCGACGCCACCGTGCTCGACGAGCGGTCCGCGCCGCCGGAACCCGTGCTTGCGGCGCCGCCGGACACTTCGTTGTTCGACGCCGACCCATCGCTGCCGTCGGCGACGCTGCGGCTGGCGCCGGCGGCCTCGTGGATGTTCGAGTACTACCCGATGCGGCTGCTCCACGAGCTGCCCGACGGTTACTGCGAGGCGGCGATGACCTACGCCTCGGAGGAGTGGATGGCCCGCCAAGTGCTGGGCCTGGGCTCGACGGTTCGGGTTCTGGGGCCGGAGTCGCTGGCTAATCGGGTGCGCGATGCCGCCGCGGCAGCTCTGCAGTCCTACCGGGCTGCGGCGCGGTCCGGCTAGTTGCACGGCCGCTGCGGTAGCATCGTGGGGACGTCTGGAGGTAATTAAAGGTGAACGCTCTCACCCCGGGTCACCTGGCGATTATTGCGGTCCTGGTGATCGTTCTGTTCGGTGCCAAGAGGCTCCCTGACTTCTCGCGCTCGCTGGGCAAGTCGTTGCGGATTTTCAAGTCTGAGGTTCGCGAACTGCAGAACGAAGGCAAGTCAGACACGACGGTGGCGCCGCCCGCGGCAGCCCAACCGGTGCAGTCCGAGCGGGTCGAGCCGCCGGCGGCTGACGGACGCTCGGCCTAGCCTGGCATCGCCGCCGCGGCGCCCGAGCGCCTATTCACTGTGCGCACCACCGGTCTAATCAGGCGGCTAGATCCGCGATTTCGTCGTAGCCGCACCAATCCCGACGGGACCATGTCGCTCGTCGACCATCTCACCGAACTGCGCGCTCGGCTGTTGATCTCGCTGGCGACGATCGCGGTCACCACCGCATTCGGGTTCATCTGGTATTCGCACCCGATGTTCGGGATGGAAAGCCTGGGCGAATGGCTTCGACATCCGTATTGCTCGCTGCCGCCGTCGGCGCGGGCGCAGATCAGCGCCGACGGCCAGTGCCGGCTGCTGGCGACCGCGCCGTTCGACCAATTCATGCTGCGCCTGAAGGTCGGGCTGACCGCGGGTGTCGTCCTGGCTTGCCCGATGTGGTTCTACCAACTCTGGGCATTCATCACGCCGGGGCTTTATAAGAAAGAACGCCGCTTCGCGGTGGCGTTCGTGATCCCCGCGGCGGTGCTGTTCATCGGCGGTGCCGCGCTGGCCTACGTGGTGCTGTCCAAAGCGCTGGGCTTCTTGTTGACCGTGGGCAGCGACGTGCAGGTGACCGCGCTGTCCGGGGACCGGTATTTCGGCTTCCTGATCAATCTGCTGGTGGTTTTCGGGGTCAGCTTCGAATTCCCCTTGCTGATCGTGATGCTCAACATGGCCGGTCTGCTGACGTATCAGCGGCTCAAGGCCTGGCGGCGGGGTTTGATCTTC
>NZ_DATFZD010000307.1:0-2840 GCF_035314665.1 Mycobacterium sp. | reverse complement strand
CACGAACACGCTGCCGATCGGCGAGGAGAAGCGCTTCCCCCAGCTCACGGTTTTGTCCATCGCGCCGCTGCTGGCCAGCACCATTCGCGCGGTCTTCGAAAACGGCTCGGTCACAGGGCTATTCGACGGAGACGCGTAGATGGCTGGTAAGCCAGACAAAACCGTCATCTACCACAATCCCAAGTGCAGCACCTCCCGCAAGACACTGGACCTGTTGCGGGACAACGGCTTTGAACCCGCTATTATCCAGTATCTGAAGACGCCGCCGTCCCGGGACGAGCTGGTGCAGATGATCCGCGACGCCGGCATCGAGGTGCGCACGGCCGTGCGCAAGCGTGAACCGCTCTACGCCGAACTAGGGCTCGCCGATGCGAGCGATGACGAGCTGCTCGACGCTATGGCCGAAAACCCCATCCTCATCGAACGTCCGTTTGTCGTGACGCCGAAGGGAACTCGACTGGCCCGACCGATCGACGCTGTCCGCGAGATTTTGTGAGAGCTGCTGTTTGCGGCGCGGCCGCCGCAGCGCTGGCCGCCTTGGCGGCGTCGGCCTGCGCACCCAAACCCCCGGACTTCCAGTCGATCTTGACGACGACGGCGACCGGCGCCGCCGCCACGACGACGGCGCGGCCGGTTCCGTTCGCGGAATACCTGGAAGGCATCGGCGTGAGGGGGGTGCCGATGGCACCGAACACCCTGACCGACCTGACCGTGTCAATCCCGACACCACCGGGCTGGGCGCCGTACAGCAATCCGAAGCTCCCCCCAACCACGCAGGTGATCTCCAAAGGCAGCAAGTATCCGGCGGCCATGCTGACGGTGTTCACACTGCGGGGCGCCGATTTCAACGCCGCCGACGCGGTTAAGCACGCCAACGCCGACGCCCAGCTGGTCCCGAACTTCACCCAGCTCGACGCTTCGACGGCGGACTACAACGGATTTCCCTCGTCAATGATCCAGGGCAGTTACGACCAGGACAACATACGGATGCACAGCTATAACCGGATCGTGTTGCCAACCGGCTCGCCGCCCGGCAAGCAGCGGTACCTGGTTCAGCTCACCATCACCAGCCTGGCCAACGAAGCGGTCGCGCAGTCGTCCGACATCGAGGCGATCATCCGCGGATTCGTCGTCGCCGCCAAGTAACTGGCGCGAGCAGCCTTACGCGCGGCGGCTGGTGCGGGCCCGCGCGGGAGGCACTATGTCTTTTGTCCACCTTCGAGCGACAACTGGACGAGCTGCACCCGGGAGGTCAGGCCTAGCTTCAATACCGTTTACTTAAGGAGTGACGGTGGGACGGCGATGGATCGTTGGAGCGTTGCAGTGGTGGGTGTGTTTGAGCTGGTAGTTGGACATTTTGCGTTTGACGACCCGCGGATTGGCGCGTGGGCGGCGCACGGGGAGCAGTTCGTGGACGATTTCGGCGGTGACGCTTTGGTCCGCGGCGCTGAGGACGTCAGGGGGAAAAACCGGGGTGGCTCGAGGTGGTGCGCCGAGCGGCCCGTAGGGACCGGGTGAACGACAGCCTATCCGGGTCGTGCCCGTAATCGGTTGCCGCTGAATGCATCAGCCATCGGATCGCGTAGTGCACGCACAGGTAGCCGTACACCTCCTGGATCACGCCGTCGGGCATCTTGGATCGCAGCACCATCCCCGGGCCGCGTTGGTGGGTCTTCAGCTCGTCGAAGGCAGTCTCGATCTCCCATCGCTGCGTGTAGAGCTGCGCGAGTTCGGCAGCGGGTGCAGCGTCGGGATCGGTGATGGTGCTCATCAACCGGTAGGTACGCTCGTCGGCATCGGTATCGCCAGGGGCCAGCGTGTATTCGACGACCCGGACGTCGATACCGTTGGTGTAGTTGCGCCTGGCCTTGGTCCCCGGATAGATGCGAGAAGCGAAAGAGCCGTCACTGTACCGTTTTTCGACAGGCAACACGGCGTTGGACTTGATCCGCCACACCAGGTCGGCGCCGGTAGCACGAGCCTTGTCCCACAGGGTGTAGCTGAAGAATCCGCGATCGGCCAGCAGCAGCATGCCGGGCAGCAGCGACCGCAACACCGACTCCACCAGCGTCTGTTCGCCGTGACGGTAGGCGCCGACCGCGGCGTCGATGATCGCGTGCGATCCGCATTCAGCCAAGCCCAACACCCGGACCTGCGGAAACGCGCCGCCACGGCCGTCCCCGCGGGAGGACGCAGGCCGGCCGAACCGCTCCACGTTGGCCTCGGTGTCGGCGACATCCAGGCACAACCCGTCCATACTCATCAACCGCCACGACCGATAGAAACCGCCCGCCACCTGCGGGTCCGCCAACGGCACCACCGCCTTGTCGTAGAGCACCTGCAATGGCTCCGGACCCAGCCGCTTACGCGCCTGGAACAACGCCGCCTTCGTCGGTATCGACCAGTCGTGCGACCAGCCCGTCGCCCACGAGTGACCCGCGACCAGCATCCGCATCACCTCCTCGTAGGACGAGGATGAGAACAAGGCCAGCCCGAGCACGTAGTACACGACAACCCGCGCCGGCAACAACCGATGACGCACCTCGACCCGGCCACACTCGGCCAGCACCGCATCCACCAGATCAGGCGGAAAGACCCTGGTCAACACCCCCAACGAGATGTGATCGGACAACCTCTGATCACTCTCCGGCTTGACCCACCCAGCCCGCGGCACTCACCCAGAATAACAACCATGTCATCTTAAGTAAACGGTATTGCGCCTAGCCTCGATTTTTCGTGCGGCTTGGTCTGGGCGGGTGCTTGCCGGTGCTGGCCGGCTGGTGATGCTGATTGTGGCATGCGGGTGTGACAGGTCGTCCAGTGTCGCTTGGAGGCGGGCT
>NZ_DATFZD010000306.1:0-4283 GCF_035314665.1 Mycobacterium sp. | reverse complement strand
ACCGTCTAGCCCAACGAGGCCAGGGCACGCACCAACTGGTCCACCTCGGCCATCGTCGAGTAGTGCGACAGCCCGACGGTGACCGCGCCGCCGACATCGTTGACCCCGATTACGTCGAGCACTCGCGAGCTGGCGTTGGAGATCGCCAGAATGCCGTTATCCCACAGCCGTTGCACCACCCGCTCGGCCGGCACTTCGTTGACCGCGAAACTGACGACGGGTATCCGCGATTCGGGCCGGGCGATCACCACCACCAATGGCAGCGAACGCAACAAGCCCATCAGGTACTCGAATACCCCGTCCATGTACGACATCGCCGATTGCATTGAGGTGGACAGTCTTTCGCGTCGCGTTCCGTGTGCCGACTCGTCAAGTGAGGCAAGGTACTCGATGCTGGCGACAAAACCGGCCAGCAGGCCGAATTGATGCACGCCGACCTCGAGGCGCGCCGGCCCGGTGGCATACGGGTCGGTCGACACCGAAGCGAAGGTGTTGATCATCGCCGGGTCGCGAAACACCAACGCTCCGATGGGCGGACCACCCCAGCCGACGGCGTTCACGGCCACCACGTCGGCGTCGATTTCGTCGATGTCGATCAGACGATACGGCGCCGCGGCGGAATGGTCGACAATCACGAACCCGCCGACGTCGTGGATCAGTTTGGTCACCGGGCGCAGATCGGTGACGGTACCCAAGGTCCCCGATGCCGATGTCACGGCAACTAGACGCGTCGGCTGCCCGATCAGGCCCTCCCACTGCCAGGTCGGCAAGTCACCGGTCTCGATATCGACCTCGGCCCATTTCACCTTGGCGCCGAACCGGTTTGCTGCGCGCAGCCACGGCGCGATGTTCGCCTCGTCGTCGAGCCGAGTGACGACCATCTCGTAGCCCAGGCCGGCGCGGGTCGACGAGGCGTCGGCCAACGACGACAGCAAAACCGCGCGATCGGCACCCAAAACCACGCCCCGCGGGTCGGCGTTGACCAGGTCCGCGGCCGCCTGCCGGGCCGCCTCCAGCACCGCGGCGCTGCGCTTGGCCGCCGGGTGTGGACCGGCCGTGTTGGGAAACGATCCGCGGAATGCGGTCGACACGGTGGTCGCCACCGAGTCGGGAATCAGCATCCCGGATGGCGCGTCGAAGTGCACCCAACCGTCCCCGAGCGACGGGTGTAATCCCCGCACCCGGGCGACGTCGTATGCCATGCCAGCCACCTTAGAGCTATGCGCAATAAGCCAAACCGTGACGGTAGCGAGGCGCCCAGATGCGTCCCCGCCCTACCGAGCCAGGTCACCCGGCCAGCCATACTAGTCCAGTGGGGCTGTGGTTCGGAACGCTGATCGCGTTGTTTTTGCTGATCGCGCCGGGGGCAATCGTCGCACGAATCAGTCAGCTAACTTGGCCGGTCGCCGTCGCAGTTGGCCCGGCGCTCACCTACGGTGTGGTCGCTCTGGCGATAATCCCCTTCGGGGCGCTCGGAATCCCTTGGAACGGTTGGACAGCGCTCATCACGCTGGCCGCGGTCTGCCTGGTGATGACGGGTTTGCAGGGGCTGCTCGCCCGCTACCGCGACGCCGAGGCCAAGACGGAAGGGATCCGCGGTTGGCAAACGCTGACGGTCACCGCGGGTGTGCTGCTGGGTGCCCTGCTGATCATGTGGGCGGCCTACCGCGGTATCACGCATTGGCAGTCCATTCCCAGTACCTGGGACGCGGTCTGGCACGCGAACGAGGTGCGCTTCATCCTCGACACCGGCCAGGCGTCGTCGACCCACATGGGCGAGCTGCGCAACGTCGAAACCCACCAGCCGCTGTACTACCCGTCGGTGTTTCACGCCCTGACGGCGGTGTTCTGTCAGCTCACCGGCGCGGCGCCCACCACCGGCTACACCCTGAGTTCGGTCGCGGCATCGGTCTGGCTGTTTCCGTCCAGCGCGGCCATGCTCACCTGGTTTCTGCTCAGGCCCGCTACCGGTGAGTGGCGCGCCGCCGGGGCGGCTGCCACGTCGGCCGCGATGTCGGCGTCGTTCACATCGGTGCCCTACGTCGAGTTCGGCGTCGCCGCGATGCCCAACCTGGCGGCCTACGGGGTCGCGATCCCGACGTTTGTGTTGATCACCTCAACGTGTAGACATCGCGACCGTATCCCGGCCGCCGTGCTGGCGTTGGTGGGCATCCTGTCGGTGCACCTCACCGGCGGATTCGTCGTCATCCTGTTCCTGTTGGCGTGGTGGATTTTCCACGCGTGGCGGCACCCGGTACACGGCCGGCGGGCCGACCTGCTGACCCTGGCTATGGTGGCCGTCCCGACGGCGCTGATATTGGCGCCGCAGTTCATCGGGGTGGCTCACCAGGCCGACATCATCGCCGGGCACGCGTTCCCCAGCTTCAAAAGCGTCAAGCAGGGCGTCATCGATGCGCTGCTGTTGCACACCCGGCACCTCAACGATTTCCCGATCCAATACGGCCTGGTCGTGCTGAGCGGCATCGGGATGGCGATCCTGCTGTACAAGAGAATCTGGTGGCCGCCGGTGCTCTGGCTGGTGCTGACCGTGGCGACCATCTACTCGGGGGCGCCGTTTCACAACCCGCTCGGCTCGGCGATCGAAGAATTCAGCCAGTTCTTCTACAACGATCCGCGACGACTCTCCGCCGTGGTGACGATGCTTGTGACGCCGATGGCGGGGATCGCGGTGTTCGCAATCGTCCTGGGCGTCGTTGCCGCGACCAAACGGCTCACCGGTCGGTTCACCCGACTGCCCGCACCGGTGTGGGTGGCGACGACGGTTGTCCTGCTGATCGTGAGCACTGTGTTCACCGCGCGCCATTACCTTTACCGACACTTGGTGTTGTTCGGCGACAAATACGACTCGGTGATCATCAACCAGAAAGACCTCGACGCGATGGCGTATCTGGCGACCCTGCCCGGCGCCCGCACAACGGTGATCGGCGACTCCAATGTCGACGGCACCGCGTGGATGTATGCCGTCGCCGACCTGCACCCGTTGTGGACGCACTACGACTTTCCGCAGCAGACCGGCCCGGGCTATTACCGCTTCATTTTCTGGGCCTACGCCGATCGCGACAACGATCCGCGAGTAGCCGAGGCGGTGCGGGCACTCAACATTCGCTACATCCTGACCAGCGTCCCGACGGTCGGGAAGTTCAAGGTGCCCGACGGACTAGTGTCAATAGACCAATCGAAGAGGTGGGCGAAGATCTACGACAACGGCCAGGCCTGGATCTACGAATGGCGTGGCGCCCCGGCAAGTCCCAAAACGTGACCCGCCGCCAGCGTAAGGAGAGTGACTGGATTGAGTAACGGCAACGATGACGACGACATCGAAATCATCGGTGGCCTCGACCCGCGGATGATGGCGGCCGCGAAGGATGACGACTCCGATGACCGATCGCTGACCGACCTGGTCGAGCAGCCGGCCAAGGTGATGCGGATTGGCACCATGATCAAACAGCTGCTCGAGGAGGTACGGGCCGCCCCGCTCGACGACGCCAGCCGCAACCGCTTACGCGAGATTCACGCCACCAGCATCCGGGAGCTCGAAGAGGGGCTGGCGCCGGAACTGCGGGACGAACTCGACCGTCTCACCCTGCCGTTCACTGAGGGCGCCGTCCCGTCAGATTCCGAGCTGCGCATCGCGCAGGCACAACTGGTCGGCTGGCTCGAGGGGCTGTTCCACGGGATCCAGACCGCGCTGTTCGCCCAGCAGATGGCCGCCCGCGCGCAGCTGGAGCAGATGCGTGAACAGCGTGGTCTGCCGCCGGGCGTCGGCAAGCCCGGCGGACCCGGTGGGCACGGCACCGGGCAATACCTCTAGGCGACAACCGGTGACGAGTCCCCGCCCTCACATCGAGACGCAGAACGCGTGGGTGGAGTTCCCCATCTTCGACGCCAAATCGCGCTCGCTGAAGAAGACCGTCCTGGGCGGCACGATCGGGCGCAACGCCTCCAACGTGGTGGTCATCGAGGCGTTGCATGATATCACCATGTCGCTAGACCTCGGCGACCGCGTCGGGCTGGTGGGCCACAACGGCGCCGGGAAATCGACTCTGCTGCGGCTCCTTTCGGGCATTTACGAGCCGACGCGTGGCTCCGCGACGGTAAGCGGTCGGGTCGCGCCGGTGTTCGATCTGGGCGTCGGCATGGACCCAGAGATCTCCGGCTACGAGAACATCATCATCCGCGGCCTGTTTCTCGGGCAGACGCGAAAGCAGATGCTGGCCAAGGTCGACGAGATCGCCGAATTCACCGAGCTGGGCGACTACCTG
>NZ_DATFZD010000305.1:0-4389 GCF_035314665.1 Mycobacterium sp. | reverse complement strand
ACGTGACGCCGGGGAGGGCGAGGACGGCGTCGACCACGGCGCGCCCAAGCTCGTTGCCGCGCGGGCCGTCGAGGCCGCGGACCTCAATCCACGCGCGTCCCCTGCCGCGCCAGCTATGCCGAGTCAACGTGGGCGTGGGCAGTCCGTCCGACAGCGCTTTGACACCTTCTCGAACCGGGATCGCGGCCATGGTCAGACCGGTTGAGGCGACTGTGCCCAGGGATTCGGCGGCGCTCGCTGCGGTGTGTGCGGTGGCGCCGACCAGTGCGGACGTTACCTGAAAGCCCAGCGCGACCGCGCGCAGCGGAGATGCTCGCACTGTTCTGACGGTACCCAACCGGGGGATTAGCGGCGGGTGCGCGACTGTGTGCCGCGCGACCGTGCCGGTGCCCGCTTGGCCGGAGATTTGCGTGGCGATGCCGAGCTGGTCGACTTGGTCGGCACCGCCCTCACCGGTGTGACCGACGCCGTGGGCGAGCCGTTGGAATGCCCGTTGTTCAGCTGCCGCAGCAGCAATGCGCCGCCGCCGATCGCCAGCACCACCGGCCACTCGAGCAGACCGGCGACGCCGAGTGCGCCCAGCGTCAGCGCTGCTGCCGGTGTGGAATGGCTACCCTTGCCGATCCCGCGCTGCACGCCCTCTGCGGCTCCGGTCACGGCGCCGACGACCCCGTTCACCGCGGCGCCGCCCACTGCACCTGCAGCCGCGGTGGTGGCTGCCGCGGCGCGGCCCGCCGTTCGAGTAACGCTGTGTACGGCGCCGTTAACGACACCCATGATGACTCCCTGATGAATTGTTGTTGAGGCCGTGATTCTGTACCCGCTGCAGGCCACACTGGCGGCGGCTGTATACGCGCACACTCGCAAAGTTCATGGAACCGTCACGATATTGCGCAGCATCCGGCAATCTTATGGCCTTGTTTGGAAAATGAACAAGAGATGAATACCCGCGAGGGATTTTTATACACGTCAATCTGCGCGCAGATCCACCAAAACAGGCGCGTGGTCGCTGGGCGCCTTGCCTTTACGTTCCTCCCGGACGATCTGGGCGTCAGTGACCCGGCCGGCCAGCGCGGGGGAGGCGAGGATGAAGTCGATGCGCATTCCCTCTCTTCTCGGGAACCGCAGCTGAGTGTAGTCCCAGTAGGTGTAGACCCCGGGACCGGGAGTGAAAGGCCTTACGACATCTACGAATTGAGCGCTGACGATAGCGTCAAACGCTTTGCGCTCGGGTTCCGAGACATGTGTGGCGCCCTGGAAGAATTCGACACTCCAGACGTCGTCATCGGTCGGGGCGATGTTCCAGTCGCCGACTAACGCAATCTGGGCAGCAGGGTCGTCACGTAGCCAGGCCTCGGCTGTGTCGCGGAGTGCGGCAAGCCAATTCAGTTTGTATGTGTAGTGCGGGTCATCCAGGGCGCGGCCGTTGGGCACGTAGAGGCTCCACACCCGAACCCCCGCGCAGGTGGCGGCCAGGGCGCGGGCTTCGGCCGCGGCCGCCAGGTCCGGCTTACTGCTCCAGCTCGGCTGGCCGTCGAAGCCGACCTCGACGATGTCGAGGCCGACTCGCGATGCGATTGCCACGCCGTTCCACTGGTTGAACCCGCAATGCGCCACCTCGTAGCCGAGTTCCAGGAACGGCATCGTCGGAAACTGGTCGTCGGCGCATTTGGTCTCTTGCATGGCCAGCACGTCGACCTCGGCGCGCTTCAGCCAATCGAGTACCCGGTCCAACCGGGAGCGGATCGAGTTCACGTTCCAGGTGGCCAGCCGCATGGCCCGACCCTACGTCGTCGCCGCGAAGTAGCGCGCGGTGTGATGCAGCGCGAAGCCCACCGAATGGGCCAGGCCGGCGGCGGCGTGATCGTCGTCGAGAACCCGGACGTAGCCGCGGGTCGCACCACGAGCCGCCCCCCATGCCAGCAGGGCTTCGCACAGCGCGAGCCCGGCGCCCTGGTCTGCTACCCGCAGCTCCGACAGCCCCACCCAGCGGGTGCCATCCGGGGCCTCGGTCACCGAAGCTCGTGCCACCGCCAGCTCCGCATGCATCCCGAACGCCAGCTCGCCATCGACGACGGCGGTCAGTACGTCAATGGGGACCTCGCGGCGGTAGAGCCGCAGCCAGGCGTCGTCCGGGCGGCCCGAGATCCGGACCGATGGGTCGGGCGCGGCGCTGGAAACGTCGCGCACCAGCACGGCGTTGGCCTGTTCGCCCACGCCGGGCATCCGCAGCAGGCGGTCGGCGATCGCCAGCCGTGGGATCAGCCCTCGCCGGGTGTACCAGTCGACGATCGCCGGTATCGCGGCTGAACTGGAAGAAATATCAAGCGGCACAGCGGAATTCGCGCGCAACGTGACGCCGCGTCCTGCGCGCAGCAGCCAGCCGTCCAGCCAATGCTGTTCCACGCCCGGCCATGCGAGCGCGGCGGCGTGCTCGAGCGCGCGGATCTGCGAGGTGCGCACCGGCGCATCGCTCAGCACCCGCACCGCGATCGCATCCGCGGGCGCAAACTGGACGACCGTCCCGGTTTTCGTCTGCACCCGCACCACCGGCTCGATGTCCAGGAGATGGCCCACCGCGTCGGTCAGTGGCGGGACGGACCCGGCGGGCCGACGGTAACGCACGGTCACCCTGGTACCGGGTGGAGGCCACGAAACCATCAGTGGCCGAACGGGTCCGGCCCTTCGCCCGGTGTCCACGACAACCCGGGAACGCCCCAGCCGTGAGATTTGACCGCACGTTTCGCGGCGCGGGCATGCCGGCCGACCAAGCGGTCCAGATACAGGAATCCGTCCAGATGCCCAGTCTCGTGCTGGAGCATCCGAGCGAATAACCCCTCGCCCTCAAGGGTGATCGGGCTGCCATTGGCGTCGAGCCCGGTGACGCGGGCCCACTTGGCCCGCCCGGTCGGAAACGACTCACCTGGCACCGATAGGCAGCCCTCGTCGTCGTTGTCCGGGTCGGGCATCGTCTCGGGAATTTCGGAGGTCTCCAGCGCGGGGTTGACGACCACACCGCGCCGCCGCGCCGATTGGCCGCGCTCGTCGGCGCAGTCGTAGACGAATACCCGCAAGTCGACGCCGATCTGGTTGGCGGCCAGGCCAACCCCGTAGGCGGCGTCCATGGTGTCGTACAGCGTGGTGATCAAATCGGCTAATTCGGTCGGCAGTGAGCCGTCCGCGCCGACCGGCACGGGTTTGGTCGGGGCGTGCAGGACCGGATCTCCCGCGATGCGAATGGGTACGACTGCCATGACCGGCAAGCTTAAGCACTGTTGTTGCGGAGTGGGCCTGCGGCAGGCAATCTCACCTAGGCAGCCGACTCGCGGGCTTGGGTGCGGGGTCAACAGTTGTCAGCGTGGTTGAATATTCGCCGGAGCAGCGAGCATTCGAGAATTCGCCGAAAGGGTCGAGGAAGCGATATGGACAGCGCTATGGCGCGGGCTAATCGATCGGGGGACGACTCAGAACTCGCCGATGGGCTAACCCGCCGCGAACATGACATTTTGGCGTTCGAGCGCCAATGGTGGAAATACGCCGGCGCGAAAGAAGAAGCCATCAAAGAGTTGTTTGCTATGTCGGCCACGCGCTACTACCAGGTGCTGAATGCTTTGGTCGACCGGCCCGAAGCATTGGCGGCGGACCCGATGCTGGTCAAACGGCTCCGACGGCTGCGTGCCAGTCGGCAGAAGGCGCGGGCTGCGCGACGGCTGGGCTTCGAAGTCACCTGAGGTATTACCCGCCCGCTGAGCGTCGGTGTGGGTTTTGGCGCACTCCTAGATACAGTGACGTCAATGAATGAGCGCGTTCCCGACTCGACCGGGCTACCCCTGCGGGCCATGGTCATGGTGTTGCTGTTTCTTGGTGTCATTTTTTTGCTGGTGGGATTCCAAGCGATGGGATCGGGCTCCAACTCCGACGACGACTCGTCGGGATCAACTGTGACGACGAGCACCATGGCGCCGAAAACCTCGGCGAAACCTGCGGTAAAAGCAGATGTACGGGTCTACAACATTTCCAGCCAACAGGGGATCGCCGGGCGCACCGCCGACCAGCTGAAGCAGGGCGGCTACAACGTCACAGCGGTCGACAACCTGTCGCTGCCCAACGTCTCGGCCACCACCGTGTACTTCGGCAACGGGCCGGGCGAACGTGAAACCGCCGATGCCGTGGGTCAGCTATTGAAAGCGCCCGTCCAACCGCGGATTCCTGAAGTCGCCGACCAGCCGCCCGGTGTGATCGTGGTGGTTGCGAGCTGAACGGCATCGCCCCGGCCTAGACGGCGCCTCTCTGTGTCAAGAGAGCGGTTGTGATTACCATTGTATGGTGGTTGCTGGTGGGCCCGGGAAGTGACTTGTCCGAAGAGCCAGCGTGCGGGGTTTCAGCTGG